>CAIWDB010000661.1 GCA_903911305.1 uncultured Methylococcaceae bacterium | reverse complement strand
CAGTATTGACATCAGTGAATATCCTGCATCGCATGATCCCGTTGCTTGGGTTGAAAAACATTAGGGGCATTGCTTATGAAAAAAAACCAATTATTGGCTTCCGTCGAGCGATACGCTTTGGAATTGGATCAGTCTCAAAATGGCTTGCTTTGTTTTGGCTGGCTGAGCGCATTGATGATATTGATGTTATATCCAATGGGTTTGACGGGTAACGAAGAAAATTACTTTGAATTAGCCTATCGCACCATTTCCCCCGAAAAGTTTACCCAGTATCATGCTGTATTTGACCAATCCAATGCACGGTTTGCCACGGAATATTTGTTTGGGTCTTTGGTCTATCTATTTGGCTATGAAACGGGCCACGCGATTGCGCGGATTGGCATGGCACTTTTTTATGCCGCCAGTTTAACTTATTTCTTTCGGTCGCTAAGGCTCTCCTTGATGGATGCCTTGCTGACTGTCATTTTGTTCGATCTGGTGGGCGAGCAGTTAATGGGAGGGGAATGGCTGTTTTATGGGGTTGAGAGTAAAACCTTGGCCTATGCGTTTCTGTTTTTTGCATTTGGCTCGGTTAATCATAATCGCTGGTGGGCAGCGATTATTTTCTCCGCCATGGCGACCTATATGCATTTTCTGGTCGGTGGTTTTTGGGCTTTAGTCATTATCATATTGCACGGGTTGAGCGTTAGGGAAATGGTCTCCCCTGGCAAAGCTTTATTGCTCTTTTGTGTATTGATTTCGCCCTTGCTTTATATTGTCGCAAAAGATCAATTGGGAACCCATGCTTTAACGTTTAATGGGCTTTCAGCCGATAAAATCTATGCTGAAATCAGAAACCCTCACCATATTGCACCGTTTGCCGGTTCGTCCCCGTTTTGGACATTTTGGGGGTGGATTCCTGGATTGATTACCACGGCTTGCCTGCTTGTGGTAATGTCAATCATCGCCAGCAAAGAAAACAATAATTTGATAGTCATCGCCGGAATAGTGGGATTAGCTGAGCTGATTCTTGCGATGTTAATTTCTTATTTAGATAGGCATACTTTTTATGTTGCCAAACTCTATTTATTCCGCCCCAGTTCGCTGACTTTATTTTTTGTGATAACCGTATTGGTCGGACAAATTAAAGGGCAGCTATCCACCGATGGGCGAAAACTTAAAGCCCTGTTGACCTGTGCGATTTTAGTGTCGTTTTGCGGGTGGCATGTGAAAAACAACGTGGATTTTCACCGGTATCATATATTCCAAGAAAAACAGTCGCTCATAGCAGCCGTCGAGACGCACACTCAGTCCGGCGATATTGTGCTAATAGAACCTTACAAAGAGTTTGAGCAAGAATATTTAGTGCTGAATCGGGAAATAGCCCGCCCTACCTTGGTTTCTTGGAAGTTTGTGCCAACCAATCCTGATGATATCATACGTTGGTATTCATATATCCAATTGCGTAAGCACATATTTGAACAGGGCTGTGGACAAAATACCGAAGTGCCAATTCGTTGGTTGGTAAGCTTCCGACCGGAATCATTGAACAAGATTTCTAACTGTGGCCCAGTGGTTTGGCAGAAAGGGAATATTGCCTTGGTTAAGGTGAAAGATTAAAAATGGAAAATATCGGGGCGAACTCATTGAACCATGACGGTTAATGTCGCCCCATATTGAATAACAGGAAAATAAGGCTACTGGCTATTTTGTAGTCGACTGATTTTCAGGTTTTGTTTCAGGAGTGGTTTGATCGTTGCTTCGATATTCGCGGCCTAAATCGTCAGTTTTTGCCAAACTGGATCGTAAGTTAATCAAATTCTTTAAGGCTTCAAACCAAAATGGTGCGCCTATACTCAGCAATAACGCACTCAAGAAGCATCCAAAAAGGAATTCCATATAATAACTCAGAGAGGGTTGGTCAAAATTAAGTATGTGCTTCCATCCGCCATGAGAGATAATGCTCAATTGTGGGTTATTCAAACGATCATAGGCATTATTAATGGCTGTGAAGTCAATATCATCCAATGGTGTTGTAGAGTTTGTTGACGAGGCTATTGGCGCTGGTGAGGTTTGTCCGCTGCCTTGCTTTTGCGGTACTGGATTCGTATCTGTTGAGTTTGATTTGTCTATCTGATTTTGGGCATTGGATTCTTTAATTGCCTCGGTCACCAGGGCATCCTTCAATTTGTCATCTGAGGATAACCTTTGCATTAAGTCGATAGTGTCTAGCGGAAGCGCCAAAGCGACTAGCAAGGACAATAAAAATGTCACCCGATGGGAATAGGTAGTGAACAGTGCCGATAAACTATCGCTCATACTGTCGAAACGGGTCATCAATGCATTGATGAATTTTCCTGCCCCGGCTGTCACGATGGCTTGGGTATGGATGGTATGGGTGGCTAGGTTTGGATTGCTGGTTTCCAGTGTGCAGATGGTGTTGTCTATTGATTCAAGCAGCTTTGCCGCATAGGCAGAACTATCCAACTGGCCTGTTGGGTCTGTAAACAGACTGGCGAGGGCGGTTTTTGCTTCTTGGGACATGCCGTTTTCGGTTCCAGCAGGGGACGGGTCTGCCACAATTTCCAGTATGATTTTGATAAATTGCTCCCGCACAATCACATCCCGCTTGCTATCGGTATCACCGCTGACGTGATGCCACTGTAAAATCGCTTTCGCAATCTCGTCAGCATAGGCTGTCAAGGAGGGGGCAGCACGTTTTAATAAAGAAGAGATGCCCTTTTCCAAAAGGGATGACCGTGTTTTCTCCAAAGAATGCACCATTTGCGTCAACAATGTAACGAAAGAACTGGTCAATGCCATCACGAATGCAAAGCCGACCAGAATGTCTAGGTATCTCAGGATGGAAATGTCCATGATTTGGCCTTTCTTGGAATAGTCGTTAAAAGTTAGATTGGGAATGAAAGTGATGTTTGTATGCACCATGAAAACGCTGAACAGACTACTTGCGAAAGGGCGTTATGTTTTGCCCCACACCTCTTTTACCCATTTTGGCATGATCTGCCCCGCCTTTCCACGCAAGTTGAGGTTGTTATGTGCATCCAATGGCGTCACCCTAGGATTGATTTGGATGACTTTTGCGTTACTTGCTATCGCCAAGTTGCAAAGTTCTGTCGCTGGATAGACGATACCCGATGAGCCAATGTTGATAAGCACCTCACAATGCCTGACGGCATCACTTGCCGCCAGCCATGCCTCTTCAGGCAATATTTCGTTGAACCAAACTACGTCGGGCCTCAAAAATCCACCGCACACTGAACATTTGGGCGGGGTTTCCTCAGTTTTTTCCCAGTCCCCCACGACATAGCCCTCGTTGAAGCATCGCGTCCGCTGAATATTGCCGTGCAATTCTATGACGTTGCGACTGCCTGCCCGTTGGTGCAGTCCGTCAACATTTTGGGTGATCACCGTCACCTTGGGAAGATGCTCCTCCATCCATGCAATAGCCCTATGGGCAGGGTTGGGCTGGGCAGAATCTATGAGCTTTCTTAGCCAAACATGCCATTCCCAAACCAGTTTTGGATTTTTCATGAATGCCTCAGGGGTGGCTAGATCGTGGAGTTCATAGCGAACCCATAAGCCAGTCTGGGCATCGCTGAAAGTGGGAACCCCGCTTTCAGCCGAAACGCCTGCCCCGGTAAAGACGACAATGTGCCGGGCCTGTGTCAAAAATTCATGCAATCGCTTAGGCATAATGAGAAATTCATAAAGTGTTCTTTGAATTATCAGTTTTCGATTAGAAATTATCCATCAAAATAAGTCCACGCCAAATTAAAATTCAGTGTGAATGATAAATTATACGCACGGACGCAAAAGTTGTTTATGTTCTAGTGTATCAGGAGCGTCAAAGCCTAGACCGCTGCCTAACCTCAGTCACTTCAAATTTTCGATAGCCACCTGATAAAGTTGACCCATTATCCAGCTTATGTAAACCTGTGTCGTGATGAATTTACCGATGAAAAGGCCATGACAGAGATTCAATATTTGCTGATAGGCTTGTCAGCCATTGCGGCGGGCATGGTAAACGCAGTGGCCGGGGGCGGTACACTGATTACATTTCCATTGTTGACCACCTTGGGTGTTCCCTCCGTTGTCGCCAATTTAACCAATACGGTGGCATTAAGCCCCGGTTACTTGGCCGCAACCATGGCCCAGCGGAATGAGTTGCAGGGGCATCAACGGCGATTTTGGCTATATCTGCTTGCCGGGGTTGTGGGTGGAACCTTGGGCGGGTTCTTGCTATTGCACACGGGCGAGCAAATGTTTCGTGTTTTGGTGCCTTATCTTATCTTGTTCGCGGCCGGACTGCTTGCCGTCCAAGATGTCATCCGGGCATGGTTGCTCCGCAGTTCCCGTCATCCCAATTCACTGCGCCATTTAGAGTCAATCGGTGTGCTGCCCGTTTTCTTGGCTTCGATTTATGGAGGGTACTTTGGAGCAGGCGTCAGTGTGGTCGTTTTGGCTGTGTTGGGCTTGATGCTGGACGATACGCTTAATCGCCTTAACGCCTTGAAACAGGGCGTTGCTTTCGCCATTAATATCGCCGCCGCATTTTTTTTCATCTTTTCAGGTTTGGTTAATTGGCCTATAGCCTTGGTCATGGCTGCCGGTGCTTTACTCGGAGGGGCTTTGGGCGGCAAATTGGCAGGGCGAATCAAGCCGACTGTGTTGCGATGGATCGTGGTGATTATCGGCGTAACAGTTGCGGTTGTCTTTTGGATTCGTTAAAACTTTGCAACAAAGTTGTTGCAAAAAAGTAAAATTTCTGCTAGCGTAGACTTGAAAGCAACGTAATGTTGTCTTAATGCAACGAATTCTCAATCCTGTGGATTAGGAGGCTGTCATGAAAATAATTTCTGAAAGAGCGATGAAAGATCGGATGTCTGATTACTTCCGCGAAGTGGAGGCGACCGGAGAAGAATTGCTAGTCACTAAAGACGGTCAATTGGTACTCAAAATAATCTCCTACCATCGGTATTATGATGAAGTGGAATCGCAGCCTATTGACCTAGGCAAAAACTGACTTCGTGGATGCAGGCCCAATACATTCGGTTGGTTTTGAGTTACACACGAGTCGCTTGCGTTCAACGCAAGCATTGCCCATCAAAGCAAGCTTTGAGGTTCCGGCCCTAGGGCAATGCCTAATATCGGCTATGCCAGCTTGCCTATCCACGCCAAAATACTGGCGACGATTTCCAGCCTGACTTGCGTTTCGCTGATACCCGCTGATTTGGGGAGTTTGAAGGAATGGTCGCCCCCTGTTACTTCATGGAGTGTGGTCGGACCGCCAAGTCGCGGCAATTCGGCTCGCAGACTATCAATCTGGCATAAACTGTCGCGAGTGCCTTGGATAAACAGCGAGGGACAGTTGATTGTTGACCAATGATCGATGCGGGGTTTGCTTGGTTGGCCTGCGGGATGAAGCGGATAGCCAAGAAAAACCAAACCGTCAATAGCTTCGCCTTGGGCTGCGACATGGGAAGCCATACGTCCGCCCATGCTCTTGCCGCCAATGTAAAGCTGACTAGGTGCAAGCTGTGTATCCGAACGCACAGCACGAATCACTGCCCGCCAAGTTTCTTCCAGTAGCGGTGTGCGGTCGGGTGCTTTGCGGCCCAGTTCCATGTAGGGAAAATTGAATTTCACCGCCAATAAACCTGATTCAGCCAAGGCCAGATGAACCTGGCTGAGGAAGGGATGTTCCATGCCATTGCCCGCACCGTGTGCCAAAACCAATGCGATGTCCAGTCCGGGCCGGTAGTTTTCAGGAATCGCCCATTGACTGGAGACTTCAAGCTCATGGCTGATATGGATTTTTCGGGTTTCAAGTGGCATGTCAAAGGCTCAATCGTGTTTCTAGGCCAATAGCCTGTATTTTTAAAGCAAAGTTTTGCATCCAATCAGACGGTAGGGCTGAAAGGCTTGGCGCTTCTGCTTGCATGGACGGGCGGGCAAGGCCATACAGCAAAACCCCGCAAAGTTCAATAGGTTGCGCTTGAATGTGTTGAAGGAAAGCCAAGTAGGTTTCGCACTCTTCCACGCTAGGCGGCTGACTGTCAACGGCAAATAGGCAAGTTTGCAACCAAGTTGGACAAAGCCTTGCAGCAATTTCCATGTTGCGCAACACACTCGTTGGGGTGTGGTGGATGCCATTGGCATATTGGCTGCCTGCTTCGGTTGCGCTGTCTAGCTTGAACCACACTTCGCCCCCCAGTTCGCCCCAATGTGCCAAACCCTTTTGCACATGTTCCCGGCGGATGAGGCTACCGTTGGTGATCAGCACCAGCTTGATTTTGCCAAGCAAGTCATAGTCGGCGACCACCGAGCCAATTAGTCCGATTACTTGATCAAATTCCATTGAGCTGGTGGGTTCGCCATTACCGGAAATGGCTATGTCGCGGATGGTTTGCTGTTCCGCGGGAACGGAAAAGCGACGATAGAAATCCCCCGTCAATACGTCATCCAAAAATCCACGCAATTCCGTTTCCAGTAAGCCCAAGTCGGTCTTTGGCGCACTGCCACGAATCAAGTCAGGCACTTGGCAATAAACGCAGCGCCAGTTACAGGCATTGTTGGTGTTTAGGTTGACACCAATGGACAAACCGCCACTGCGTCTGGAAATGACCGGATAGATATAAGTCAATCCCGCACTGTCTCGGCTATGGTTGGTAGTGGTGAGGATTGCCTGAGTCAGTTGCTGTTGGTTCGTCATTGGCTAAATCCCAAAGCTATCGGCGTAATGATGCACCGCTGTAATCAAAAAGACCCCCGCTAAGATAAGCGCCATTTGTTGAATCACCGCTCCGGTGTGGGTTTTCTTGTGCAAAGTGGGTATTAGGTCGGCGACTGCCACATAAATGAAACTGGAGGCTGCCAAAGCAAGAAAATAAGGCAGCGAATTATGGACACGCTCCAAGCCAAAATAAGCCAAGACACCCCCTGCCACGGTGCCTAAACTGGACAGAAGATTGTATAAAAATGCCTTTGCCTTAGGGTAGCCGCTTTGCAGCAAAATGGCGAAATCACCCACTTCTTGGGGAATCTCATGCGCGGCGACAGCCAAACTGGTGACAACACCCAAATGCACGTCAGTCAGAAATGCGGCAGCGATCAGCACTCCGTCTACGAAGTTGTGGATGCCGTCGCCCACCACAATCAGTGTGCCGGCAGGCTGGTGATAATGTTCCTCGCCATCGTTGTGGGCTTCACAATCGGTGGTGTGGCAGTGCCTCCATAGCAGCAGTTTTTCCATCATGAAAAACGCAAGTATGCCGATCAGCACAGTGGCAAACAGGGGCTGGACATTGTCAACCCCTGCATTTTCAACCGCATGGGGCAACAAGTCGAGAAACGCCACACTGAGCAGTGCGCCTAGGGCAAAGCTGACCCCATGCGGCAGGATGCTGGCATAGTGGCGGTCTGGCACTAGAAGAAACAAGGACGCTGCGATGACGCTCAAAATGCCGCCAATCAACGTAAATAGGATGATCCAAAAAAGTAAATGCATGAGGGGATATGAGTTGGTGGCTTATTCTCGCCAGATGAGACTGGCCATGCGCCCGGTCTGGCTATCTCGCCGGTAGGAAAAGAAACGATCTGAATCGGAGAAGGTGCATTCATCGCCGCCATACACCTCCTCAACCCCAACGCGAGCCAAGGTCAAGCGGGCGAGACTGTAAAGGTCTGCCAGCCAGTGCTGTTCATCAATTTGCACAAAAGCCTTCTCACCATCGCCTAGCCGCTCTAAAAATGACAGGCGAACCTCTGCGCCGACTTCGAAGACTTTCGGCCCAATCGCCGGGCCTAGCCAGGCCATCAGATTGTCATTGCCCAGTGCGTTCACGGTCGATTCCAACACCCCTCCAACCAATCCGCGCCAGCCGGCATGGGCAGCGGCCACCCGATCACCTTGACGGTCACAGAATAAAACCGGCAAGCAGTCGGCTGTCATCACTACACATACCAAGCAAGACTGGGTAGTGTAGGATGCATCGGCTTCGGGTGGCAATTGTGCATTCGGTGTTGCCTTGACTGCTTTATTGCCATGGACTTGAGAGAGCCAGTAAGGCTCAGAGGGCAATCGTAAACCTTTGCGCAAGCGATCCCGGTTGGTGTGTACGTGGGACGGATCGTCACCGACATGCGCAGCAAGGTTTAAGCTTGCAAAATCGCCTTGGCTAACGCCTCCTCCTCGCAGTGTGCTGTAGGCGTGAATGCTTGGAGGGGCGGGCCAGTTCGGTTCTATGCAAAAGTCTTTCATGCGGCTTGCCTCAAAGCCTCTAGGAGGCATTGGAAATCCTGTGGCATGTCCACCCTCCATTCACACCACTCCCCTGTGGTCGGATGTTCCAAGCCAAGTTTTTCTGCATGTAGCGCTTGGCGGCGGAAGCCGCGCAAGACATTGCCCAATTCTTGATTGCCGCCCGGCAATAGCCGCAATCTCCCGCCATAGACAGGATCGCCTAACAAGGGGTGGCGGATATGGGCCAAATGAACACGAATTTGGTGGGTACGGCCAGTTTCCAGCTTGGCACGGAGTAAGGTGTGCCCCGGTAGGCGCTCTTCAATCCGATAATGGGTCACTGATGGCTTGCCGTCTTCGCGCACGGCAAAACGTTTGCGATCCGTAGGATGGCGTCCGATCGGTTCGTCCACTGTCCCACCAGCCGTCAAATATCCCTGCGCCAAGGCCAAGTATTCACGGTCTATCTCGCGGGCTTGCAACTGGTCCACCAAGGACTTGTGTGCTTTGAGTGTTTTGGCAATCATAAGGAGTCCGCTAGTGTCCTTGTCTATTCGGTGAACGATGCCGGAACGTGCAATTCCCGCCAGACTTGGCTCATGGTGTAACAGTGCATTTTGCAAAGTGCCTTCACGATGCCCTGCGGCAGGATGCACGACCAAACCCGCCGGTTTATTGACGATCAGCAATGCCTCGTCTTCAAATAGGATATCGAGCGGAATGTCTTCAGGTTCGCAATCGGTCTCCATTTCAATTTCTGCATGCAGTATCACCTGTTCGCCGCCCAACACTTTTCGTTTCGGATTGTGGGCTTCGCCGTCCAGCATGACATGGCCCTGTTTGATCCAGCTTTGTAGTTTACTTCTGGAAAAGTCGGGGAAAAGTTCGGCCAAGGCTTGGTCAAAGCGCAGACCAGCCAATTCTAGGGGGATTTCAGCGGTGAACTGTTCGGTTTCGGACACAATAGGATTCAATCATGTAAATTAGTTGGCCAAGTGGGCGAAACACGCCCATCGTGGATGTTTTGGCTATTGGCAAGCAAGATTTCAAGGTATACTCAGACAATTATCCGTTTAACGCATGAACGATTATGCGACTTTTTAGCACCATGATAAACGCCAGATTGATTAACTGCCCGAAATTATTACCCGTTTTGATGCTCTGCATGGGCATATTGTTATCTTCTTGTACTTTGATGAGCCTGTTTGGCTTAGA
Organism: uncultured Methylococcaceae bacterium; assembly: GCA_903911305.1. Lineage (GTDB taxonomy): Bacteria > Pseudomonadota > Gammaproteobacteria > Methylococcales > Methylococcaceae > Methylumidiphilus. The sequence goes on along the minus strand of CAIWDB010000661.1, from coordinate 25,359 downwards.
TAGTGAAAGAGGCAGCAGCGCCTCCGATGATGAATATGTCAATTGGTCCGCCCAGCAATTTTATAAAGAAGCCAAAAATGAACTGACAGAAGGCAATTATGACAAGGCTGTCAAGTTGTATGAAAAATTGGAAGCCCGCTATCCCTTCGACAGATATTCCACTCAAGCTCAATTGGAAGTTGCCTACGCCTATTATAAGAAAAACGAGCCCGACTCTGCACTTGCCGCTATTGACCGCTTCATCAAGCTCAACCCAACCCATGAGAAGGTTGACTATGCCTACTACCTTCGAGGCTTGGTCAATTATAACAAGGGCCGCTCGTTTGTTGACCGCTTCCTGCCCACCGATACATCGCAACGCGACCCTGGTTCGGCACGTGAGGGGATGCGCGATTTCGAAGAATTGATAAACAAGTTTCCCAATAGCAAATACACCGAAGATGCCAAGAAGCGGGTTAATGCGATGCGCAACAATCTAGCCATGTACGAAATCAATGTCGCCGATTTTTACATGCGTCGTCGAGCCTATGTCGCTGCCGCCAAGCGCTGCAATGGGGTGTTGGAGAAATACCCTCGCACCCAAGCCATTCCAAAGGCATTGAAGATAATGGAAGAAGCCTATCGCAAGCTGGAATTGGACGATCTCGCCAATGATGCCGCACGTGTCTATGCGCTGAATTACGGGGAAGATGCCAATCCTGAGACCATTGCCGATGAATATCAGCCTACGCCAGCGGAAAAAGTGTGGGACTTCATCGGCTTGGATCGTTGATCAGGAAAGTTTAGGATGCAAAAAGCACTTGCTGGTGAACCCACCCATGATGTGCTATGCGTAGGACACGCCTCCTACGACTTGGTGTTTTCGGTTCCTCACCACCCTCTGGCTGATGAGAAGATTTTCGCCGATGATTTCCTGGCTTGTGGGGGGGGTCCGGCTGCCAATGCCGCTGTGATTGTGGCCCGACTTGGATTGAACGCCGCCTTTGCCGGTTATTTGGGAAACGATCTTTACGGGCAGTCTCACGCATTGGAACTTGTCCAAGAAGGCGTGGATACGCGCTACGTGGTCCGTGGAGATGCCCCCACACCTTTGTCCTGCGTCCTAGTCAAGCCAAATGGTGACCGGGCGCTGGTGAATTTCAAGGGGGCAACACGGCACTTGAACCAAGACGAGATCGACTTTACCGGCATCAGGCCAAAGGTAATATTGCTTGATGGTCACGAACCCTCGCTTTCGGTTTCTTTGGCCGACTGGGCGCGAACCTGTGGCATTCCCCTCGTGCTGGATGCCGGCTCCCTGCACGAAGGAACGAAAGCGTTGATGCATAAAGTGGATTATCTGGTGGCTTCGGAAAAATTCGCCAAACAATGGCTGCAAGATGACAATGAAGAAGAGGCATTGGCACGGTTGGCCAGCCAATCGCCCGTTGTTGTCATTACACTGGGTGAGCGAGGGCTGATATGGCGAAATGATGGCGTTAGCGGATCATTGCCCGCTTTTCCAATACAAGCAATCGATTCCACAGGTGCAGGAGATGCCTTTCACGGGGCCTTTGCCGCTGGAATTGCCAAAAATTTGGGGTGGGAGGAACTATTGCGCTACGCGAGTGCTGCGGGTGCATTGTGTTGCCAAACCTCTGGTGCGAGGGCGGGACTTGCCACGTCAAATGATCTAAGCGCATTGCTTGCAAAGTTTTCGCATTAATTTAGAAAAAAACTGTTGACAGAAAATCTATAGCCCATTAACAATGAGCGTAGATTTGGACGTTCCCCCGATGACCCTAATCATTGATTGACTCATCGGCAAGCGCTGAAGGATGCGGCTTTCGGTGGGTTTGCTGTCATACCCATCCTAAACCATGAATTTTAGATAAGTTTTCCAGCGTATATTGGAAAAGACCTTGGAATCTGCCGCCTTATCAGGGCGGGAGTCATCAGACCTCGTTTTATTGCGCCATTGATTGGGCTGCTGATGTGATGATTTGAAATGGCGCAATAGTTAAAGAGCAGGTTTTTTCGATGAATATTTACGTAGGAAACTTATCCTATTCGGTCACCAGCGATGATCTCCGCACGGCTTTCGAGCAGTTCGGCGAGGTTTCTACCGCCAATGTGGTCACAGACAAATTCACCGGCCAGTCCAAGGGCTTCGGGTTTGTCGAAATGTCCAACAAGGCTCAGGGCGAAGCTGCCATCAAAGGACTAGATGGGGCTGATCTCAAGGGCAGAAGCGTTCGCGTCAATGAAGCCCGTCCTCGCACTGAGGGTTCTTCCAGTGGGGCCCCGCGCCGTGGAGGTCCAGGTGGCGGTGCGCCCGGCGGAGGCAGAGGGCGTTTCTGAAGTTCAACCTAGTCCAGTCGGTGCTTATAGTTCAAGGTCAAGTAAGTACCGGCTGGGGCTTTAAATTTCCCATACGGTCAGTTTTTAGCGGCTAATTCCGATTAAATCCACAGGTGATAGGATAGCGTCGGTCACGCCCAAAGGCACGCCGAGTGATTTTCACGCCCGGGGGTGCCTGGCATCGTTTATATTCGTTGATGTCCACCAGCCTCGCAACGCGCAATACATCTGTTTCTGCAAAGCCAGCGGCTATAATTTCCTCCACCGATTGATCCCATTCCACATAGCGTTCTAAAATCGGGTCTAGCACTGCATAGGCTGGCAAAGAATCCTCGTCTTTCTGATCCGGTGCCAATTCCGCCGAAGGTGGGCGTTCCAGAACCCGCAAGGGTATCACTGGACTGATGCCATTGCGGTATTCGCATAATTTGTAGACCAGCAGTTTAGGCACATCTTTCAAGGGTGCAAAACCACCGGCCATGTCGCCGTATAAGGTTGCATAACCTACGCTCATCTCGCTCTTGTTGCCGGTCGTCAGCAGAATTTTGCGTTTTTTGTTGGAAATGGCCATCAACAATACGCCCCGGCATCGGGCTTGAATGTTCTCTTCTGTCGTGTCGCGGGGCAGGCCTGCGAATGTGTCCGCCAACAACCCGGTAAAGGCTTGGAAAGCGGGTTCGATAGGGATTACATGATGTTCCACAGCCAAGGCTTCCGCCTCCAGCCGGGCATCCTCGACGCTCATATCCGCTGTGTAACGGGAGGGCATCATGACGGCCTCCACCTTGTCCGCGCCCAAAGCATCAACCGCCAATACCAAAGTCAAAGCCGAATCAATGCCGCCCGAAAGGCCCAGCACTGCGCCATGAAAGCCATTTTTGATCACATAGTCGCGAATGCCCAGTACCAGTGCCTTATAAACATAGGCCACTTCGCTCTCCGATTGGATCATCTTTCCCGGCAATGCCACAAGGCTATCAGCTTGTTGGTCAAATTCCACTACATCCAGCGCCTCGCTGAATTTGGTGGCGCGATAGACTACCTCTCCGTTGGCATCCATGACGAAGGATGCCCCGTCAAACACCAGTTCGTCCTGCCCGCCCACCAAATTGACATACACTAATGGAATGCAAGTGGAATTGACCCGTTGCAACACGGCTTGTTCCCTTTGCTTGCATTTGCCTGATTGGAATGGCGATGCATTCAGGTTGAGTATCAGTTTTGCCCCTGCTTCCGCTGCCTGCTCCACTGCGCCATGAAGCCAGATGTCCTCACAAATGGTGACACCCACATCCACTCCCTCCAACTCAAACACGCAAGGTTCTTTTCCCGGTTGAAAATAACGTCTTTCGTCAAACACTCCATAATTGGGTAACTCTTGTTTGCGGTAAATTTTATGCACAGCCCCATTGCGCAACACTGCCGCACTGTTGTAGAGGATGCCGTCGCTCAATTCAGGGAATCCCAACACTACTGTAATGCCTGACGTTTGTTTTGCCACATCCTTCATGGCGAGTTCGAGTTGATTAAGGAAATGCGGTTTGTACAACAAATCCTCAGGAGGATAACCAGCGAGGGTCAGTTCGGGAAAAACTACAGCATGAGCTTTAAATTCGTCTCTGGCGCGGAAGGCGGCTTGCAAAACTCGGCGGGTGTTTCCTGCGATGTCACCGACCAAGAGATTGATTTGGGCTAAGGCGATGCGTAGAGTCATGTTTATGGTGATTTTGCGTTGAGAATGAAATCAGTGTACATAGGTTTGCCATTTAATGCCTGGGTCAGCCTGTTAACTGAAGCCTTGCTTAAAGACATTCGCTTGTTGAACAACACTGCCCTAGCGAATATACCGATGTGCGATAAACGGCAGATCGACGACTTCACCAAGCAAGGGTTTTCCCCGCACAATCAATTTGAGTGGCGTACCCGTTGCCGCAAACGCAGGTTCCACATAACCCATGGCTATCGGTCCCGGCACACTTGGCCCAAAACCCCCGCTTGTCACCACGCCTATGCATTGATTGGCGGAGAGGATTTCCGTGCCTTCACGGGCGATGGCCTTGCCTTCGGGACGGATGCCAACCCTTTTACGCACAGGGCCATCTGTCAATTCATGACGGATAATTGAGTATCCCGGAAAGCCGCCTTCGTCCCTGCGTCGTTTGCCAATCACCCACGTCAAACTAGCATCAATCGGTGTGATTGTTTCGTCCAGGTCGTGACCGTATAGCGGCATGCCCGCTTCCAAACGTAAGGAGTCTCGGGCGCCAAGACCTATCATCATGACCTCGGGTTCTGCCAGCAGTGAACGCGCAAAGGTTTCGGCTTGGATGGCGGGTAGTGAAATTTCAAAACCATCCTCCCCAGTGTACCCTGTTCGGCTGATGACGAACTCACCAAACCCATCAACAGCGAACACCCCGCTTTGCATGAATTTTAATTGGCTAGTCGCCGGGCAATAGCGCGACAAGATAGTTGCCGCTTTTGGGCCTTGCAAGGCAAGCAAGGCGCAGTCTTCAAGTAGTTTCACTGTTGCCTTGCCAGCAAGCTTGGCGCGTAGATGTTCGAAATCACCCGCTTTTCCTGCCGCGTTCACGATCAACAACAACTGACGCCTGTCAGTGTCAGTGGCAGGTCGTGTGATCATGATATCGTCTATGATGCCGCCTCTATCATTTAGAAGCATTGAATAGCGCACTGCCCCCGGCTGTAATCCCAATATATCCCCAGGAACCATCGTTTCAAAATCAGCATACAAATCGGCATCGCCTTCAATGTGTATCGTACCCATGTGTGAAACGTCGAACAGCCCTGCCGCTGATCGCGTGTGGAGGTGTTCGTTGATAATCCCGGGCGCATAGCGGACTGGCATCTGATAACCCGCAAATGGCACCATGGTTGCGCCAAGTTCAGTATGCAAACCAGACAGCGGAGTATGTTTAAGAGTGGTTTCGATCATGACTGATATGCTCTCAGTGATTAAAAGGGCGTATATTGATTAGGTTTTCCATACTTTGCCTGAATAAGCTCTTCAAGCAAAATGACATCATGCCACCACTGGCAAATTGAATTTTATCCACGTATAAGCCGGTATCCATTGGCTGGCGACAACTTTATCCCGCAATGTAGGTAAGTCAGTGAGGGGTGCCAGTCCTACTCTTTGCGCCTCGGTTCCCACGGCAACGGCCACGTCAATGGCAACCTTTCTGATTTCGCTGATGGCTGGCAGCAAGGAGCCATTGGCATCGCGTAAAGCGGGTGAGTTGTCACCCAAGGCTCTGGCGGCGGCCAGCATCATGCCATCTGTGATGCGGCGGGCACCCGATGCGATGACCCCTAGGCCAACAGATGGGAAGATAAACACATTATTACATTGTCCTATGGGAATCGCACGGTCCCCGAATGAAACCGGGGCAAATGGCGACCCGGTGGCAATCAGTGCGCGCCCTTCGGTCCATTCTATCAAGTCATCGGGACGGGCATCCGCGCGGTCTGTCGGGTTGGATATCACATCAATTTTAGAATGCGGGCGGTTGTGCAACAGAGTGCGTATTCGTGTGCGCATGGGATAACTGATGAAAATCCCCCTTGGCCTCCGATAAATATGGCTGAATTGCTCGCATCCCATGGCGACAACTGGCGTATAAATAATGGGCATCATTTCTTCTGCGTGATCAAGCAGCAAATGGTAAAACAGAACCTCATTGTTGTCCTGCAATGCGCACAAGTATATGTGGCGCTCTAGGTCAGTTTGTTTTTGCTCATAGGCTTCATACTCTAGAAATGCCTAAGAATTTCAAGCAATTCAAAAGGAAATGGGTAAACTCTCAGATAACCGAAATCTACAAACTCCCTCTTACGGCTAAGTCTGTAAGCTTGGTACAAGTTGAAATGTCTTTTTTTTTAGAGATTGCGATAAATAAACATTGGACTTTTTCAAGCTCCGAAGGTCCATCAAGTCAAACAATGGAATATTTTCCATAGTCTATGGTATTTGCTCCTGAATCGGGAAGGGCTTCCATGAGTCCAATACTTGAAACCTTCCAAAAATACAATTTACGAGGATTATGTCAAACCATTACAACAAATTGATGTTTTTGTGAAGTTAAATTATATCCATGAAATTCATTTGGTTAGCGTGTTATCTCCGGTTTTGTAGTAGAGAATTAGCCACTCGTTAGAAACCAAGAAAACCAAAATCCGCATTGGCACATTTTTTGTTAATAATAAGACAAGCAGCAATCTGCTGCAGAAACAAGAACCAATGACAATCCAGTCATTGGGGATAATTAAATAACCAACGTGAAGGAGTATTTCATCATGGCAAAAGTACAAAAATCAACCGACTCTTCAAGTTTAGCTGAAGTTGTAGACCGCATTCTGGACAAAGGCATCGTGATTGATGCATGGGTAAAAGTATCATTGGTAGGTATTGAACTGCTGTCCGTCGAAGCCCGCGTCGTTGTTGCTTCCGTCGAAACCTATTTGAAATATGCTGAAGCTATTGGCCTGACTGCTAGCGCAGCGGCTCCAGCCTAATAAGGTAAAAAAACGGAACCCGCCGCTGTTTAGACGGACGGCGGGTGATGTCTTCTTCGGCCTGTTTATCCGCAATCCGGCAACACCACCCCCGCGCTAGGAATGGCGCAAATAAGTCCGGGCTGTCAGTTTGACCATATCCCCCAAAACACCAAAAATAAAGTGGCGTAGGTTGGCGAAATGGGCAGATTGAAAAAGATTTAGGCCTTTAGTTGACGTTGTATGCACAGGGACGAGCTTTGAAACGCCCTATGTTTATATAAAGCGATATAGGGCGTTTTTATTTGTCTCCTTGGTAGACCACCCACTTTCAACTTTCCTCTCCCTCCCGACAGCAATTCATCGGCTTTGACTCTACAATCGCAGGCAATGCACCATATGCCCGCCAAGCAAGGTCATAGTGACTCGCCCTTTGAACACCGATCCGTAAAATGGTGTGTTAAGACCTTTGCTATGCCAGTCAGTGCCTTCTGCTGTCCATTCCTGAATAGGGTCGAATAGGCAAACATCTGCCGTGGCTCCAGCATTCAATGTTCCCGCACCCAAGCCCAAAATCGCGGATGGGCCTTCAGTCAAGCGGGCTATGGCGCTGGTCAAATCCAAAACGCCTTCTTCAACTAATTTCAAACTCAGTGGCAACAAGGTTTCTAGCGAAGACATGCCCGGTTCAGTTGCCGGAAATGCATCTAATTTGGCATTTGGATCATGGGGTTGGTGATCCGAGCATATCGCTGAAAGGACACCGCTTGCCAACCCTTCTCGCAAAGCATCTCGATCTGATTGCGAGCGAAATGGCGGGTTGACATGGACATTGGCATCAAATCCAATGACGGCAGATTCTGTCAAATGCAATTGATGAATGGCAACATCGGCGCTTACCCCGACACCCCTTTGTTGAGCTTCCGCGATCATCGCCACGGCGCGTTCACTGCTCAACTGACCAAAATGAACCCTTGCGCCTGTTTGTTCGGCAAGCACCAAGGTTTGGGCTACGGCCACTGTTTCCGCAGACGAAGGGAAAAGCGGCAAGCCTAAGCGACTGCCGATTACCCCGTCGTGAACGCATCCCCGGTTGCGTAATGTGGGTTCTTCAGGCCGGACGACAACAATCAACCCACAGTTTGCAGCGTACTCCAATCCTCGCCTAAGCACTAATAGGTTTTCCACAGGCGCATAGGCATTGCCAACGGCTACACAACCGGCAGTTTTCAATGCCATCATTGAACTGAGTTCTTTTCCTTGCAAGCCACGGGTCAATGCGCCAATCGGTATCACTCGCGCCTTGCCTACCGAATCGGCCCTTTCCCTGAGCAAATTAACCACTGCCGGTGTATCAATGACCCGGCGGGTATCTGGAGGGCAACATAAGGTCGTTACGCCCGCCGCCGCCGCCGCCGCCGTTTCACTGGCGATGGTGGCTTTAAACTCTTGGCCGGGTTCACGCAGCCTTGCACATAGATCGACAAAACCGGGGCAAACAATCAGACCTTTCGCGTCTATTTCCTGATCAGCCTCAAACCCAATAGGAATCTCGCCGACGGCAACGATCTTATCCCCGGCAATGCACACGGAAACCATTGCATCTATGCCATTGGATGGATCAATGACCCTTCCTCCTTTAATGACGATTCTTTCGCCGCTCATGATGCACCTCCCGTATTCGTCTCACCGTGTCCGCCTAGTACCATTGACATAACCGCCATGCGCACGGCAATGCCGTTGCTGACTTGCCGCAAGATAACCGATTGCGGGCCATCCGCCACTCTTGAGTCGATCTCCACCCCCCGGTTGATTGGGCCAGGATGCATCACAATCGCATTGGGTTTAGCCTTGGCAAGGCGTTCTTCGGTAAGTCCAAAATAAGAAAAATACTCGTGTTCGCTGGGCAAGAAGGCTCCACTCATGCGCTCCTTTTGCAAACGCAGCATGACCACCACATCCACTCCCTCCAATCCTTGGTCTAAATCATGGAACACGTTGACTCCCAAGCTTTCAGGATGGTCAGGCAACAGGGTTTTTGGTGCAACGACACGCACCTCTTCAGTACCCAAGATATTCAAGGCGAGAATCTCTGAGCGGGCGACCCGTGAATGCAAAATGTCACCGACAATCGCCACCTTGAGTTTGGAGAAATCGTCCTTGTATTGGCGGATGGTAAACATGTCCAACATCGCTTGGGTAGGATGGGAATGGCTTCCGTCCCCGGCATTGACCACACTGATATGCGGTGCGACATGTTGGGCGATAAAGTGTGCCGCTCCGCTTGCTTCATGCCGTACCACAAACATATCCACAGACATGGCTTCAATGTTGCGGATGGTGTCCAACAGGCTTTCCCCCTTGGATGTGGCTGAGGTTGCGATATTGACGTTAAGCACATCAGCGGAAAGACGCTTGGCGGCCAGTTCGAATGTATTGCGAGTTCGTGTGCTGTTTTCAAAAAACAGATTGACGATGGTTTTGCCTCGCAACAAAGGTACCTTTTTGACCTGCTGGTCTGTCACGCTAGAAAAGGACTCGGCAACATCCATAATGCGAACCAGCAACTCTCGGCTCAATCCGTCAATGGTCAGGAAATGGCGCAACTTTCCAGTTGCGTCGAATTGGATGGATGTGTTCACGCTTATTGACCCGTATTAAGAGCAATGAATACTTAACGACAATGGATTTGGCCCAGATAATTTGACTTTTTCATCTGGGCCTAAATCTATCCTACCGCCAATGCAATCGGCCTGAACCGGAATTTGCCTGCCGTCACGCTCGATCAGCACGCCCAAAACGATTTGAGCCGGGCGGCCATAATCAAAAATTTCGTTCAAAGCCGCTCGGATAGTCCTGCCTGTATATAGCACATCATCAATCAGCAGGATATCGCGGCCTTCGACCCGAAACGGCAAATTGCTAGGCAAAACCCTTGGGTGAATGCCAATTTGGGAGAAATCATCGCGGTAAAAGGAGATGTTTAACAAACCTAGAGGATCTTTTAAACCCAAGCGCTCATGCAGTTTTTCGGCAACCCAGCTTCCTCCGGTATGGATGCCGATCATCAAAGGGTCACGCAGTTCTCGCCGGGTGATTTCGGCTACCAGACCGGAATGCAACCGATCCAACTTTTTTTCTACACTTAATTGGAAATCAACCATTTTTCTTGTCTTTCTTGATCAGCAATATGTTCCAGCCAAGTCTGTAAAATCAACTGGGCGGCAAGGGTGTCTTTTATCGCGCCAAAGCCTGCCGAGCGTTTCGCCCGGCTTTGATAATATAGGCTCTTGGATTCGACGGTGGATAGTGTTTCATCCATAGTATAAACCGGCAACCCGTACCGACCTTCCAGTTGTCGGCAGAATTTCAGAATTTGCGCGTTGATGGGGTTGGCGCTACCGTCATCTTGGTAAGCCAAGCCGACGACAAAGCCACAGGGTTGCCACGTTTCGACTAGCTTGTTGATGGCTTCCCATCGTGCTAGTTTGCCCTGTGTCGGTATCGTAACCAATCCAGTGGCGGTACAAGTCAGCCTTTGGCCCACAGCAATGCCAATATGCTTGTCGCCGAAGTCGAAGCCTAAATAAGTACCGAGTTTGGGGTGAGGGATGGTTGGCATCTTAACAACGAGTTTATTTTAAGGGTTCTCGGCAATAATGAAATGACTACTGTAAAATGTCGGCATGGACATTACCACAATCATCGACAAACTCAACCCCGCCCAACGCTCGGCGGTCACTGCACCCCCTACCTCCATGCTGATTTTGGCCGGCGCGGGCAGCGGCAAGACCCGTGTGCTGATTCATCGAATCGCTTGGCTGATGAGGGTGGAGCAAGTCTCCCCCAACAGCATTCTAGCCGTCACCTTCACCAACAAAGCCGCTAGGGAAATGCGCGGACGCATTGAAACCCTACTCAGTTTTCCGGCTGGCGGTATGTGGATGGGTACGTTTCATGGACTGACCCATCGTCTACTTCGTCGTCATGCCACCGAAGCGGGTTTGCCGGAGACATTCCAAATCATGGATTCTGACGATCAGTTGCGGCTGGTCAAGCGCATCGTCAAAGAGTTGAATCTGGACGATAAGAAATGGCCGCCGCGCCAAATCCAATGGTGGATCAACGGACAAAAAGACGAAGGCCACCGCGCCCGCCACATGCTTGAAGCATCCGACCCATTTGAGCGGCAGATGCTGCGAGTTTACAAGATTTATGAACAACAATGCGACAAATCTGGTTTGGTGGATTTCGCTGAATTGCTACTTCGCTCCCATGAGTTTCTCCGCGACAATCCCGAACAACTGGCACATTATCAACGCCGTTTCCGCCACGTGTTAGTGGACGAATTCCAAGACACCAATAGCATTCAATATGCATGGTTGAGTTTACTGACCCATGATCGTGACAATTTGTTTGTGGTTGGCGATGACGACCAGTCGATTTATGGTTGGCGCGGGGCCAAGATCGAAAACCTGTTCAAATTCCAAAAGGACAACCCTAACCATCAAATCGTCCGGTTGGAACAGAACTACCGCTCCACCGGGCATATCCTGAATGCCGCCAATGCTTTGATCGCCAAGAACGAAGGGCGGTTAGGTAAGAACTTGTGGACCGAGGATGGCGCGGGTGATTCCATTGCCGTCTATTCGGCATTCAACGAACAAGACGAAGCGTATTTTGTCGTGGATCGCATCCGCCAATGGTCTCAAGAAGGCAATAAACGCGATGAATCTGCCATTTTGTATCGCTCCAATGCACAATCACGGCAGTTTGAAGAAAAGCTGATTGCGATGGGTATTCCCTACCGCGTTTATGGCGGTTTGCGTTTCTTCGAACGGCAGGAAATCAAAGATGCGCTGGCTTATTTGCGGTTGCTGTCCAACCGTAGCGATGATGCTTCATTTGAGCGGGTCATCAATACGCCCACACGCGGCATCGGCGCTAAAAGCTTGGATGCCATCCGTGAATTGGCTCAAGCCGAAGATTGCTCACTGTGGGTAGCCGCAGAGGCACTCAGTCGTGGCAATCTGTTCACCGCCAGAGCTAAAGGACTATTGGCGGTATTTTTGAATTTGATCAATGCATTATCCGCGCAAGCCAAAGACAAACCGCTGCATGAACAAGTCAAGATTGTCGTCGAAAAATCTGGCCTGATCGAGTTTTATAAACAAGAAAAAGGCGACAAGGGCGAGACGCGGGTGGAAAACTTAGAGGAATTGGTCACCGCCGCCAAACAGTTTGAATCAGAAGCCCCGCAACAAGAAGAAGGCGAAAACTTAAGCCTGCTCGATTTCTTTCTTGCCCATGCCGCTTTGGAAGCCGGCGAAGCGCAGGGCGATGCCTCAGAAGATTGTGTGCAGTTGATGACCCTGCATTCTGCCAAGGGCTTGGAGTTTGATTTGGTATTTGTGGTCGGTTTGGAGGAAGGCTTGTTCCCATCCATGCAATCTTTGGAAGAAGCCGGACGCTTGGAAGAAGAGCGTCGGCTGTGTTATGTCGGCATTACCCGCGCCAAGCAAAAGCTCTACCTGACTCACGCCGAGTCTCGGCGCATCTATGGCAAGGAAAGCTATCTCCGTGCTTCCCGTTTCCTGCGTGAAATACCCACAGAACATATCCATGAAATCCGCATGAAGGCGAATGTCACCCGCCCCGTCACTGCCAAAGAACCCAAAGGTTCTTATTCATTGACTTCTGGCACAGCGGGTGGTTTCAAGCTCGGCCAGCGTGTGGCTCATGCCAAGTTCGGCGAGGGTATCATCCTGCAAGCCGAAGGCGAAGGCGCGCAAGCGCGGGTGCAGGTTAATTTTGCCGATGTGGGAAGTAAATGGTTGGTGCTGGATTTTGCGAATTTGAGGGCGGTTTGATTGCCGCATTGGGGGCGAGTACCAAATTCCAAATTTCAAAATCAGGAGTATGATTTTCCTAAAGCAACTTACCCCATTCTTCAGCAGAGAACGCTGGTGCAATATCATCTCCTATTAGCTTGGCGCCCTGCCAAGCTAATAGAGGGGAGGGTTGATTTCGCGGCTTGGGTTTCTTCGGTTCCTTGAGTAAAACGATGACCTCAACCTCCTCGTTTGGTGGAAAAGTCGGCAGGTTAGCCAAATGTCCATCACTGTCAGTGCGAAGTATGAATCTTTCGGCGTGCATGGGTACTTTCCCAACGGGTAAGTTTACGGAAAAGATGGTATGGCTTACAAAAACCCACTCCCCTTAACTACTCTATCCAATCCCACCAACACCTCCAACAACTCCTCCATCCTATGCAAAGGCCAGGAATTTGGCCCGTCACTGAGGGCTTTTTCAGGGTCGGGGTGGGTTTCCATGAATAAGCCGGCGATGCCGACGGCGACGGCGGCTTTTGCCAAGGTCGGCACATGTTCGCGTTGCCCGCCTGACACATTGCCTTGACCTCCGGGCAGTTGCACGGAATGGGTGGCATCGAATACGACGGGGCAATGGGTGCTGCGCATGACCACTAAAGAGCGCATATCGGACACTAGATTGTTGTAACCGAAAGACACGCCCCGTTCACACACCATGATGTGATCGTTGCCGGTGGATTTGGCTTTATCGACGACATTGTTCATGTCCCAAGGGGCCATAAACTGGCCTTTTTTGATGTTGACGGGTCTGCCAGTGGCGGCGGCGGCTTGGATGAAATCCGTCTGCCTACACAGAAAAGCCGGGGTTTGCAACACATCCACCACATCGGCCACTTCTCCCAAAGGCGTGTATTCATGGACATCGGTAAGCACTGGCACACCAATGCTAAGTTTGACCTTTTCCAAAATCTGCAAGCCTTTATTCAAGCCCAAACCGCGGAAACTGCCTAGCGAAGATCGGTTGGCCTTGTCGTAGGAGGATTTGAAAATGAAGTTTATGCCAAGCTTGGCAGTGATTTCCTTGAGTCGGCCGGCAGTGTCCAAAGCGAGTTGTTCGCTTTCGATGACACAAGGTCCGGCGATCAGGAAAAATGGATGTTCAAGGCTGGTTTCAAATCCGCAGAGTTTCATGTTATGTGCCCTCGCCCTCTCCCAGCGGGAGAGAGAATGGTTTGTGTCACCCTTGCCGAAATGGAAGGGAATGGTGTTAGCTAACCCTCCACCGCAAGCGGGGTTGTGGACCGGCTTTGGTGATAATCACTCGCGGCCTTGACAAAACCGGCGAAGAGCGGATGTCCACCACGCGGTGTGGAAGTGAATTCGGGGTGGAATTGACAAGCCAAGAACCATGGATGGTCGGGGATTTCAATGACTTCCACCAAACGTCCATCAATTGACTTGCCACTGATACGCAAGCCGGACTCTTCCAGTTTTTTCTTATACGAATTATTGAATTCGTAACGATGGCGATGGCGTTCGGTGATGACGTCCTTGCCATAAAGCGAGTGAGCCAATGAATGATTGGAAAGCCGGCATTTTTGCCCGCCCAAGCGCATGGTTCCGCCGAGGTCATCGTCAGCACTGCGCTTTTCCAGTTCGCCAGATTCGTCTTTCCATTCGGTAATCAACGCAATCACCGGATAAGGCGTGGTGGGCAAAAATTCAGTGCTATGCGCCCCTTCCAATCCGGCCACTTCACGGGCAAATTCAATCACCGCAACCTGCATTCCTAGGCAAATGCCAAGATAGGGGATTTTGTTTTCGCGGGCATGGCGGACGGTGGCGATCTTGCCTTCAATGCCACGTAAACCAAACCCGCCGGGGACGAGAATCGCGTCCACACCTTCAAGTTTTGCGGTTCCTTTGGCTTCAATCTCCTCTGATTCGATATATTTGATGCTGACCTTGGTGCGGGTGCTGATTCCCCCGTGAATCAAGGCTTCGGTCAGGGATTTATAAGCATCGGAATGGTTGACATACTTGCCAACCATGGCAATTGTGACTTGTCGTTCAGGTTGGGTTTGCGCTTTGACGACGGCTTCCCACTCGCTCAGGTCGGCGGCTGGCACATCGAAACGCAGTTTCCGCACCACGATTTCGTCCAAGCCTTGTTCATGCAGCAGTAAAGGAATGCGGTAAATGGTATCCGCATCAATGGCATTGATGACGGCATCCTCATGCACGTTGGTGAACAGGGCGATTTTGCGGCGCTCGGATTTGGGGATCACCCGGTCGGAGCGACAAATCAGAATATCGGGTTGAATGCCGATGGTGCGCAATTCCTTGACCGAGTGTTGGGTGGGCTTGGTTTTCAGCTCACCCGCGCTGGCGATGTAAGGCACCAAGGTCAGATGAATGAACAGAGTTTTGTCTTCCCCCATCTCCACCCGCATTTGCCGTATAGCCTCCATAAACGGTTGGGATTCAATGTCACCAACCGTGCCGCCGATCTCAATGAGAGCAACATCCATTCCTTGGGCGCTGAGTTGAATCAGCCGTTTGATTTCATCGGTAATATGGGGAATGACTTGGACGGTGGCCCCTAAGTATTCGCCCTTGCGCTCTTTGCGAATGACGTTTTCGTAAACCTGTCCGGTGGTAAAATTGTTCACCTTGCCCATGGTCGAACTCAGGAACCGCTCGTAATGGCCCAAATCCAAATCGGTTTCTGCGCCGTCTTCAGTCACAAACACCTCACCGTGCTGGAACGGGCTCATCGTTCCCGGATCAACATTGATGTAGGGATCAAGTTTGGTCATACTGACCTTCAAACCGCGCGCTTCAAGGATGGCGGCCAGAGATGAGGCGGCAATGCCTTTGCCTAATGAGGAAACGACACCGCCTGTAATGAATATATATTTGGTCATGAGGTTTGCAATGCTGTTTGCTGCGAGAATCTGAACAAGCTGCCAGAGGCCGGCTCGTCCAAGAGGGTTTTACAGCCTATTCGGAAAATAATGCGCCATTTTAACACCGAGAGGGGACTTTGCGTCACCGCTTTTCCAAATCGCCGCTGTTCTATAAGATAGTGTTCAGATTATCATTCGTCGGGGTTTAGGAATCATGAACAGAATCGTTAAATTTAATGCTGTAGGATTGTTATCTGCCGCCCTGCTGTCAGCTTGCACTTGGGTGGAACTCAAGCCACAAGGGGAAAAGGTTCGCATTCTTGCCGCTCAAGAAGTCCGGCGGTGTAAAGAATTGGGCCGTGTTTCTGCCGTCACCGCAGCCAAAATTGGCTTCATCGCAAGGGATAAAGGCACCATTCAGGCAGAAGTCTATCGACTGGCTAGAAACAATGCCGGCGATATGGGTGGGGACACCATCGTTACTTCCGGACCCTTAATCGACGGTGAGCAGCCATTCAAGGTGTACCGTTGCATCAACCCTTAGGAGAGATAGTTCGAGTGCTGAAGCGTGCAATACTTTGGCCACAGCTTCAACTTACTTTTTCGGAATACCATCATGACAAATGCAGAACAGACAGAAGAAAACGATATCCAGAAAGCTGCCAACACGTGGGATACTATTAACATCGACCAAGTTCGCGATGTCAGTTGGATGGCGGTTCCTGGTGTGTCGGAGCACTTGGCTTCTCTATTTGGACCCGTCCAGACGAGTGTGGTGACTTGCCATGAATTGTTGGCAAAACGTTATCCCCCCGAGGAACATAATGATTTAAAAGGTTTGGCCTTGGTCTGTGGAGACATGGCTTCGGAAAAATATTATTTTCATTATCCCAGCAGCCCTGTTCGTTTTGCCGAGGTTACCGGGTATGACCTAAGCAGTGTATCGCTGTCGCGGGTTCAAGTTGATTTTCCATTCAACGGTGTTTGCGAAGATGTCAACCAAATTGAATTGAAGCCCGAATCATACGATTTGGTGGTGGGAAGTCATGGCTTGCATCATATTAAAAACATTCAAAACCTTTTTCAGCAAGCCCATAAAGCGCTACGCCCCAATGGCCTGATCACCTTTACTGAATGGATTGGGCCTGAATACCTTCAAATCCCATTGCGGAACCGTTGCGTGACAACCGCTTTACTGTTGGCTTTGTTGCCGGTCAAAAAGCGCACCACTCACATGGGACAAGTGAAGGGCTTTTGGTTGCAGTATCCCCCTAGCGAATTTGACCCAAGCGAAGCCTGTAACTCGACACAAATCATGCCTGAGTACGAGAAATACTTTCATCCTCTCTTGAAAGTCGTTTATGGCGGCATTTTGTACCCTGCCCTTGAAGGATTGGGGGGAAATTTTCCTGAGCCTTTAACTTCAATTGAAAAAAAGAAAATAAACCTACTGACTTATTTGGACAAAACACTGACTGAACTCGGTGTTATTCAACCTTTATTTTGCACCACCATAGGTGAGAAACGCTCGTAATTGACTGTTCCTGATCAAATTAACTTTTTAGAATTCAAAAACATGAAACAATCTACACAGCTTAAACCCAGCCCTAGCTTGCCGCCCCAAACGGTTTCCGAAGAAGTTTTACTCGAAAAATACGCCAAAGGCGAAGAGCGGGATGCCAATGCCATCTTTGCACGGGTTGCCCAAGCGTTAGCCTCCGTGGAACAAGACCCCAAGCATTGGGAAAAACAGTTTCTCCACGCACTGCAAGAAGGCTTCATCCCTGCCGGTCGCATCATGTCTGCCGCTGGCACCGGTATTCAAGCAACGTTGATTAACTGCTTTGTGCAACCGGTGGGGGATTCGGTTTCCGAAACCGTGGATGGCAAACCGAGTATCTATGCGGCGCTTTCCGAAGCGGCCGAAACCATGCGTCGTGGCGGCGGTGTCGGCTATGATTTCTCCGCCATCCGCCCCAAAGGGGCGAATGTGAAAGGCACGGCTTCCAGCGCATCCGGCCCGGTTTCGTATATGCGGGTGTTTGACCGTTCTTGCGAAACCGTGGAATCTGCCGGGGCGAGGCGGGGCGCACAGATGGGCGTGTTGCGCTGCGACCATCCTGATGTGTTGGATTTCATTCATGCCAAAGACCAAGCCGGCGAATTGTCCAACTTCAATATCAGCGTGGGCGTGACCGACGGATTGATGCGGGCTGTTGAAGATGATGCGGTTTGGGAATTGGTTCATCCCGCTGAACCGGGCGAGCAATGTAAGGAACAAGGAGCCTATAAGCGTGAAGATGGGCTGTGGGTCTATCGCACAGTGCGGGCAAGGGAAATTTGGGACAAAATCACCGCATCCACTTACGACCATGCCGAACCGGGTGTGTTGTTTGTGGATCGTGCCAATGCTGACAATAACCTCTATTACTGCGAAACCTTTGAGGCGACCAACCCTTGTGCCGAACAATGGTTGCCGCCTTATGGTTGCTGTTGCTTGGGCAGCATTGACCTAACCCGGTTTGTCATTTCACCATTTGGAAGCGAAGCGCGTTTTGATTTTGATAAATTAATAGCGTTGACTTGCACCTCTATACGTCTGTTGGACAACGTACTGGATGTGACCTATTGGCCCTTGGAAAAGCAATACGAAGAAGCCAAGGCGAAACGACGCATTGGGCTGGGCTTCACGGGTTTGGGCGACACCCTGGCCATGTTGGGTTTGCGCTATGACACGGCTGAAGCAAGGGAATGCGGTGCTAAAATCGCCGAAGTCATGCGCGACGCGGCCTATATGACATCGGTTGACCTTGCGCGGGAAAAGGGGCGTTTTCCTCTGTTTGACGCTGAAAAATACTTGAGTTCCGGCTTTGCCTCGCGATTGCCGGATACGATCAAAACCGCCATTTCCCAACACGGCCTGCGAAACAGCCATCTATTGAGCATCGCACCGACCGGCACTATTTCATTGGCATTTGCCGACAATGCCAGCAATGGCATCGAACCCCCGTTCTCTTGGTCATACACCCGGCGCAAACGTCAGGCGGATGGCACGATCAAGGAATACCCGGTGGAGGATCACGCATGGCGCTTGTTCCGCGAGAGTGGAGGCGACACTAACCATTTGCCAGAGGGGTTTGTCACCGCTTTGGAAATATCCGCATTGGATCACATGCGCATGTTGGAGGCAGTGCAACCCTTTGTCGATTCCTCCATCTCCAAAACGGTCAACGTGCCAGCCGA
Source organism: uncultured Methylococcaceae bacterium (assembly GCA_903911305.1). Classification (GTDB taxonomy): domain Bacteria; phylum Pseudomonadota; class Gammaproteobacteria; order Methylococcales; family Methylococcaceae; genus Methylumidiphilus. Next base: position 6,521 of record CAIWDB010000661.1, on the reverse strand, counting down.
CTACCCCTTTGAAGAATTTCAACATTTGTATCTGGAAGCGTGGAAAGCAGGTTTGAAGGGTCTGGCCACCTATCGGCCCAACAATATCGTCGGTCAGGTGTTGATTGCCGATACCGCCAAATCGGAAGCTGATGACCCCAGTCAAGAATTCGACGAGACTGACCCAGACCGCCGCTTGCGATTGGAAAAAGTCCCTGAACCGGCCTTGGCTTCTTTGCGTTGGAGGCGCAGACCCAGACCGGCAGGTGGCAATCCGGCTTGGACCTATTTTGTCGAACACAGTTTAGGCGGTTTTGCCGTGTTTGTGGGCCATTTGGAAACAAGCCCGGTCAATCAGGCAAACGAATCGCGTGAAACCGAATCGCACAAAAAAGGCGGCAGGCGTCCTTTTGAAGTTTGGGTCAATGGCGCGGAACAACCCCGTGGCTTGGCAGCGTTGTCAAAATCACTCTCCATGGACATGCGTTCGAATGACCGGGGATGGTTGGAAACCAAGTTGAAAAGTTTGATGAAAGCCCAAGGTGACGATGGATTTGACCTATCCATGCCACCCAACGGCGAGCCAGTCAGAGTGCCCAGTTTGGTGGCAGGTTTTGCAAAATTGGTGCATTACCGTTGCATGGAGTTGGGCGCCTTCGAAGGCGAGGGGGATACTCCCGTGCTAGATGCACTGATGTCGCCGAAAGAGCCAAAAACCGGCACGGACGGCACTTTGTCGTGGACGGTTGACATCCACAATCCGGCAACGAATGATGATTTTGTGATGGGTTTGAAAGAACTTACCCTGCCAAACGGACAACGCCGACCCTATTCGGTATGGCTATCGGGGGAATATCCAAGGGTACTGGACGGACTGTGCAAAAGCCTGTCGTTCGATATGCGTGTAGTGGACCCGGCGTGGGTTGGGGCAAAGCTGCGACAATTATTGGATTTCCCTGAGCCACGTGGTGACTTTTTGGCTTGGGTGCCGGGGGAAAGGCGGAAGATTTCGTATCCTTCCACGATTGCTTATCTATGCCGGTTGATCTTGCATCGCCACTCCATGCTTGGAATTTTGGACGAAGAGGGTTTCCCTGTGGACGATATGGGAGTCATGGTGGAATACGAAGCTGAGAATGTCGTCCACTTTAAGGCGCGTTCAGTTGGGGCGCAGGAAGTCCACCCCGGAAAACGTTGCTTGGAATGCGGCAACTACGCCGTCATCCGCAAGGATGGCTGTGATTTTTGCTCGGCTTGCGGGGCGGTGGGGGCCTGTGGGTAACGTAACCCAGTTCGTTTAATGATTGAGTCAACCCGGACGAAGCTTGTTCTGAGAGAAGTCGAAGGACATCGCGTAATCCGGGTTTTACGAGTTCATTTCCCGTATACCGCACTAGTGGTTAAAGTATGGGCCACCTTTCTTTGAATTAAGGATTCATCATGAAACTAGGTTTTCTTGCTTCTCATGGAGGCAGTAATATGCAGGCCATCATTGATGCCTGCAAATCAGGCGAGTTGAATGCAACCCCCGCTGTCATTATTAGTAACAATGCCGAATCCGGCGCATTGGCAAAAGCCAGATATGAGGCTATACCCCATTATCATCTCAGTGGAAAAACCCACTCGTCACCAGAACAATTAGACCAAGCAATACTCGACACCCTCTTGGCACACCAAGTTGATATTGTCATATTGGCGGGTTATATGAAAAAACTAGGCGAGCAAACGCTAAACAGGTATGCGGGTGCTATTTTAAATATCCACCCTGCCCTATTGCCAAAATTTGGCGGACAAGGCATGTATGGCATTCATGTCCATGAAGCAGTATTGGCAGCGGACGAGCATGAAACAGGTGCAACCATTCATTTAGTGACCGAGGAATACGATACTGGAGCTATCATTGCGCAAGAAAAAGTTCGAGTGATTCATGGAGATACACCAAAATCCTTGCAAGATCGCGTGTTGAAAGCCGAACATGCATTGTTCAAAAGTATACTTCAAAACATCGCAGAGGGTAAAATCTGCATTTCTGGATATAAAGCCGATTATTAGGATGAATACCAATTAAACTCAACTGATAAACTATCTAGTTAACGATTGAACAGATATCCCTCGAATTAAGATATACACCATAATTCCCATGCTAAGAGCCGATAACCATACGGAGTTATAAATGCCGACAAAGAAGCATCTAAGCTATCCATGAAATTGACTCTATACCTAATTTATGAAAAAGGAATGATAACACGCTATAATTAAACTTAGACCGTATGAACTCAAGCTAAGCAGCTTGTCAAAGTTGCAGGGATTTTATTCAACCAAATGAACAATTCATCATTTCGAGTTTTAATAGTGGATGACGACATCGTCATGCGCGAAGCGTTGGCTTACTTTGTCGAAGATGAAGGATATAGTATGAAAGCGGTAGGCAGCGCACGGGAATTTTACCAATGCCTTGATCAAGAGTCGTTCGATGTTGCTGTAATCGACATCGGCTTACCGGACCAATCAGGCTATGTGCTTGCCGAATATGTGCGCCATAACACTGATCTCGGCATCATTATCCTTACCGCTCACAGCGATATTGAACACCGCATTCGGGGTTATTCCTGTGGCGCAGACCTTTATTTAGTCAAGCCTGTGAATATGAGGGAACTGGTGGCGGCTATTGAAAACCTTGCCAAACGACATTTGGAGCGCCACTCCCAACCCATGGCATCCATGAATGCTTGGGTTCTACACCTTTCAACTAGGCTACTCATCAGCCCTGATGGCGTTGAAATTAATCTGACTGGCAAGGAATTCAACTTGGTTCGAATCCTTGCTGAAGCAGACGAGAATTTAATAGGGCGCAGGCAGTTATTAACTCTCTTGGCCTATCCAGAGGATGATTATCTTGGGCGCGCATTTGACAGCCTAATGTTAAGGTTGCGGAATAAAATTCGCAAACTTACCGGAGAGGATGCCCCTGTCTTAAATTTCCACGGGGTGGGTTACTGTTTTTCGGGCCAAGTCAACATTCAATAATGTTACTTTTCGACAGGTTTCGTCAGATTTCGTGGGTAGCCAACCCTTCCACCCTGTGTTAAAAACTCCATAACCAATACATCCCTGTTTGGCGGAAAATAGCAATTGCGCATCAGCGCAAACACAAATACTCAATTGTGTAAAGAAAAGCAAACACTTATTAACAAGCCTCATTGCCTTGTTTGCAATGTTGGTATCTGGACATTCCACAGCGTCCAGTTTGGTTTTTCTGACCGGAAATAACGACACATTTGGTACTCTCGACCTTGTCAGCCTGACATACACCGAGATAAATGCCGAAACTTCCGCCAGTATTTCGGCGCTGGCAAGCTATAACGGGCAGCTTTATGGAAGTTCCAACACAGGTGTGTTAGCAAGCTTAGGTCAAATCGATTATACGTCTGTCACCGGGGGAGGGTTTACTCGGTTTACGTCCGGTTCCGAAGCGCCAGAACCATCAAGCCTAATACTTTTAGCCGTTGGCATGTTGGCGCAAACGCTTTTCCGCAAACAGCGATTGTCTGCCTGAATAGCAGAGGGCTGGGCAGACAAGTCATTTTGCTTATGCACAGAGTTTATGTTATTCATCGCCCCAGTGTTTGGTTTCAACGTTTTCTTTACATTGACGCTCCGAACCTAAGATGTTGCAATACATCAGCTAGTCAGATAGGAACGTTTGGATAGATGATGCTCTAAAATAAGCTATGTATTGGAATGATTGTAATTTATTTAGCACATTGCTTTTATTTGAATATTTGTAGCATAGGGGAACGATTGTGAAAATGAAAAGTGCATTTAGCATTCTATTTCTTTTTTTTATTGCAGATCATGCTTTTGCCATTGATCCTGTCTATGAGGGTTCGAACGGCATCAGGGAGAAAGCATTGGCAACCAATTGCCTTTCCTGCCATTAAACCAATCTTAGCGGAGCTAATCGAAACGGAGCCCCGGTTTCTATTGATTTTGATACCTATGAGGTAGCGATAGTGAATTCTGCTGAACTAATGGCAGAAGTGAGGGAGTTGGAGATGCCATCCCCAGACAGCGGTGACCCAACGTTTAATGCAGAGCAATTAAGCGCCATGCATGCATGGGAAAATGCCGGTTTCCCAAGAACCTCGGAGGCTATCCCCGCGCCCTTGCTTAATCTCAATGGCTCGTCGCTGGCAATTTCGCTCGCCCCTGCCTCTGGTCAAGGTAAAAAAGCTGACTGGTGGCTTGTGGCTTACACCCATTGGGGACACTGGTATTACTATATCTATCCAAACGTTTGGAAGGATATTGGAACAAACTTGAGTGGCGCTCTTCCAGCCTACCAAGGGCCGTTAGTTAATATATCCAGTTTGACGTTATTTGATGTCACCGGTCTGCCAAGCGGGAAATATGTTATCTATTTTGGGGTAGACACCAACATGAATGGTATATTGGATTATAACCAACTGTATTATTCCAGCTTCCAACTGAATGCGCCTTAAGCAAAACAGATAAGTCAGCGTCATTTGTGGGCAGCGTTTAATGGCTTGCTCCACAGGTTCAAAGAAAGAAGTTCACAAACCCGCCCCGGCGAAAGCTGCGGCGGTTTTTTTTGCGTGTCGTTTTTAGACCGAGGATATCGGTCTCAAGTAACTATCTATTTTCAAGATGCAAAAAGGTTGTTGCATATAATATGCTATTAATGAGCATTATATATGCCAACGTGACTGCTCGGTCTAGGTAAAACTACCGAAAATAATTCTTTACTTTCATACCGGGATTTGTGTATAAAATCACACGCCAAACCACAACTGTTGTTTTCGGTTTGGGCTGTACCTGATTTCAGTCAGTCATAAAATCCGAAATATCAGTAAGATAGGTTTTTGCACAATTATAGGGGTAAGTTTCGGCGCGAAACCTCTTATGCCCTTCTTGTAAGTTTTCCCAATCCAACTTTAGGAGATCATGCGTATGAACAAAAAACTGTTGGCCGCAATGGCTTTGATGATGGGTTCCTCCACTGTCATGGCTGGCGTTTGCGATGGACTTCCCAGCCAGCCAGCCCTCAAAGCTGCACTGATACTCGCACAGCAACAATCCAACGGTGGCTTCGGCCTAAATATGTGGGGAACCATAGTCGCCCGTGATGGCACCGTGTGTGCCGTGGCTTACTCTGGCGCAAACTCCGGTTCACAGTGGCTAGGCAGTCGGGTAATCTCCGCACAAAAGGCCAATACAGCCAATGCGTTTAGTCTTGACGTAGTGTCCATTTCAACTGCAAACCTTTTCTCGGCAGTCCAACCGGGCGGCACATTGGCTGGTCTTCAATTTAGCAACCCTGTGGATACCAATGTGGCCTATCGTGGTAGTTCGTCACTCTTCGGTACGGCGACTGACCCTATGGTGGGAGGCAAGATTGGCGGCGTAAATATATTTGGTGGCGGTCTTGGGCTCTATACGTCTGGTCATGTCATCGTGGGTGGGTTAGGCGTCAGCGGCGACTCCTCCTGCGCGGACCACAACATAGCATGGCGTGTTCGCAACACCCTTGGCTATGATCACTTAGGTAACATACCGACTGTCTTAAGCGGTGACGCTACCCGTCCAGACAATATTGTTTACGATATCATTTCTGCCGGCCTGAAAACCACTGTGAATAGCTTAAACAATAGCGCAGGCGGATGGGGTCATCCGAGCTGTTCATCAAGCGCTACTTCAATCGCGGCTACTCTACCAGTAGTACAGAACTAACTTACTTCCTGTACGTGTGTTCAGCCTGAGCCAACCGCCAAAAAGTTCAGGCTGAACCGTTAATCCTTCACCTAGCCACAGGAGAAACTGATGAAAATCAGATATGTTTCGCCATTGCTGCGAACCATTGTAATAGTGCTGCTGAGTGTGGCAATGTTGCCCGTCTATGCAAGTGCCCGTTATGACACTTCAATCTCGGGGAACCTTATTCTGGACACGCTCACTGGCAATGCCACTGTCACGCAGAATTCGGCTCCAACAAATTTCACAGATCATTTTGTCGATCCACTTGGGAATGGGAGTGCTTCATCAAGTGCCACGACAACTTTGCTTACAACCAACGACCTTCAAGTTCTGGCAACAACCAAAGGCTCCGCGATACCAACGCCAGATCCCATTTTTCAAATTGGAACGACATCGTTTGCAACCGGAACATCCTACGGCGAGCTTAAAATCTCAAATCCCGGAAGTTCGGCACTGACTTTGTTGATACAAATTGACACGAGTTGGGCTTGGGAATTGCTTGCGGACAATTTGATTAGTGAAGCCGCCTCTGCCGCTCTTTCGTTGGACTTTTATGCAGACGGGAATTATGTCAGGAGTCTTGTCAACCTAACCCCGGCAGACTTGGTGTCGAACGGGTCGAGCAGTGGAAATGAAACTTTTCAAGTTGAACTGACTGACCCGCTTGCGACCCTTAATGGTGGTCAATCCCGAACTTTCAGGCTTGTAGCCAGTGCTACATCAAGCGCTACCGCAATCCCAGAACCCGGTACGCTTTCGTTGACCTT
>CAIWDB010000660.1 GCA_903911305.1 uncultured Methylococcaceae bacterium | reverse complement strand
TTGTCTGTCTTTAGTGATTTATATGATATATCCTATCAGTGAACGACTGATAAAACACACACATCCCCACGGGCTAGCGGGGGGTCGGAATGGCCCAAGAGCTTGTCCGGGGCGATTGCATCGCGCAGTCGCGATGCTTCAACTCCCTGGCCTCGGGGAACCGCCCCTCCTGTTTGCGCGACCACAGCGCCTTGCGGAATACGCACAGGCCAAGGCCGAGTCGTCGTGCTGGGCCTGTCCAAGGATGTCAAAGCCTTGGCCGCGGCTGTCGGTGGAATGGGACATCTTGGCTGTCATTGCCCATCCAACGAAGGGGATGCTGTGCCCAATTCCAATCAGGTTCCAGCGGTGGATAAGACCGGCTGACGCTTGCGGCCTGCCCCAATGAATTTATCACAGGCTGCGCAGGAAGCCCAACAGCCGCAAAGCCAGAGTATCCCGCTTCAATCGCAAGCATACCTCCAATGCCCGTGCGGCCTGCGCATCGTCGCCCTCGGCCAGTAGCGCGACGGCCCTGCGGAGCGCGGCAGCCGCTTGGGCTTCGATCTCCATTGGCCAGGCAAGGTCGGTCCGGCAGCGCGGGCAAACCTGTTCCTGCCGAAACCTAGCTTGGCAGGTGGGGCAACGCTCCATCAGATGTCCAGGTAATACAGGATGTCGGCCAGCCGTTCCATGGCCGACTCGACCTCGTCAAAACGCCTGTCAGCCAAGCCATCGTTGATCTTCTCGATGAGATCGATCATGTCTTCGCGGTCCTCGTCGGAGGCTTTCTCCAGCAGCTTTTCCGCCTTCTCGGCCAAGGCGCGTGCCTTGACTTGGGTATGATGCCCACTGGACTCTGTATCTTGGGCCTCTGGCTTATTTTCTTCGACACCCGCGAACAGGGCGTTAACGCGGGCCTTGGCATGTTCCATCTCCGTCTCTTGGAAACGGGCGATGGCATTGTTGATGGTGATGGACTTTTCCATGCCGGTTTCCTTTTCCCTTGCCGAGACATGCAGGATGCCGTTCAAATCCAAATCCAGTCTGAGGGTGATGACATTGCCAGCGGGCACATTGCGCAAGCCCTTGACCCTGAATTCGCCGACTAAGATATTGTTCAGCGCGTCCTCATCCTCGCCTTGGTAGATTGAAAGGTCGACCTCTTGCTGTCCATCGTACATGGTATAAAACGCTTCGGTCTTGTTGACCGGCAACGGAGTGTTCTTGCGGATGACAGGGACAAATTTATAGGGATAAAATTCCCCGTTCAACTCGCCTACCGCACTGGTGCCGTAAGTATAAGGGGTCACGTCCACCAACACGGCCGACACCGACTCACCCGCGATCATGCCCGCCTGTATGGCCGCGCCCATGGCAACGCACAGGTCGGGGTCGATGTTCCTTTTCGGTTCCACTTCGAATTCCTTGAACAGGCGTTCGCCGATTGCCGGGGTGCGGGTGCTGCCACCGACTAGCAGTATCTCGTCAATGTCGGAGGCGGTCAAATTGGCCCCGCTCAAGGCGATATGCACCGCTTCCAAGGTTTCGTCAACGTATTCGGCGATCATGCCTTCGTATTCAAAGCGGGACAATTCCAGCGACAAATGAACCGGTGCGCCTTCCTTTTCGATCAGATATTCCTCGTCAATGCGCACAAAGGGCTGGTCGGACAAGGCGCACTTGGCATTTTCCGCCACCCGGTTGATGCGGGCCATGACCTGCCGAGATTCTGCGATGTCGATCCCATACTCCTGATGAACGTGGTCAACTAGGTGCTTCACTATCTTGGCATCGAAATCGTCCCCGCCCAGCTTATTGTTGCCGTGGCTGGCCAGTACCTCCACCACGTCGTCCTCGATGCTGACTACCGAAACGTCGAAGGTTCCGCCGCCAAGGTCATAGACAAGAATGCGCTTGCGGCCTTCGTGCCTGGCCTCGTAGGCCAAGGCTGCGGCAGTCGGTTCGTTGATGATCCTGACAACCTCCAGCCCGGCAATTTCGCCCGCCTCCCGGGTCGCCTGACGTTGCGCGTCGGAAAAGTAGGCCGGCACGGTGATGACGGCCTTGTGGACGGGCTGATTGACATAAGCCTCGGCCACTGACTTCAATTGCTTGAGGATGATGGCGGAAATTTCCTGGGGACTGTAGCAGTTCCCTGCCATGTCCATGTGTACGTCTTCCCCCATGTGGCGCTTGATGGATTTGATGGTACGCTCGGGATAAAGCACGTATTGGTTGCGGCCCGGTTCACCGACCAGAATTTCGCCACTCTCGCCCACACCGACAAAGGAAGGCAGCATCTTGCGGCCTGCGCTGTCCTGAATGACGGTGACCTTGCCATTTTCCACAATGGCCACTTCCGAATTGGTCGTGCCCAAGTCGATGCCGATGATAATTTCGTTCATAATTTGTTTGCCTTGACTTCAGCGAGCCGTAATGTTTCCTCTCCCCACAGATAGCCTTTGCGCAGTTCCGCCGTGACGACGCCGTTTTCCAATTCGGGTCGGCGGTCCAGTTCGACTACGCTCATGGTGTGGGGATCGACGATCCGTCCCAGTGCCTCCAGTGGGCGTATCTGGTGACGGGCCAGAGTTTCTTCCAGGCGGCGCAAGCTCATGGCCTGCCCCTCCCGGATGCCTTGGATGAACAAGCGGTCCTGCTTGTGCGACTTGACGCGAAACCAGCCTCTGGCTGGCCGGTAGTTTTGCAGCGCGGTTTGCCCTGCCGACAGGCGGTCGTGCAGATCCAGGAGTTCGACGAGCAATGGGCGCAAAGCGGCCCGGCGCAGAGATGCCATGTCATTGCGGGAGCGTTCCAGCTCGCGTTCCAAGTGTTCATGGCTGTTGCGCAACAGCGACTGCGCTTCCTTGAATTGCTCCAGTGCGTTGCCGAACTGGCGCGATTCGGTCCTGACCTCGGTGCGCAGGGCCGCCAATTCAACGAACAGTGAAAACAAGTCAGTCTGATTGGCTTCTTCGTCCCCGCCGTCGGCAACGCAATTGTCCAGATAACCCCCGAATTGTGCCAGCAATTGGCTTTTTTTGTCTTCGTCCATCATTCAATTGCTTGCGATTTTAGTAGCCCGTCGATCACGCCTTCGGTTAATGCGCCCAATAGGGTATTGGCATCGGGGCGCTGAAAAACACTGGGGCGCAGGGATTGCCGCAATAAGTATTGAAAATCCGGCTTCTCAAGATGAAAAAGCCGGTACTTGCGGCGTTGCTTGTCGGTTTGGATCAGTTCGAAAGCGCCACGGATGCGCTGGAATGCCTCGGCACTGTGTTCGGGCGGATACTCCCGAACTTTATTCAAGTAAGCTTTCTTCACGGCATCGTCGTTGGCATCGTCCGCCACGTCGAGAATTTCAAAAGGCGTTTGCATTGTGGTTGTCCTAACGGGATTTGGGGGATTTCTTGGGTGTGTCCAAGGAGGCAATCATGTCTAACATGCCACCAATGTCAAAGCCGAACTCGCCCATCGCCACCAGCCTCGCGATGTCCATCAGACCTTCATCGGGTAGATTCTTTAGTGGCAGGCCCGGTATTGCGTCGGCGATTATGGCGAACAATTCTGACCGTGGCATCATTTCCAATTCTGTCACGCGCTTCATGATGGCGGGTAACATGTTGGGGTTTAGGCCATCAAGGTCAAAGGGCATGCCTCCCTTGAAGCCATTGTCCAGTGATTCGTCCAATTCGCGAAAGAAATTCTCGATCAAAATGCCTACGCGCTGGTCTTTCGATCCACGCAACCGCTGTTCCGCGAGTTCGAGGCGATACTCGTCCTGTCCGCTCATCCGTTTTGCCACGCCCTTGCATTTCGCGAAAATTTCGAAATAAACAGGCCCGGCTGTCAATGGGTAATGCAGTTGTGCCTCTTTCGCGCAATCACCCAAAACGGCATACTGGCCCGTGCGGGCCAGTGTCTGGAACCCGTTAAAATAATCGTCTTCGGTCAATTCCGCTTGCTTGAAGCTCCTTTTCAATACGGGCCTCAATTTCTCCAAGGCATCGGTCAAGCGCTTCTTTTCGTCGGCGGCCCGGTCGATGAGCTTGATCAAACCGAGCAATTCCTCCCGCTTCGCCACATAGGATTTTCCCAGTGCGGGAATGATTCTCGTCGGCGCGTTTAAGGGCAGGCCCAAGCACAAGGTCTCGAAATCCAGCAGGAACCGGGCGCATAGACCGCCACCGGCGATGTGCCAGCCTTCCTTCAGCAAATCCTCCGCGCGTTTGGCATCCTTGTCGCCGGCTAGCGCCAGAAGCCCTTCGGCCAAGCTCAGCCCCGCATTACGCCGGTGTGGATCCAATGATCGGGCCTGTTCCATCTCCTGTTGCGCTAAATTGGCGCGTCCAGCCCGAAATTGTTTGCGGGCATGCCCGATATGGGCGTCGATCAGGAATTGGCGAGCTTGGCTATTGATGGGGTCAATATCGAGCAGAGACTTCGCCAAACTGGCAGCTTTTTTGAATGCCTTGCGCCGACTGGCGACATTCATCGCCAACAACAGCAAATCCACATCCTTGGGAAAGCATTTTAGCCCTTTTTCCATCCATTCCTGGGCCGCCTTGGAATCGTCAAGGGTTTCGCAAAGCTTGATCAGGGTCAGATAGCTCTCCTTGTCATCCGGATCCAAGTCGAGGCTTTTCCTTAAGGCATCAACGGCAATTTCAGGAACCGGCCCGGATGCCAATTCGGCGATGTGGCGAAAAATCAACGCCTCGTCAAGCTTGTCGCGTTCCTGCGCCGGACGCTTGGCAAGCGTTTCGATGCATTTTCCCCAATGATGGGCCGCATCGGGATAATAGCCTAGAGACTCTTCATGCAGGGCTTGGAGGCGATGGTGTTCAAAGGCCGGCAGCTTGCCAAAAGCGTGTTCGAACGCGGTGATGCCGGACGGGTACTCCACCAGGGCGGCGAGGCAGAAACGGCGGCTGGCGGAATTGCCAAGGAGTTCGCGGTTGTTGATCACGGCTTCGAAAACAAGACGGGGGCTATTGCTTGTGGCTGCTTTTTTCGCGTCCCGCATAAGATTGAATTGGGTTTTTCCGTAACCGTTGATTTTGTTGACTAGCCCTAAGCACTTGGCGGATAGCCCGAAATAAGCGTCGAGTTCCGGACCCTCTTGACGAACCTGCCCCAAGAGCATTTCGGCAAAGCCACGGCAGGCCGAGTCCGTCCCGATTTTTTCGAGCATGCCCAGACCGGCAGCGCGGTCCTGCTCCATCAGCATCATAGCCTTCAGCAAGGTGCGCACGTTGCGGTAAGGCGAGCGGGATGGGATTTGCCGCAAAGCTTCCTCGGCTTCGTCGTCGCGCTTGGCACCGTAGGCGGCGATTGCCTTTTTGGTTGTCGCATGATGCTTGGCGATGGGATGCTCCGGCAGAAAACATCCCAGAAGTTTGTCGTTTTCCAAGGCCATGAGTGCCATGACCTCCGGCAGTTGTCGCATCCATGGAGTTTGCGCTTCTTCGGGTTGCTTGCCGAGCAACTCCGCCACCTTGGCGTACTGGCCCACCCGGAGCAGCCAGCCGACATAGGCATCCGGACATTCGGCCTGGGGAGATAATTTGGCATGGTTGTCCCACAGGATGGTTGCTTCCTGGTACATGCCCTTCTCGGCGACTTGGAAGGCGCGCTGCCGATAAGCATCGGCTAGTCCCCGCTCCCATTCCGGACGCCGCTCGCGTTTGAGCAGATCCTTGTAAAAAGCAATCGCCTCCCTGTATTGATGGCGTTCCATAGCGCTGCCCGCGCGGATTTCCAAGTCGTCGGCGCTGGAGATGGAGGCAGATTTTGGTTTCATGGCAGGTAAGTCAAAGTACGTCGGCAATTTCAACAGGTGCTCGGCATCCTGTCTGGTTTGAAGGGGTGGACACAGTACAAGGAAGTCACCGGTAGATTATAACCCGATCATCAGGCTTTTGATCCAATTCGTGCTGGGCACAACCAAGTGTTACGTTCCGCTTTGATTTTACATTGTCGGTGACACTACGCATCAAGCGCATCGTTACCGATACGCAGGCAAGGCTCGAACCAGGCTCGTGGCTAGCGGTTACCTAGGCGGGATTCGACCCGTTAGTTTATGTGGCATTGCCAGGCCGCAACGGGCTTTTACAACCCCGCTCACCAAACAATCTCATAGCCACTGCTCCGCCCGCCCTTGCCGGTCGGCGTGAGGCAAGCTTTTTCGACCAATTCAGAAAGTTCACGGTAAGCGGTGGATCGGCTGGTTTTGGTCAGGCTCATGTACTTGCGCGTGTTGATGCCGCCTACGAAGCCGTCCCGGCCCGCATCAAGCAGGCGGTTTAACACTTTGCGCTGGCGTTCGTTGAGGTCCGTACTCTGATGGCGCAGCCAGAATCGCGCCTTCGCCAGTGTGTCGGCCACCGTCTTTTCCGCAGCGGTGGCGGATGCCGCGACTTGTTCCAAAAACCACACTAGCCAGTCGGTGACATCAAGGCCGTTGCGTTGTGTAAGCTCAAGGATGCTGTAGTAACTCTCCCGCTCGCGCAGGATTTGTGCGGACAGGCTGAAAAAACGCAAGGCTTGCTGATCATCCTGGGACAGGGCCATGTCGGTGATGGCGCGGGCCAGCCGTCCGTTGCCGTCTTCAAAAGGGTGGAGCGTCACGAACCATAGGTGCGCAAGTCCCGCACGAATCAAGCCGTCCAGGCCAGTCGGCGATGTGTTGAACCAAGCTAGGAAGCAATCCAGTTCATCTTCAAGCCGTTCACGTGGTGGCGCGGTGAAATGAACATGCTCATGGCCGGTGCGCCCGGAAACGACTTGCATAGTTTCCTTGCCGCGCAGATCGCCAGTCCGAATCGGATGCAAACCCGAGTAGCCCGTTGGGAAGAGGTTTGCCTGCCACCCAAACAATCGCTCTGCCGTCAGCGGTGAATCGTAATGACAGGTGGCATCCAGAAGAACCTCGACCAAGCCATCGACGGCGCGTGGCGGGGCAGGCAGACCGGCTGATGGCAAACCAAGGTGTCGTGCCACCGATGAGCGAACCGCATCCAAGTCCAATCGCTCGCCCTCAATCGCGCTGGTGGTAACGCCATTCTCCGCCAGGATGGTGGCGACGGCCTCCAAAGACAGTTTGGCATCAAGCAGTTGCGTAACACCGAGAACCTTCCCTTGGGCCAACCGCGCACACGCCAGCACCGAGGCTAATACACCTTGGTCCCAGCGGAAATGCGGCCAGTCAGTTTGTTGCCAAATCCACGTTTGAGGCGTTTGCATGTCTTATACGCTCCACATAATGAAGCGATTATGGCAGTTAATCGCTTCAACAGCAAGGTGGGTGGGTTTGCACAAACGGACGTAAACCCTCATAGAATTTTATAAAAGTCAGTCTCCATGCGGGTTTGCGTCGGATTTTAACCGCCCGGTTCGAACCGGGGTCTAGGGCGCAATGGAACAGAAAAGGCAGTTAAGCATATCCCAAGTCAGGATGTGTCAAGAATAGCTTGCCCGGCAGCCTTTGGCGACCCGTCGCCATTAAGGTAAGCGTAAAGCGTCGTTGTGGTGATGCCCAGCCGTTTGGCGATGTTGCTGGCATTGGACTTCGGAT
>CAIWDB010000659.1 GCA_903911305.1 uncultured Methylococcaceae bacterium | reverse complement strand
TTGGCGTCCATCCGACGCAAGTGGGGCAGTGGAAGAAGGAGTTGCAAGGGCAGGCGGCGGGCCTGTTCGAGGTCAAGCGCGGTGCCAGGCCGGTGGATCAGTCCGCCAGCCCGGACCGGTTGTATTCCGAGATCGGTCGGGGGGGTTGAAGTCCAGTGGAACAGAAATGTACGCTAAAGAAAATCACTGGCGGGATAGCCCGAAACTGTCTCTTAAAACGATTTAGTAGACATTGTTTTTGGTCATATTTCACTATCTACAAACTCTTAATATTTAAGACACTTTTCCTTAGCGTACGTTTCTGGTCGATTGGACTTCAGATCCCTTGTTAAATTGATTTAAGTTATTTGGCTGGTTCCCAAGCCGACGCTAGGGAACCAGCGCAACCCGTGCCATCGCGGCCCGGCTTGTCAGGCTTCACGGGCAATGGGCGGTTGCCAAAGCATCATCAATGCTTCCCGCATCGTGCATCACGCCGTTTTCCATGTAGTAAACATGGCCATCCTCAGTGGATCCGCCCAGGTAAGTGTCACTGCCGGGATAGTATCGGTAAATCCACTGTGAAGAAAACTGTGTCGTCGCCTTCCCTTGGTTAGTGGAGAAGAGATGGGAATAGCTGTTTTCGGCCCACTCAAAGAAACAGGCGGCATGGTCTTGAGCGTTGAGCCATTCCCACGCCGCTTGGACAGCGTAAGGCGCAAAGCTTGCGTGAAATGGAGTATTGGCTAATTTTTTGAAAGTTCGCATTTCAGTCGTAATCGGTAATGGTTTACCGAAAACATTTGCCTTCTTCATATATATGAAGTAATCGTATGCCTTTTGGCCGTTATTGTATGGAACCAGCTCGTCCCCGTTGCCATGCACGAGCAGCACGGGTGATTTTAGTGTGTACTCGGTATCCAGCGGCGGGTCAGCCAAATCATTCTTTTTGAGCACTAAGGCGAACGGACCTTTTTTTACCTTGAATTTGCTCAAGACGTCAGCGGACAGGATGTTTTTGACGACTTTTGGCATGGCACTGTTGACATCATCCGATGAGTAGAATCCGTTAAATAAGCGCGGCAATGTCGTATCGTAAGGGGGTTTCAGATATTCCCCAGGCGTTTTGTACACATCGTAATTGTTGTTATAGGTGACCAGCAAGTACGGGGCAAAATAAGGCGCCGGAAATTCTGTATCCGCAAGCAGGGTGCCCACCATCACATCGGACAGGGAATACGGCCCTTCCATGGGGGCGCTCGCCGTCACGGGGGAGTTGCTTTCTAACCCGTAGTGTTCCGGATTGGCTTCCAGTTCGCGGTGCAGGCCCAAGGTGAGGTATCCGCCTTCCGAATAACCTGTCAACAGCAGCCTGTTGTTCAGGGCTGGCGGCTTTTCCTCTTTGAACTTTGGCGATTGGAACAAGGTTTTGACGGCTTTTATCATGTCGCCGTCGGTGCGTGCGTTGCTCTCCCACTGGCAGTATGGGTGTATCAGTTCCACTTGCCCTAGCGCCGCCGCACCCAAGCCCAAATGATCCGGGACCAATACCACGCTCCAACTTGCGGAGGCCAATGCCGCGGCAAAGCCCGCTTCAGCGCCTGAGCTCACGGTAAACGGCTCTATCTTTTGAAGCATGGTGCCGTGCTGGTAACTCAATAATGACGCGGGCGACTCGATGGGGTTCGATGGCATGATGATGACCCCCGAAGCCTTCACAATGTTGTTCTTGGCGTCGGCGGTGAAATAGAACACGTTGTACATTTTTAAATCGTATTTGAAGGCTTTAATTATGCCGTACATCGAATCATTCACTAGCATCTTCACAGCCTCTTCCTTCAAAAATCCCCAAAAACCTGCGTTGCCTAGCATCGAGTCAATCAAAAATTTATAAACATGGTCGTGAGCCAATGGGCCATTTGCCGTGCGTGTCGTGAAGCCGTCAAGTTCGCCCCGCTGGTGTACCGGCTCGCTGCCGCTAGGTTGTGGTGCCTTCAGGAATACGACGGCGTAGCCACTGCCGTTTTTCACCATCAGATAGGGATTTGCCGGAGAATTGGAGGCCAATGACGGTAATTGCACCGTCATGCTGCTTTCGCCCGAATTCATGTCCATGGGGATCTTGGCGGCAGAGGCTCCGAGTTTATCGCCATGCGAAAACGAATCTTGAAGCAGGGCGCATTGGGTGATGCCACCGTTGTCGTCGCCGTAATAAACTTCCGGGGTTTTGCCGAAGAAATACCCGCTGATGGCTATTTTTGCCTCGCTCGCTATTGCGGAAACCTGTGTTTTCAGCACGGTCGGTGCAAACACTTGGAAGTTGTAGCCGACAACGACCGGCTGCCTGCCGTTGACCTGTGCGTACATCTCGTAAAATCCGGCAGGAACACCGGGGTTCACCATGAGTTGATAGGTGCCGTCCCTCGTCGTCAAGGTTGTTAATGGGTATGTGTCTCCCGACAGGCTCTGGATGTAGAAACTGGGGGCGCCCTGTGCCACCGTTTGCTCAAAGGCAGGTTTGGATTCCTCTGGTATCGAAGACACCATGAAATCGACAATCATGTCTCCGGCGGCGTACTGGCTGACAGATAGGGCGGATTGGGAAAATAATATAATTGTTGTCAACATGACAACTGAACTCATGCGACTCAAAAGACATCGTGTTTTTATTAACATTTCAATTCTCCAATTCTTGAATTATCTTCAAACAGGGAAGATCCTGTGTAGGAGCAAGGATTCATTACGCCTACTGCGCGAGTACCAGTCGATCACCGCCACCAAATACACAAACCCCCGCGCCAGCCGGACATAGGTGATGTCGGTGCTCCAGACTTGGTTGGGCCGGTCAACCTCCACCCCCCGCAGCAAGTAGGGGTAGACCTTGTGTTGCG
>CAIWDB010000658.1 GCA_903911305.1 uncultured Methylococcaceae bacterium | reverse complement strand
GCCATTAAGGTTTCTTGATAATCCAGTGAAACCAAGTTCAAGATCAGGTTTTCGATGGTCGTCGAATTTGCTTGGGTTACTGTGGAAGAGTTCACTAAAGATTCCAAGCAGCCAGTGCATTCTTGGAAAGACATGTAAATGACCGATGGCTTGGCGCTTAGCACCGCATGGGCCATGCGCGGCACCATGGCCGCCGGGATGGCCATCATTGATGCTATACCGGTGCAAAATTGCATGAACCCTCGACGGCTGACACCTAGCTGGGCCAATCGCTCGCCGATGGTTTCCTCAAGCTGGGCGTTTTCCTCCTGCGTCGGGGGGTCCTGCAAAAGCCGGGTGACTAGATTTCTCCGCGAATCTACAACTGTCTCATCTTTGTTTTTCATTAAAATATCCTCTTTGACTTTTCTATTTTTACTGATACGAACCAACCGCCCAGGCTGGCCCGACCTCCTACCGTGGACGACCGCTTACTCGGCGGTTTGGCCCGCAAATTCTTGTTTGGCAGTGGCTGACAAAATGCCACTGAATTTTTTCAATCCCAATTTAATATCGATCCTCTGACTTATAATAATATCCGGGACTTCTGTTACATGGATTGACTCGGTGATTATGTCACCTTGTTCATTCCGAGAAACTTGCCACCACACTCCCGGATAAGCCGTTTCCCGCACTTCCGTCCTACCCACGCTAGTCACAACCGCGACAACCTCGCCAGTTGCAAGCCACTTTTCTAGCAAACCCAAGCTCGCTTGGTTCAAAGTTTGTTTTGCACGAAGGTCAATTGCCCCAACCTCATTTTCAGCAAGCAGTCGTTCTAGCAAGGTATAGATTTCATGCAGAACCGATTGCGCAACGGCAAAGTCATCAGGCGTCGGCGCTTGCTCGACTCGAACAGGTATTTGGCTAATGCTGCTCATATTCCCCACTCTTTAATCAAATTCATCGCTTCTTTACAGACTTGCGGAAGGCTTTGGAAAACCGGGTCACTTAATTCGACCCCCCAATCGGTATTCAAAGGCTGAACGGCAATTAGAGCGCGCCGTTTGGGCAGATGGCCCCCTAGGAATGCCATATCCATCAAGTCACCCAAGCCAACTTCGTGTACACTGCGATTGGGGTTGGTACTCAAAAACCGATCCATTACCTCGTTCTCGAATACTCGCACATCCCCCGGTTTGGCATCCATTTGCGCAGCATCAACGACGATCAAATTGTTGGACTCTTCGATATAACCCACCAAAAGATGACCTAAGGTCCCGCCATCCAAACACGAGACGTTAGACATTTGTTTGGTTTCTTCGGCAAGTCGAAGCACCGCCTGTCCGCCCACGCCATCGTCGGTCATCAGTTGATTGCCGATGCCAAGAATTAAAGTTTTATTAGTAGTCATATCAATCATAGCAACAATTTTTCTTTATTAAAATTTTAGTTGTATTTGTAGGATTGCGTATATAGGTACTTCCACCCATTGACAATAGTAAAATACTGATAAAATAAAAATTAAACCGATTAAGTAGTTTTTGTAAACATAGACATGCCTTGGTACACTAAGTGTTTTCCACCTTAAGTTAACCGAATAACATAAGAAACACGCTATGGAAATTATTAAGATTAGATTAAAATTTAATCAGGAACCCAATCGTGATTGGTTCTCTAGATTTTTTTTTTGGAGCCGCCAAAATGCAAACGCATTATAACCAATAAAATGCTTTGGCAATTTATTCTTTAACTTAACTTTGTAAATTATAAAGCAATATCCTTGCCATATGAATAAAAACAGATACTTACACAAACCAAACGATAACCGTTAGCATTTACCTAGTGTGTCATCAATAAACTCGAACTCTGCGCTTACAATACTCATGTTAATAACAGCCTATACGCACCACAAACCAAGTGTTTTACTAGGATATTTCATGATTGAACGAATCATGCTATCCTCCCCTCATTTGAAAACAAGCACATCTTAGGCATCAAGTCATGTCAAAAAACCAAAAATTACAGGATGATTTCATCACCCTTGCTCACGGTAACGGTGGTCGCTATATGCGGGAATTGATTGACAATTTATTCGTACACTATTTGAAAAATCAATGCCTTGACACGACAGTGGATGCAGCCCGGCTTCCCATTGATTTATTGTCAGGGGAAATGGAATTGATGATGACCACCGATGGTTTCACCGTCGAACCCTTGGAATTCCCCGGCGGGAACATAGGCAGCCTTGCAGTTCATGGCACCATCAACGACTTAGCTGTTTCCGGGTCCACACCGATTTACCTCACCTTGAACGCATTTATCGAGGAAGGATTGGATGTTGCCGTGCTGGAACGCATACTGTCAGCGATGGCAGAAGCCTGCCGTGAATCTAATGTTAGTGTCGTTGCAGGCGACACTAAAGTTGTCAGAAGAGGCCAAGGGGGGGGAATTTATCTCGCAACCACTGGAATTGGCTTACGCCCAAGAACCCTGAAGCTAGGATTGGAGTTGTTGCAAGCTGGCGACAAGATTTTAGTATCAGGTTCAGTTGGGGATCATGGCACGGCCGTGCTGCTGGCAAGGGAACAATTCGGACTAAGGGGCGATTTGAAATCCGACGCAGCCAGTGTACACCCGATCACTCAGGCTCTGGCTAAAGTTTCAGGCTTGCGCTTCATGCGCGACCCAACACGCGGAGGCATTGCAACGGTAGCCCATGAAATGGCCCGCACTGCATCGGCCACTATTCGGTTGTTTGAATCATCCATACCAGTGAAAGGCCCTGTCCGAGCAGTCTGCGATATGCTAGGTTACGACCCATATTTCCTTGCTTGCGAGGGTCGAGTGGTTGCGGTTCTTGCCCCGGAATCGGCCGATTTAGCTCAGTCGTTGCTCAACGACATCGGTTATAAAGAAGCTGCGATAATTGGTGAAATTAGTTCTGGACCCAGTCGCGTTGTACTGGAGACTCGCCTAGGGGGGGAAAGAATACTGGAAGAATTGGAGGACGACCCATTACCCCGTATATGTTGAGTGTTTTATGTTTATGCAATAACACCTAGCCTTAAGTTTGAAGTGCAATCGAGGTTTCCAATGAATACTAGATCATTATTTGTAAAAGTCGCGCAACGGTTTTCAATCATGTTGATGCTCGTATTTTCATTGGATGCCTTAGCCATTATCACCAGCGTTGTCATTACTTCACCAAGCCAAGATAACATGCTGTTTGCCCCAAACACTCTGGTTGCTTTCTCCGGATTAGCGACCGAAGACAAAAATGCAACGATCAGTTACTCATGGGAATTAAGTTCAAGCGGCAACAATCCTTATAGTACAAGTCAGAGTTTCAATTATACCATTCCTGCCGATGCCCAACCAAATTCTATCATCACTGCAACATTAACCGCGACAAGTATCAACGGTAGCAGTTCTGCGGTAAGAACTTTGACAGTGGCCAAAAACGTGCCGGGGCCGACAAATGTAAGGATAAATTCACCCATCATAGGAACTATTTCCCCGCAAGGTAGCCAAGTTGTTTTTTCCGGTTCTGCTGACAAAAACCCAAATGATCCTTATCCGGCCACATTAACCTATACTTGGGTTTTAACAGACGGTGTAAACCCTCAAACGACTATGCTTGGGCAAGCGGTCACCTATCAGATAAATCCCAATGTACCAGCCAATACCACAATCAGCGCTCAATTATTTGTAACCAACTCTGTCAATGTGCTGGCTGATACGCAACCTATTCGAACGATAATGGTTACATCTCCCACTCCTCCACCGCTATCGGCCAATCTCATTTATGTTACCAATTTACTATCTGATTTCGTCACAATAATCGATCCGTCACCTAATGACATAGTCGGCAAACTTTCGGTCGAAGGTTTTTATTTCGGAAAAGATGTCAGTAATGATGGCAAGTTTGCCTACTTTCTTTATACATCAGGCGGAGTTCGCCATGGAATTGTCTCGGTAATTGATACTGACTTGAATCTTGTAACAGCCACTGCCGATGTCCTGAATGGGCCATATGGTGTTGCGGTAACCCCAAATGGCCAATATTCCTATGCCACTCATTTTGACTTGTTTGGAACTGTCACCGTGACAGATACTTCCACAAATTTAGTAATTGCCTCTATTCCTGTTGGCAGCTACCCATTCGGCATCGCCATTACGCCAGATGGTAATAATGCCTATGTTAACAATAACTTCGACGGAACTGTTTCGGTCATTAGCACGTCTGGCAACACCGTAACCAAAACCATTAAACTAAACCACTACCCTTACGGGATTGGAAATATCCTGCCTACTACAGCCACCCCATTTAGCGTTTTTAATGTTTACAGCCTGATGATTAACCAACGCTATGGAACCCTTTCTTTATCGTCTAATTTTACTTTGGGTAAAGGTAGTGTCGGCATAGCCCCATCTTTACAAACTAATGCCTTGAGAATTGGAAATACACTTTTTGCATTTCCTCCGGGCGCATTCCAACAGGCATTTGGAAGTTGGTATATGGTTGACTGGCTGTTTCTTGGTGTGCATGTTAATGCTTTAATTCAGCCATTAGGCAATGGCGAATATTCACTTAATTTCTTCGCTTCGCCGATGTTATTTCCTAGCCTAAATAACCAACCATTGATTGTCACCCTTACTCTCGGCAATCAATCCGGCTCTCAATTAGTTTACCCGACGGTAACGCAATAGAATGGTGGCCTATATTTGAATTTGAAATGTAAAACTATTTTGAGGATTTTATTTACACCAATATTTCAACAGGTTGCGGATGACTCAGAAAATCCCTGGGGCTTGCTGTGTAACCGTAAGCGCCAGATTGCAATACCGCGATAAAATCCCCTATACGGGCATGGCCCAACAACATTTTGTCAGCTAATAAATCAAGCGGCGTACAGAGTGGCCCAACCACGGATGCGCTCTCAGTCTCTTCAACGATTACCCTGTTTCCGACCAAGACTGGGTAGTTTTTGCGTATAACCTGCCCGAAATTCCCTGATGCTGACAAGTGATGATGCAAACCTCCGTCGGCCACCAAAAAAACATGTCCTCTCGAAACCTTCCTGTCTATCACCCGGCAGACATACACCCCCGCCTCCCCTACGATATAACGGCCCAACTCAACGACAAACTCCGCGCCTGGAAATTCTTTTCTGGCATCGAAAACCAAGCACGCCAAACGCTCGGCCACTCGTGACAAATCCAGCGTATGTTCTCCTGGAAAATATGGAATACCGAACCCTCCGCCCAGATTCAATAGCCGGATGGGTCCCGGAGCATACGCTGCCATCCGCCGGGCTAAATCAAATGTTTTTTCCTGTGCTTCAATGATTGAATCTGCACGCAAGTTCTGTGAACCGGAGAAAATATGAAATCCGTAAAAATCCAATTCCAATGCGCCCATGCGAACTAACAGATCAGGGACTATTTCGGCATCTATGCCAAACTGTTTTGGCCCACCCCCCATTTTCATGCCAGAAGACTTTAGTTCAAAATCGGGATTAATTCTGACCGCCACTTTAGGTTTGATGCCCATATCGAACCCGATCTTTGCCAATAAATCAATTTCCCGCTCGGACTCGACATTGACGACAATCCCAGCCGCTGCCGCTTGGCAAAGCTCCCGCTCAGTTTTTCCCGGTCCCGCGAAACTGATTTTATCCGGCGGCATGGTGGTATCCAAAACGGTCTTGAGTTCCCCCGTGGATGCGACATCAAATCCATCAACGAGGCCAGCCAAATGTTGAACCAAGGCAGGCATAGGATTGGATTTAACGGCAAAATGGAGATGAATATCCTTAGGCAATGACGACCGCAACAAAGCGACCCGTTCACTCACCAACCGTCGATCATAGGCATAAAAAGGCGTTTGACCTACTCGATTCGCTAGTTGGCTTATTGTCATGCCGCCAATCAGTAGGCTGTTATCCTGAATTGGGAACGGCAACGCAAACGGATGCTGGTTGGTTGAATTCATGATTTAAGCCCATCAAAAAGTTCAGCCAAATGTCCTCCCAGACGCTTACGATCAATCTTACCGTTTGGGTTACGAGGCAAAGGCTCAGGATAGGCGATAATCTGGGCTGGAACCATAAATCCAGGCAGTTGATTCTTACATTCGACTAAAATACGCTCCGCTGCACTTTCATCCTGTTCGGAATGATGAGTGACCAGCACCACTGCCTGCCCAAGAACTGGATGGGGCACACCTATGGCTGCCACTTCATCGACAAGCTTCATGGCATAGACCACCTCCTCCACTTCCGTCGGACTGACCCGGTATCCCGATGTTTTGATCATTTCATCCCGCCTACCGATGAAATATAAAAAACCTTCCTTGTCCATTTTAACCGTGTCACCGGACCAAACCGCCATTTCAGGGATTGGTAACCCAGCAAGTTGATTTGGGACAGGCTTATACCGTTCGGCAGTTTTTTCAGCATCGTTCCAATACCCTAAAGCCACATGTGCGCCACGATGCACCAACTCACCTTCTTCTTCCGGTTCGCACGGCGTTCCATCGGGGTGGACAACCATGATCTCAGCGTTGGGAATTGCCTTGCCAATCGAATCGGGACGCCTATCTACCTCTTCTGGAGGAAGATAAGTCGAACGGAATGCTTCAGTCAGCCCATACATTAGGAATGGTTTTGTCCTAGGTAACTTTGTACGCAAGGCTTTTAGGGTTGCTGTAGGCATGGCACCACCAGAATTAGTGATATAACGCAAATGCCCATCAGTACCTTCCGGCCAATCAAGTTGAGCCAACTGTATCCATAAAGGAGGCACGGCGGCAAGGCCGGTGATCTTTTCACGAGCCACAGCCCTGATCACATCTCGCGGCAGCAAATAATTCATCAACACCGCGCAAGCGCCGACACGAAATGCCGTGGTCAGTTGCGAAAGGCCATAGTCAAAGCTCAACGGCAAAACACAAAGAATGCGGTCGTTAGGAGTATTTTCCAAATAAAGGGAAACACTCTCCGCACCTGAAACCAAATTCCTATGAGACAATACCACTCCCTTGGGCTTTCCTGTACTTCCAGAGGTATAAAGTATTGCCGCCATATCGTTGTCTATCACATTGTGAGGGAAAATAGATGGGACGTTTGAAATATGAGACCATTCCACTATTTCTACACCATTAATACTGTAAGCTGGTTTAATACCCAACAGCACGACAGTATGAAGATCCCTGCAATAAGGAATAATTGGTCGTAATATCTCCAATCGTTCAGGGGAGGTGACAAGTATTTTCACGTTGCAATCGTTAAGTATATGACTTACCTGTTCTGCCTTCAATAAAGGATTAACAGGCACAAATACACCACCCGCAAAGGACGCTCCAAATATTGCTATAACCGTATCAATGCGCTTTTCCAAATAGACAGCGACCCGCTCCAAACGATCCAGACCACAAGTCAAATAGAGTTTTCCTGCACTCAAGCATTGTTCATGCAATACCTGATAGCTAATCGTTTGATTACCCTCTTTGACTGCAATGGCATCTGACTGATGAGATAGTGATGGTTGCAGAAGTTGATCAATTAGTCGTTGCATGATGTATTGATTTCTATATTATAAAGGGTACTGATCATAAACTATAATAATTTCACCGATTCAGTATTTTAGAAACGACACATTTAGTTAAATAAACAATCTTCCATGGATAATAATTAACATGATACATTACACGAATCTCATCTAGCCATTTAGTATGCCAATCCATAACCCTGCCATAGAATTCAATCCGTTGAATAAGCTGTTCTTCAAATAAAGACTGGAAAATCTCTTGCCTCATTAGCATAGTAGGGGAAGTTGTTTCAATAGTTTCATCATAGGCGGTTTTCAAAATTATCAAACTACCACCGCCTATTACACACAGGTCGCTAGCAACTAATTTATCATCATAAAAATATCGATAAACACGGGTTTTTCCTATTTTAGCAAGGTTTGAAAGTGCTTCAATATAGAACTTACCTTGCGTATTATCAATATGAACAGCAGAACCTATTTTATTCTTCCAACCTGACGATTCCAATATTCCGTACTGATGAACCGCATCCAGCATACCATCTGAGTGTGTGACAACCTGAAGGGATACCCTAGTGCCCTCTCGCTCCAAACGGTTTCGTTGTCGTTTCAGATTATGGCGAAGATTTTTACCACGAGATTGCCAATACTCATCAAAAGATCTATTTACATTAACATGAGAGGTTTCGATATAATCTATGGAGGAAAAACCACCATTTTCGACAGGTCGATGCTGTAGATGAGGGTCCTGCTGGGTAACTCCTAAAACCAAAGGATAGCTCGGCAAACTTGATGCAAGAGAAGGGAGCAATTCCTCATAGGTTTTGTTTTGACTACATAACCAAAGCCCTAATGGTGCTTGAGATGGCTGGAATGTAGACCACACACCCAGTTTTTGCTTAGCAATAATGACCATGGCAATTGGGTTTTCCATATCGCCATTAATTGCAATTTTTTCAAACCCTGAACCAAAATTGTGTATCAGTGGTTGAACAAAACGTGAGTCAAGTAGAGGCGTATTAGGGCCTTTTCGGTTAAGGTTATCCCACGCACTTAAGTACACATCAAAATCTTTGACAGGAAACAGTTTCCAAGACATATTTATGAATTGCAGTAATAAGATGTATTTTAATTAAGCCATTGCCATTTTTGCTTTACAATTTATCAGAAGATAATACATTTTTAATTTGATTTATCATCCATTTGAGTTCATCTTGCTTCATTGATTGGTGACAAGGAAATTGAAATACAGTCTTTGAATAATGATCTGAAACTGGACAAGTCAATGCATTGACACCTTCCCATCGATACTCTCCAAATCTGATGATAGGAATATTCAATTGTTTTAATTTATAAAATATTTCACTCGAGTTTTCCACTATCAAAGGAAACACCTGAGGACAAACATTATCGGGAAGATAATGATAAAGAGGCTTTACCCCGGCAACATTTAAAAACGCATTAAATAATTCAGTATAATTAGCTCGCCTTAACTCACAAGCATTTGTAAATGACATATGACTCATGGTAAACCTTGAAAACCATGACATTTCTATATCCATTACGTGTGGATCGAATGTGTAAGTTTCATAATCAATATTCTCAGACAAAGAATTATCCACTAGTTGTTCATGTTTGGGTTGTTTGGATTTAAAATATTTCCACATCCAGTTTTTCAATTTGATCAGATATTTTATCCATGACAACCTTCCATATTCATTTGCAATTTCCAAAGTGTTTAAAGCAGATTGAATTTGCTGAAATAAATTTGGAAAGATTATTTTTATATCATCCAGAGAATGCTTTTCTGAAACTAGGCATCCCCCTTCATATATCGGCAGAAACTTCATTATACTACCGATTGCATAATCACCGGTACAACCTACTTTACTCCCATTGGCACTGCCAAAGAAAGCATGGGCGCAGTCTTCTATTAATATAATATTTCGTTCATCGCATAATTGACGCAACTGCCTCAAATCTTGGATAAAACCAAAGTAATGTACCGCAATGATGGCACGGGTATTATCTCGTATATGCGTTGATAACACTTCGACATCGACCGATGTATCATTGAGAATCGGATAAAATAATGGTTCAGCGCCAAGCCAGACAATCGGGGAAATCATGGCCGGACAATGGAAAGCAGGCACCAAAACACTTGCTCCTTGTCCGATCTTTGCGTGACGCAATGCAAGTGCAAGGGCTGAACGAGCATTGACGGTTAACTTGACATGACTTACATCAAGCAAGGATGGCCATTCCGACTGTTCTCTTCCAAATACATCCAATGACAAAATAGCCCTTGGAGGTATTTTTTTGGGTTTTTCTGTTACTGGGCTATAGAATGACATTGCTCGGAATTGTAAAATTTTAAAATAATTAATTGGCAATAAAGAAAAATTTAACAATAGTTCTTCTAATTTCTCCTAAAATTTGGGTAATAGCACCGATCAGCCCAAAAATAGTTTTAGAGTTAAACGCGATAATTCCCCATCGTTCACGACGATGACTCATCCAGTCTTTTTTATATTCATCGTCCCCTACTAAATAATCAACCTCATTAACTTTATCCACATCAAGAACATACTGCATCATGTGGGCAGTTAGAACAGAGCCTATTGAATAAGAATCATATTTTTTGTCGTGTGCGAGTTTATAGATTGCTGCCCGACTGTGGACTACTATCCAAATTTGAGCGCCTATAGGTTCATCATGAAAATAGGCTAAACCCAACCTAAGCCAGCCTTGATCGGCACACATTCTGATAAGGCCAGGAATGAAATCTGGGTATGGCTCTTGAATTTTCCAACTAGTATTATAAACTCTTATATAGTCTATAATCCCATTTTCAAGCTTCTCACCTCTAGTGATGATTTCGAGCCTACCTTCGTTTGAAGACAAAAAATGCTTTTGCTTTCTTTTAATCGTATTTTGTAACCTTGAAGGCAATCCGTTGAAGTATGTTGCATAAGAGCGACCGCCTACAAGTAAATACCAATTGATAAAGCAAAAGTATTTGTGTGGCCAAAAACCGTTATTTCTCAGTGCTTTCAATATAGCTACAAACGACGCATGGTCAACGGAAAGTGGTTTTAATTCAATAATATCCCATGAATCATTTAATGCTTTAATTTTTAATATTGCTTGGTTCAGCAATTCTTCATCCATTCCCTTAAAAAAAATTGGTGAATAGAGTGAGGAGTAGAAATTACTCAAGGATCTAATTACTTTTGGTTCAAATGCATTATTTTTAAGATAATACATTGGCAAAATAACCGAGCATTCATTATCATCATCATCCGCAGTGATAATATTAATCTGATCATCGGCATTAAATGATGTTTCGATTAGATTTTTGAACCAATATAAGCTAAAATCGAAACTAAAATATGCAGCTTCATGAAAAGCAGCTATGTGATGTGGTAAAAGAGCTTCTAAGTTATCATAAGAATCTACTTTCATTTATAACTACGTTGCTCCATATTAATAAAATTAAATATCAAATTCTCCTTATGCAATACCTCTGGTTGATCTGACGTATTATACTCCCATGCAGCAACATATGAAAAATCAAGATCATTGCGAAGTGCCTCTCCCTCTTGCGTTTGATACTCTTCACGGAAATGAACACCACATGATTCGTTTCTATGTAAAGCATCCTCTACCATCAACTCGCCCAACTCAATGAAATCAGCAACTCTTCCAGCTTTTTCCAATTCCTGATTCAACTCCTGATTGCCTCCCATTATACTTAGATTGCTCCAGAATTCAGCTTTAATTTCTGCAATTTCGTCTTTGGCTTTATTAAGTCCATTTTGATCTCTAGCCATACCGCAATATTCCCATAAAACAATACCTAATGCTCGATGAAACTCATCAACCGTTTTATTTCCTTGAATTGCCAAAAAGCTTTCCAATCGCGTTTTCATCGACTGCACGGCATCCTTGAAAACTGGATGATCTATTTCTATTTTATCATTCCATCCAAGATTTGCTAAGTAATCCCCTACAGTGATTGGAATTACAAAATAGCCATCGGCTAAACCTTGCATAAGCGCACTGGCCCCTAATCGGTTGGCTCCATGATCCGAAAAGTTGGCTTCACCAAGTGCATACAGACCTGGAATGGTAGTCATTAGGTTATAATCCACCCAGAGTCCTCCCATCGCATAATGTGCAGCAGGAAAAATCATCATAGGTACTTCGTAGGGGCTTTCACCTGTTATATGTTGGTATAACTCAAATAAGTTGGAATACTTTGCCTCAATTGCATCCCTACCTTCC
This sequence comes from uncultured Methylococcaceae bacterium, assembly GCA_903911305.1. Lineage (GTDB taxonomy): Bacteria > Pseudomonadota > Gammaproteobacteria > Methylococcales > Methylococcaceae > Methylumidiphilus. Next base: position 9,311 of record CAIWDB010000658.1, on the reverse strand, counting down.
CGCTTCAGTGCCTCACTGAAATCCAAGAAAACAGCTAAGCCGGTTACACCAACTCCCCTCCCTTCATCACAGACATTTTTTACACTCCTTGAAGCAAGGTCTCGCGGCACGAGATTTCCAAATGAAGGGTATTTTCTTTCAAGAAAATAGTCTCTCTCGCTTTCAGGAATATTCACTGCATCCTTACCTTTTAATCCAGATATCGCAGATTTCGGCACCCAAATTCGTGCGTCGTTTCGTAATGACTCTGACATCAAAGTCAGTTTTGATTGAAAATGCCCTGAAACAGGTATACAGGTAGGGTGTATTTGGGTAAAACAAGGATTGGCGAACAAAGCTCCTTGCTTATGCGCTCGCCATGCAGCAGTGACATTAGACCCTTTGGCGTTAGTGGATAGATAATAGGCATTCGCATACCCACCCGTACAAAGTAAAACGGCATGGGCGCTGTGGGCTTCAATCTTTCCCGTCACCAAATCCCGCACCACAATTCCCCTTGCTTTGCCATCTTTGACGACTAAATCAAGCATTTCAGTGCGCGTAAACATTTTAACCCTCCCTTTGGAAACCTGCCGGTTAAGCGCACCATAAGCCCCCAGTAGCAACTGTTGCCCTGTTTGTCCACGTGCGTAAAATGTCCTAGATACTTGGGTGCCTCCAAATGAGCGGTTGGCCAGCAATCCTCCATATTCCCTGGCAAAAGGAACGCCCTGTGCCACACATTGGTCTATGATATTAAGGCTAATCTCTGCCAAGCGATATACATTGGCCTCTCGCGCACGAAAATCACCTCCCTTTATAGTGTCGTAAAATAATCGAAAGATACTATCGCCATCATTCTGGTAGTTTTTTGCGGCATTGATACCGCCTTGGGCAGCAATGCTATGCGCCCTTCTTGGGCTGTCCTGTATGCAAAATGCCTTTACGTTATACCCTAGCTCCCCCAGTGTCGCAGATGATGAAGCGCCAGCCAAACCAGTGCCAACTACAATAATATCAAACTTGCGCCTATTGGCAGGATTGATTAGTTTCAAATTAAATTTATGCGTAGACCACTTCTGATCCAAGGGTCCTTCAGGTATTTTAGCATCCAAGGTTACTGTCATTTTGTTCTTATATATACTAATAATGGTAGTAACGCGAACGTGCCGGGGATAAGAATTGCCATTGTCTTTCCAATAATTTTTATACCTAAATTATACTTAACATGACTCATTCCAAGGGTTTGAAATGAACTTGAAATCCCATGCCAAGTATGAATGGATACAAAAATCATTGTACAAATATAAAAGAGTACATACCATGCTTTCGAGAACCAATGAACCACCAATGAATATAAGTTTGGTATGATTTTTCCGTCATACTGAATGGTGTTCATATTTCCAAAATGTGTTTCCACCCAAAAATGACGCAAATGAATAACAATGAAAACAACTATAATAGTCCCCAATATAAACATATTGCGAGAACCCCATGAAGATGCTGAATAACTCCATTTTTTATAATTAACTGGTCCACGGGCTTGTTTATTCAATATAGTTAGTATAATCGCCCATAATATGTGAATTGAAATTAGGATTAAGTTAATTTTTGAAACAATTTGTATTAACGGATTTGTCCCCATAAAATTCGCATATTCGTTGAAAGCCCTGCCATCGTCATTGTTAAGTATTTGCAAATTACCCACTAGGTGAACAATCAAGAAGATTACTAAGAAAAGTCCTGTTAACGCCATCACAATTTTTTTCCCCAAAGCACTGGAGAAAAGCTTGACTAACCAATTCATAATTTGATATTTACTTAAAAGTGAGACTGAATCCCTTGATTCTGTGCCGTAAAAAGTTCACTCCCCAACCTACAGATGGATATATTTTCTCAATCAAGAGTGCAAGCCAAAGGCGTATGCCAATGCACTATATACGTTGAATTCATATGGCCTTCCCAGTTGAAGCCACTAACATTACCCGTATGGCATCCAATCGCAATTGTGAGGACTGTAGATGTCCATGCAATTCCAAGGTATTGGATTTTATTTGATCCAATTCTTCTTGTCTTACATAGGGGTTTACTTTCTTCAAGGCGGATAGCCGCTTTAACTCCGCAGTGGCGTATTCCAACATCTGCTGATTGGCAAGGGTGATGATTCCTGGTAAATGCTTTTGCGCAGTCTGACTTGCGATTTTTATCATCCGCTCAATAGTCTTACGCTGGCTTCGTAATAGATTGGAAATTTCATCCCGGTCAAAAGGCATTACCACCTCTTCCAAGCTAGAGACGGGTAGCATACTGATATCTTGCAAATGGGCATCCATCACAATTCGAATAATGGTCTGAGGTAAGTATCGCCCTGCCCCTAAACACCTAGGTGCGGAACATTCCACCAAAAATATTGCTTCAATCAATAATTGACCAGTATCCAAATCATTATGGCGCACCAATGCAAAACTCGCATTTCCATGGACATTATTGAGGATGAGATCCATCGCACCTCGAACCATGGGATGCTCCCATGTCAAAAACAACATGTCTTCTCGAGCAAGGCCAATATTCCGATTCAAGGTGACAGTGACACCGTCTTCATGCAAATTAGGGAAATTAGGCACTCGCATATGGTCGCCGGGCAGTAAAATATGGCAGTGCGCGGAATGTTCCTCCACATTCACACCATAAACTTCGTAGACTTCCTCCAAATATGACCACAAATCCTCTTTGCCCTCCTCCATTTGTATCAATTCCACCAATGCATTGGCTTCATTTTTTCGGCAAGAATTCAACTCTAGCAATCGGTCGCGTCCTTGATGTAATTCCTCCAAGATTTCGGCATTTATTTTGTTTGCCAATTTGATCAATGCCATGCCCTGTTGCCCGTCAGGCTGGTGAAGCAGAGACTCCAACTCCTCACGCAATCGGTCAAACACCTCAGAACCAGCAGGGTTAGTTTGATCGAAAGCATTCAGGGCTTGGCTATACCAGTCAAACAAAATGGCTTGCGGGCTGTTTTTCATCCACGGCACATGAATCCGTATGGTTTCACGCTGCCCAATCCGATCAAGCCGGCCAATACGCTGATCCAACTGATCCGGATAAAGAGGCAAGTCAAACAATACCAGGTGATGGGCAAATTGAAAATTACGCCCCTCACTCCCAATTTCCGAACACACCAAGACTTGGGCACCTTCTTCATCGTCAGCAAACCAAGCTGCCGCCCGATCCCGGGCTACAATAGTCAATGCTTCATGAAAAACTGCCGCGCCTATGCCGCCGAGGACGCGAAGCGCCTCTTCCAAATCAACCGCCGTTTGAGCTTTTGCGCAGATTACCAGCGCCTTGGCTGGCTTGATTTGGTTAAGTATTTCCAACAGGCACTTAACCCTTGGATCGAACCGCCACCACGCAGGGCTAGACCCTGAGCGGCGATAATGGCTTTCGGGAAATATCCGTTCATCCAATTTTGTCGCCTGTCCTTGTATTGCGGCATACTCGTCTGGGTAAGGCAAGGGATGGGCGTGAACTTTTCGTTCAGGAAAGCCTTTGACGGTAGCCCTCGTGTTGCGGAATAAGATTCGTCCTGTCCCATGACGATCCAGCAATAGACGGATCAAATTGTTTTTAGCTTGAGATCGGGTTTCAGGATCGTCCATTTGGCTCAATAATTCTTCAGCCCGATCCTTGGCAAGAAAGGCCCTTAAGCGTTGCAACAAACCGGCATCGAGTTCAACATCTTCGACCAGATGCTCTATTAATCGGGCCAGTGGCTCGTACTGTTTTTCCTCGGCAAGGAATTCATGAAAACTATAGAATCGATCCGGGTCGAGCAGGCGCAGACGGGCAAAGTGACTGTGCTTGCCCAATTGTTCAGGTGTGGCGGTTAACAACAATAAACCAGGCACCACCTTTCCCAATGCTTCAACAAACGCATAATCTTCACTGGGGTTCTCCTCCGACCACTCCAGATGATGCGCTTCGTCCACAACGCATAAGTCCCAACCCGCCGTCAGAGCCTGATCACGTCGCTCAGGCTCGTCGCGGAAGAAATCCAACCCGCACAACACCAATTGCTCCCCTTGAAAAGGGTTGCCGGATTCATGTTGGCAGTAACGTTCATCGTCAAACAGGCTGAAGCGAAGGTTGAAACGTCGGCGCATTTCAACCAGCCACTGGTGCAGTAGCGCTTCGGGAACCAAAATAATGACTCGATTTGCACGGCCAGTAAGCAGTTGATGGTGAAGTATCAATCCGGCCTCAATCGTCTTGCCCAAGCCCACTTCGTCGGCCAACAACACGCGTGGCGCATGTCGGCTTGCCACTTCATGAGCGATATACAATTGATGCGGAATCAAGCTGGCTCTTGCACCGCACAGCCCAATCACGGGTGAGCGGTCCAGTTCACCCATTTTCATCAACGTCCGGTAACGCAATTTAAATAAGTCCGACGTGTCGATTTGTCCAGTGAAAAGACGGTCCTGGGGTTTGTTGAACTGCATGAAATGATTCAACTCGACTTCCTCTAAGGAAGCATCCATCCCCTCCTCATCCAATCCCAGATAAGTCAGAACACCCTCTTCTTCCACTACGTCACGGATCACTAAAGCCCATCCATCAACACTCTCCACCCTTTCACCTTTGACGAAACGAACACGAGTCAATGGGGCATTATCTGCTGCATAAGTGCGCTTTTCGCTACTTGCAATGAACAGCACCGTGACGCGATTGCTTTCGTAATAAGTGACCGTCCCCAAACCTAATTCAGGTTCGGTTTCACTTATCCAGCGCTGCCCTGGAACAAAGTTTGGCAAGGGGGTTCTCCAGCTTGTTTTTATGAATGATCAAGGCTGGATATTTTATCAGACGGGATGGATTGGCGCTTTCAAAACGTATTTATACTTTACCCGACAAAGGTTTCAAAAGACGGTTCCAATGGCTCCCTCGGACAAGATTAACCAGTGCATCAAGTTCCATCTCGGCTGAACCCTTGACACGCTCGTCCCATCCTAGTGCTTGGCGGACATTCGCCAAGGCTCTTCGGGTTTCCCCCGCATCGGTGAGTTGAGCCGCTTCAGTCCCTTTCATCGCGGCAGGCAAGTCCTCTTCTGTAAGCCCACCCGCGAGAAGCGGGAAGGTTCGCTTAGCCAATACCCAAGCCCCACCCAGTTCAAACATACACCACGGACTTTGCAAGCTGTGCGGTGTCAACAGGCAAAGGACACAAGAGGATTGCGTGAGATGATCACGTAGATGCCGACTCACATCCACGCCCTTCGGCTCACGGTATTTCGGATTGTTGTGCGAAGTGCAGAGAATTCTTTCCCGCGGCACCATCATCGCTTCGACCACGCAAACGAGTGCGGTGGCAATCTCTTTATCATCGTGAGAATGGCTCACGAACAGACGAATATCACCCATTATATTAAATACCTCCCCGTACTGCGACAATAATGGAAGCAAGAATGCTTACGATAGTAATCACTATCATCAACTCTAACAAGGTTAATCCTTTTTGTCTTGTAAAATTTATTTCCAAACCACCGAAGTAGGTGTGTTGATATGCCATTGAGCCTAACCTATTATTTTCATTGAATTATGTCAATAGGGTGACGAACAGGACTAATCGTATTTAAAAACATATCGCTTCATTCAAATACGGATGCGCTGTCAATGATATGAAATATAGTAGTTACGACAGGATGCTGTTCGATCTTCACTAGGAAACCTATAGCCCGCCTAGTGCGGAACAACGAAGCCTAATCTGCCACCATGCCGCGCAATAGGCGGCAGTCCATATTATCCCTTGTAATATAGATTTCGTGAAGTGCTTGAGGTTTAACACTTTCGCTACCATACTACCTTCACCAAAAACGCTTGGGGTCTACCCCAAGTCGCAATGCTGTAAACATCATCTTAAAGGAGAAAACCATGAACGAAAAAGAACTCGTCGCAAGACATGCGGCCAACCTAGTCCAAGACGGAATGTCGGTGGGTTTGGGAACTGGCTCGACAGCCAACTTATTTATTGAAGCGCTCGCCAGCCGCCACAAAGAAGAAGGTCTGCGGGTGACCGTGGCGGCAAGTTCAATTGTCAGCACCATCAAGGCCCAAGAACAAGGTTTGCCACTGGTGGCTTTGGAACACTTGACCCAGCTTGACTACTATGTGGACGGTGCAGACGAAGTGACACCCGACCTGACACTCTTAAAAGGGCGAGGTTACGATTTGGTCAAGGAAAAACTAATGGCAACCGCCAGCGACAAGTTCATTGTACTGGTCGATCCGACTAAATTGGTGGATCGCATTGGTGCCCGCTTTCCGATACCGGTGGAGGTGATGCCGTTTGCGTGGGGCTTGGTCAAACGTCGCCTAGAATCTATCGGCGGCAGCGGGGGCTTGCGCCAAACGGCCAACAAAGACGGCTTGGTAATGACATCCCACGGCAGTCTAGTATTGGATATGACATTTGACTCGGCATTTGAAGCCGCAGCACTGAATGTATTCCTCAACGAAACCCCCGGCGTGGTGGAACATGGGATATTCCGTAATCTGGCAACCGTTGTATTGGTTGCGGCGGACGGGAAAGTTCAAGAAGTTTGGGCGGAATAGCCCGAACTGCTGTTGAATTAAGCTGTGGGGCAACTTGAAGCGCCGTCAAACCGCTCCCCCTAGGGGCTAGCGTAAGAACGCAAGCCCCTTCCCCCTTGCGGGGGAGGGGTTTAGGGAGATTGAAGCATCAAAGCTTGCTTTGACAAGGGCATTGGATCGGACTATTTATCTGGCGTACCTTTATAACCCAAGCCTTTCAACGGCAAATCAATATGGCTGATTTCTGCTTGGTTCTCGAAAATGCTCAAACTCAGTGTGGCTTCGTTGAAAGCAGGGGTGTTCTTCGGCAATATGAAAAAAACAATGCCTTGGACTGATTGATTTTTTGCCAAAGTGACATCTTTAAACTCGCCTTGGTTGTAGGTGGCGTCCCGCGTTTTTGCCGCATTGTTTTTATACATGCCGTACAACCCGGACATTATCGCCACGGCAATCCCGCCATATGGCCCTGCGAACTGGCCTAGTTGCCCTAAGCCCAACTGCCCCGCTCCCATCCCTACTTGACCTAGAATATTGCCTTGGGAAGCCAACCATTTCGTCAACTCCACTGCTGAATGTGACGGGATGGCCAGTTGGCTGGGCAATATCAATTTGATTCGGCGGGCCTCAATCGGAACGGGTTTGTCACCGTTGTTCTGAACCTTGACCAGCACAGGCAACACCGACATCGCCAGCAAATCTTCCCCAAACACCATTTCCTGCCGGTCAGTTTGGACAAACGGATCGGCCTCCATCGCAAGCATGGCTTCGGTTTTACTGTAACGCACCGATTGTTTGACTTCGGCAGGTTTCGAGCAGGCTGAAAGCAAAATCAGCGACAATACCAACAGGCTTGCTAGCAGACCAACACTAAATTGCCTAGCTTGGAGGGATGGGTACATGGTTTGTGAGTGGGTTGTTATGTGTAGCGGAAATTCTATCAAAAGATCAGTGGGCGATGTCTACCACGAGTTTCCCAACGGCTGCGAGGGTGGATTCCTTTATCTCGCTGCTTGCCGAACTGTCATTCAGATAGGCGGTGACCACGATAGGTCCGCGGTTGGGCGGCCAAATGACGCCTATGTCATTGGCACCTGACTTATTGGTACCGGTTTTTTCGCCGATTCGCCAACCAGCCGGGAGTCCAGCCCTCAAGCGATGGTTACCCGTGGTATTGTTTAGCAAGCATTGCTGCAATTGATTGCGGGATGACTCAGACAGCACATTGCCAAGCACAACTTGGTTAAGCGTCTTCGCCATCGCCCGTGGCGTAGTGGTATCCCACCCATCCGGATGTTTGACGTTCAGTTCCGGCTCCGTTCTGTCGAAGCGGGTGACCGTATCGCCAAGCTGCCGGACAAACGCGGTTAATGCAGCCGGACCCCCAAAGCTAGACAAAATTAAATTCGCCGCCGTGTTATCGCTGGTAGTTATGGTTGCCTCACACAATTCAGCTAAGGTCATGCCCGATCCATCCGCATGCTTTTCTGTGACCGGAGACCAATCAATCAAATCCCCTTTGGCATAGGGAATGCGCCGACTGAGAGACTCCAGCCCGGCATCGGCCCGATGCAATACAAAGGCACTGGCTAATAACTTGAAGGTGCTAAGCATCATGAACCGCTCGTCCGAACGATAACCATATTCCTTTCCGGTTGACGTATCCAAAATATAAACGCCTAGGCGACCTTGGGCAACCGCTTCGAGTTTTTGCAGACGTGACTGAATCCTATCCGACTGTTGGGAAGCCTTGTTAGAGGACAAGGCAAAACCGCGTTTTGGAATCATACTGAAATTGCCAAGAAGAATGCCGGCTCCAAGGCTTGAAAAAAACTGTCTTCTATTCATGAGTACTTTTTTTAAAAATTAAAGCCCTGAGAATTTTTGGAAAATTCAAGGGGATCAAGTAACGCGAATGATGCGCTTCGTAACTCAGTCCATCCTTCGGCCCTGCCGGTAAACTACTTTGCAATAGTAATGCTTGGTATACCGACCTTTGGTATTTCGGCCATCGTCATTTGGAATATTTGTGCCAACAAACGAAATGCCGTTTTATTCCAAGGATAGCCATCGTCTGGATATATAGTGTAATAGTTGTTGTTGTATTCTATGCCCAAGCCATCGTTCCATAAAGAAGTTTTACTCTCCTTTATTTTCAGGGCCGTTACAGGGTTTTCGGACACTACTGGAGTACGAGGATCTTTATCAACATGATACTCTGGCTCGGCAGCAATTGCTTGACCAATGAATGACAGAATGTTCAGGAAACTTCTTAGCCTGAACTTACCATGAATAGGGTATTCTCCGCCTGGATATTCCGGTCGAATATCAACTTCCATATCATCTGAAGAATCCGGGTCAATCTCATCGTTTAACCTCATGCGTTCTTCGTTGGACAACAGAGAAGGGTTATAATTTGTGATGAGAATCCTTCCTGTGATTTGCCGGGTTAGACGGTATTCGCGTTTAGCTGGGTCTAGGATGATGGAATATCCCTGTTCTAGGCCGCGAAAGCCTTCGGCGGTGATCGTTTGGGCAGGGACAATCCAAGTCCGCTCAAAAACCAAGGGTTCGGCAAATAGTTGGTTGTGGTCTTGTATGGAGGACAAATGCAGCGCGATGCGGCGGAAAGTTTCGTAACCCTGGCCATCCTTGGGGCGGTTTTGGAAAACTCTCTCCCTTCCTTGTTCCTGTGAACGAAACTCTTGGGCCACCAAGCGCAACAGCAGATCTACATC
>CAIWDB010000657.1 GCA_903911305.1 uncultured Methylococcaceae bacterium | reverse complement strand
GGCTAACGCGAGCACCGACGTGGCGATCCAGAAGCTGTGCGAGGAATTGAACGAGACGGAAACCCTATTCCCTAGGACCAATCTACGGCTAATTCTGGAAATGGGATATTCATAAAATCCAAGACATCAGTATCTCTGAAGTTCCAGTAGCTCAGCGGGTAAGCCAGATACCATCTGACACAGGTTAGGATGATTTCATTTACGAAGCGGTGTCCTTTAAAGTCGATCATGCGGGCAATTCGGGAGGAGATTTTTGGGCGGCATAGTTTACCGAAATCGCCCCATCCTTGCTAACGCAACGGAACCCCTGACGCTTCGGTTTGACCTGAGCAGCTTGCCGAAAACTTCCCCCGTCCCCGCCCAAACTTTGGCACAGTTGCAAAAGCTGTCGGACGAATTGGCGGATAAGGACACCCGACTTAAAGCCGTGATGACCGGCAAGGCCGCGCTGGACGCAGAATTGATCCAGTTGCGGGCCGAAATTGCCGACATCAAAAAACAAAATGCCGCCCAGCCCGACCAGCACGATTATTCCGAAGCCCAAACCCGCGATTATTTCATTGACCTGTTGCTGAAAGAAGCGGGCTGGCCTTTGGACCAAGCGCGTGACCGTGAATTTCCCGTCAAAGGAATGCCGAACAACACCGGGGAAGGGTTTGTGGATTATGTGCAATGGGGCGACGACGGCAAGCCTTTGGGCTTGTTGGAAGTCAAACGCACCCGGCGCAGCCCAATGGAAGGCCAGCAGCAATCCAAGCTCTATGCCGATGGTTTGGAAGCCGACTATGGGCAACGGCCTGTTATTTTCCTCAGCAATGGCTACGAACATTGGATTTGGGATGATTTGAACTATCCGCCCCGCCTTATTCAAGGGTTTTACAAAAAAGCGGAACTGGAATTATTAATCCAGCGTCGCATGACCCGGCAGAGTTTGGCAAAAGCGGAAATCAACCCGGCCATTGTGGACCGCCATTACCAAACCCGGAGCATCCGGCGCATAGGCGAAGCTTTTGAATTGCATCATCAGCGTAAGGCGTTGGTGGTGATGGCGACGGGGGCGGGCAAGACTCGCACCGTGGTTGCGTTGGCTGATGTGTTGATGCGTTGCAACTGAGCCAAGCGTATATTATTTCTGTCGGATCGATTCGCCTTGATCAAACAGGCGGTGAATGCATTCAAAGCCCATTTGCCCGCGTCGTCACCCGTCAATCTGGTGTCCGAGAAGAATGTGGAAGGCCGGGTGCATGTGTCCACTTATCCGACTATGATGGGGCTGATAGACGATGTCCGAGATGGCTTGCGCAAGTTTGGCATCGGACATTTTGATTTGGTCATCATTGACGAGGCGCATCGGTCGGTGTATCAAAAATACGGGGCGATTTTCGATTACTTCGATTCGCTGCTCGTGGGTTTGACTGCCACGCCTAGAGATGAAATTGACCGCAACACCTATCGGCTATTCAATTTGGAACCCGGCGTACCCACCGATGTATATGAGATTGACGAAGCGGTAAGGGATGGCTATTTGGTTCCGCCGGTGGCGATTTCCGTTCCGTTGCAGTTTCAGCGCGAGGGCATACGCTATTAAAATTTGTCGGAAGAGGAAAAGAACCAATGGGACGCGCTGGAGTGGAACGAGGAAGGCACGGTTCCAGACCGGGTGGAAGCCGAGGCGGTCAACCAATGGCTATTCAATATTGACACCGTGGACAAGGTGCTGGCCCATGTCATGCGGCACGGGCAGAAAGTGGCGGGGGGCGACCGGATGGGCAAGACAATAGTTTTTGCCAAGAACCAAGCCCATGCGGATTTCATTGCCGAGCGCTTCAATGCCAATTACCCCCACTACCAAGGCACGTTTGCCCGTGTCATCAGCTTCAAGACCGAGTATGCACAAAGCCTGATTGACGATTTTTCCAATTCGAACAAGGAACCGCATATTGCCATTTCGGTGGATATGTTGGATACGGGCATTGATGTGCCGGAAGTGTTGAACCTCGTCTTTTTCAAACTGATTCGATCCAAAACCAAATTCTGGCAAATGTTGGGGCGTGGAACTCGCTTATGCGAAAACATTTTTGGGCCAGAACAGGATAAGAAAAATTTCTATGTCTTCGGTTTTTGCCAGAACTTGGAATATTTCAGCCAGAACCCCGAAACCATCGATGGGCCTATCAGCGAATCCCTAGCCAAGAAGTTGTTTACTGCCCGTTTGGAAATGATGGCGGAACTGGATAAATTAACTGCCAACCCTTATCCGGGGGCTGAGTCCCAAGCCGTTGAATTCAACCGTTCACTGAGCGAAGCCGAAGTGAACAAGCTAAATCCATTCGGGGCATTGCGTAACAGCATTGCCGAACGGCTGCAACAAGAAGTGGCGGGAATGAACCTCCAAAATTTCATCGTGCGACCCCGTCGCTTGTTGGTGGAACGCTATGCCGAACCCAAGGCATGGGAGAAACTGGAACCCATTCATTTCGATGAACTGGCGCATCATCTCGCTGGCTTGCCTACGGAACTAGTGGATAATGATGTCGAGGCCAAATATTTTGATCTACTAATGTTCAAGCTGCAATTGGCTTTATTGCGGGTGGAACTCGGTTTCAACTCGCTACGCGAACGAGTCCAAGACATCGCCCTCGCACTTTCCGAGCAGGACAGCATCCCGATGGTCAGGGCCGAAATGGCTTTAATTCAAGAAGTCATGACGGATGCCTTTTGGGAAGATGTCACCGCGCCGATGTTGGATAATGTCCGGCGCAAATTGCGGGCTTTGGTTAAGCTGCTCGAGAAAACCAAGCGCAAGCAGGTTTACAGCGATTTTGAAGACACGGTAGGGGAAGCGGTCAGGGTGAAACTCCCCGGATTCACCGAGGGCAATGACTTTGACCGCTTTAGGGCCAAGGCTCGGCAATTCCTGCAAACCCATGAGAATCATATCACCATCCACAAATTGCGCCGCAATGAAGCTTTGACGGCTAGTGACCTAGCCGAATTGGAACGCATATTGATGGAAACCGGGACAGCCACAACGCAAGACATCGAACGCGCCAAGCAAGAAGCCAATGGCTTGGGATTGTTTATCAGGTCTTTGGTGGGTTTGGACCGTGAAGCTGCCAAGCAGGCGTTCAACCAGTTCATGATGGGCAAAACTTTAACAGCCAATCAAATAGAATTCATTGACCAGATCATCAACCATCTGACCCAACGGGGATGGATGGATGCCGCTTTGCTCTACCAATCGCCTTATACCGATTTAAGCCCTTATGGTGTTGATGGCATATTCGGGACAACAGAAGTCGATGAGATCATTTCGATTTTGGACAATATCCGACTTCGCGCTGCGGCATAGGTGTGGAGACGTTTAATTGCATGGGAAATTCTGGTTAACCAACAAAAAACAACCCAAGCCATTATCTGATTAGAAATATGTTTCAGCCAAATCAGAACAGCCGTCGTTCCGGCATGGATCGCCGGAACCTAGGTTCCATGGATGGCGGGGCTTCGGAGCGTCCTTGCAATCTGGATACCGGCGATCCATGCCGGTATGACGTAGTTATTTTCGCCCTTGCTGAAGAATCTAACTAATCAGGTGCCATTATGCCGTTGGGTGTGCTATTTACAACACGGATTGAATATGCTGCAATTCTCATTAGCTACGCGGATTTTGAACATAGACTAAAAAACATTCCTTATGACGGCATCGAACAGAAAAATGATTAAGAAGGCGTTATTGATAGTTTTCGCGGCATTGCTCCCCTCACTGAACGCCGCTTGGGCGGAAACGGATATGCAACTCCAGGAAAAAGCACTTAAGGCTCGCGAACTTAGCCAGCAGGGCACCATGGATCATTCGGCTCATGCCAGTCCCGAGAAGGAAATTGGCAAATTTCGGGGCGTCTTCTACGGCTATCTGCCGTGCCATGAAGAAAATTGCAACGGTATTAAAATGACCTTGTCTTTGAATCCCAAAAACAATTATCTCTTGGTCATCCAGCCCGCAAAACCACAAAACAGAGAGTCCTTCGAAAAAGGAAAATACGAATGGGACGAAACTAAAGGCATCGTCCTGTTGAACTCCAACAAAGAGGTTCCTCAGCGTCGATTGGCAATTAAGGATGAAGCTACGCTGCTCTATCTAAAAGACGACGGTATGTCTGTCTCTAGAGACCAAGATAGGTACTTGTTGCAAAGAAGCGAAAAGGCGGGAAATCGAGAAATGCACATCCACTGAGCAACATCATGAATTGCCGAATCATCAAGACTCACCCCGTCAAGCAAAGCAAGCTGTTTAGCAGCCCCTGGCGCCCAATTGCTTGAAAGCTTCCAACGCCTGTTCACGGCTGGTTTTCAAATCAACGATTGGCAATGGGTAATTCTTACCCAAGCTGACACCGCTGGATTGCAAGATGGCTGCGGGGGCAAGCCACGGCTGATGGATGAAACGGGCTGGCATTTTGGAGAGTTCGGGAACCCATTGACGTACATAATCCCCTTCAGGGTCAAAGCGCTCCCCCTGCAACACGGGGTTGAAAATACGGAAATATGGCGCGGCATCAGCCCCGCATCCGGCGACCCATTGCCAGCCAAGGGTGTTGTTTGCCAAATCCGCATCCACCAGAGTATCCCAAAACCATCTTGCGCCTTCCAGCCAATGGATGCGCAAGTTCTTGACCAAAAAGGAAGCGACCACCATGCGCACCCGATTGTGCATCCAGCCGGTATGCCACAGCTCACGCATCCCGGCATCGACCAAGGGTATTCCGGTCTTGCCTTGTTGCCAAGCTTTCAACTTATTAACATCCGGTTCGTTCCACGGAAAATGCTGGAAGCGGGTATCCATGGGGCTTTCGATGGTGTATGGAAAATGGAAAAGCAAATGATGGGCAAACTCGCGCCAACCCAATTCTCGAATATAACTATCAGACCCTGTTTGTTTTGATGATAATTCCAACCGATTCCGAATTTCCAAAACAATCTGTTGTGGTCCGATTTCACCAAAATGCAGATGGGGTGCAAGGCACGATGTACCGGCATGGTCCGGCCTGTCCCGATCCGTGGCATATTCACCGATAGACGCATCAATAAACTCATCCAGTCGCGACAAAGCGCCTTCCTCGCCGGGCTGCCAAAATGCATTCATACCGCCATCCCAAGCAATCGTTGGCAACAAGCCCAGACTGTCCAAGTCTAAGCTGTTAGTTTCTAGGGGAACGGGAGGGACTTTTGTTGGTGCGGGAAGGATGGAATATTCAAGCGACTGGCTTTGCAAAGCTTTCCAATAGGGGGTAAAGACTTTATAGGGCTCGCCCTTACCACGCTTGACCTCCCACGGCTCCTTAAGGAGCGCACTATTGAAGCTTTCGACTAACAGTCCATCGTCGCGCAAACTTTGTTTAATGGCCTTGTCGCGTTCAATCGCTGCCGGTTCGTAGAGACGGTTCCAAAAAATTTGTTTGGCTCCGGTTTCTCGGACGATCTGCCGCAAAACTGACGCACTCTCACCTTGGCGTATCACCAAACGCGAACCTAATTTTCGCAAGGATGCGTCCAAAGCGTTTAGGCTATGGTGCAACCACCAGCGACTTGCAGAACCCATGGCCCATCCCATTTCTTCTTCTGGTGACTGGATGAACAAGGGCACTACACACTCCGCCGATTGCAAAGCCCTATTCAACGCCGGGTTGTCGGTCAGTCGTAAATCGCGACGAAACCATAGTAAAGCGATGTTCATTTGTGGTTTAATTGCTTAAACTAGAATAATATGGATCAATGAATTCTACGACCTGAATTTCCATTTTGGGGGCTTACGTGAAAATTCTAATAACCATTGTTGTCCCTTTGCTCATGACAATTTTGTTGTCCAGTTGTTCCAGCCCGATCGACGAGGATACCCAAGCCAAAGCCCGAACAGTCAATTTGGCAAACGCAGTCAGGCATCCAAATGATAATACTGACAACGATGATCGCAACTCAAATGATATGGCTGATGAAAATATAAAACGGGAAGCCGAGGCAAAAGACGACTGATGCCTGTGATAACTAAAAAAATAATATAGGGCAAGAATCATATTCAGTTGCCCAAGTTCTGCTGAAGACACAACGTGGTTTAATTTGTTGGCATCGCATTGGATTGACGGGTATATATGCCCGATTATTCACTCACGTGCAATTTTTTTGAGTAACTTATCAGCAAAACGAATCGGGATGGCGTAAGCAATCCCACTGGGCTTTGACAACAGAGACTCCTTGGTTTCTTGAACAAACACTTTATTGATTATGCCGATGACTTTGCCATCCACAGGACTGTAAAGCGGACTACCGCTATTACCGGGATAGGCGGTCGCATCCAGTTGGAATACGTCATAAGGGTCTTGAAGCCGTTCAATCACGGCTTTGTTTAATTGCCCAGCCCGTTGCAGCGGAATGGCCGACGGGGTGATGGCAGAGATTGTGGCGCGGTGAGTAGCCGGGTGTAGACCCAGCACCACACCGATGGGATAGCCAGTGAATGCATAGGACTCCCCTTCGCGCACTTTGTCAGAATTGCCGATGCCTAGAGTGGGCAACGGGATGCCTCCGATTCTCAGCAACGCAATGTCATGCTGCTCGTCTTCCTCGACAACTTCGGCGGGTCGAAGCATTTCCTTCCCGGACTCACGTACAAAAATTGCCAGTGTTTCCAACTTCTGTTGATCCAACACGGTAGGCAACACATGGACATTTGTCAGCACATGCAGTCCATCACCAACAATGAAACCCGTGCCTCTAAAATCGACTTGCGGAGTGCGCGTTTTCTGATAGGTCCCTATGCCAACGATGCTCGATTTAACTTTTTGAACCGTGTCGGCAAGTTCATCTGCCTTGACCCCTCCCCAATCCATCATGAACCATACCAAGGCCCATAATAGTCTTAGACTGACAATCGCCATGGAGAAAAAACTTACAGCTTGGGCTGCTCCATAATTTTTACCCCTGACTGCTCCCTCAAGAAACCCAAAAATGCTTCAAATTGTGCTTGACCTGCATTCTTGCTTAAATAATCTTGGGCCATTTCCAATTGTTTTGGGTCAACTGAAGCTGCCGAGCCATATTTTACTTCAGTTAAAACAAATACAACCTGTTCTCCGTTATCCAAAGAGACCATTGTTACGCTTGGCTTGCCGCCACTTGGACGGGGTGTTTTGTTAACCGCTTTGATCAAAGCGGGAGACAAATCGGTTTTACCCACCAACTTCACAGTTGCCTTACTCACGGTCGCTCCGATGGATTTTGCAACATCGGTCAAGGCTTTCCCCTGTTTCAGGTCTGCCAACAATTGCCCTGCCTGCTTGTTAGCGGACTCCGAAGCCTGCTTGCTTTGAAGTTTGGCGATAATTTGGGCTTTCACCTCGTCAATTGGCTTGTCTGTTGCGGGTTGATGTTCTTTCAAATGAAGCACATAAACCTTGTCAGTACCGATTTCCAAGGCCGGACTGTTCTTGCCTTCCAGCACTTCAGAGGCAAAGGCAGCATTTCTCACAATGGTCTCGGCGGCAACATTCTCGCCTGATTCGCGCGTAAAAAGTCTGGTCTGAGCAATTTTTAGTCCAAGTTTATTAGCCAAAGGCTCCAAGCCGTCATTGTGTTCAAAGCTCATCTCATCCAATTTTTGTTTGGCATCGTAGAATTTGTTCTCTGCCGCGTTTCGACGGTAACTTTTTTCCAGTTCAGGCCGAACCTCTTCAAACTTTTTGAATGTTGCTGGAACCAATTCAGTCACTTTGATCAAGTCATAACCAAAACTTGTTTTCACCGGTTGGGATACTTCCCCTTTGGCAATGGAGAATGCAGTGTTGGCAAGTTCGGGGTGTATGCTTTCTTTGGTATATAAGACGGCTTCTCCGTTTTTCATAGGTGAGTCTTTATCATCAGAACTTTCCTTGGCGAGCTTGGAAAAATCCTCACCCTTGTTCAATCGTTCGCGCAAACCCTCGGCCTTGGACTTGGCGGCATTTATCTCATCTTCTTTATCCGAATTAAATGCAATCAAGATATGGCTTACTTTACGCTGCTCGGGCGTCCCAAATTGCGCTTTTTGCTCTTCATAAAGCACCTTCAGTTCATCTTCGGTAGGTTTGAATTCGCCGGAAACATCATCAATGCTCAGAACAACATATTCCACCGATATCTTCTCTGGATTCTGATAAAGGTTTTTGTTGGCTTGATAATACGCTTCAATATCCTTGTCGGATATTGGCACGTCAGTTTTTTTCAGAGGGACGGTGACGTATTCAATCTGCCGTTCCTGATCTCGAAACCGATAAAAATTATCAAGCTGTCGCTTGGAAACGATAGCGGTATCGGTGACACCTCTGACAAATTGCTTCTTAAGCAAATCCTCCATGACTTGCATTGTATAACGTTGTGGGGATATCCCGGACGTAGCCAGCATATTTTTTAGCCTATCTTTATCAAATTTCCCATCTGTTTGGAAAAACGGCAAAGATTGCACATAGTTGCGAGTCTCCGCTTCGCTTATCACAAAGCGTTCCTTATGTGCGGCTTGGGTTATCAACTCCCGATTAATCACTTGCTCCAAAGCTTCATGCCTTAACTGCTTTTCGTCGTAATCCGCTGATTGATTTTCAGATACAAGGCTTTCGTAGGCTTGGTTGACTTCCCTTTCAAATATGTCCCGATCTCCAACTATCGCGACGGGCTTTTCCTTGCCCCCATCAAAATAGTTATTAATACCCCACAAGGCGAATGGAACACCTACTAAAATTAACATGGCCCAAGCAAAGATACCATGTGCTTTGTCTCTTATCGCTTGCAACATATCCTAGAACCTTATATTTTAATATTAGCTAATTTGAATTTTCTATCGACCATAAAAAACCCCGCGACCAATTATGTCCGGGGTTTTTGACGATTTGGCGGAGCGGACGGGGCTCGAACCCGCGACCCCCGGCGTGACAGGCCGGTATTCTGACCAACTGAACTACCGCTCCAATTTGTATTTTGTGGTGGGTGCTGTAGGGATCGAACCTACGACCCTCGCCTTGTAAGGGCGATGCTCTCCCAGCTGAGCTAAGCACCCGTTTCCATCAAATTATCAGTCTATTATAAAGCATCCTTGAGGGCTTTGCCAGCTTTAAATGAAGGAATTTTAGCTGATTTGATGGTAATGGCCTCACCCGTTTGCGGGTTTCGCCCCTGACGCTCAGCCCTTTCTTTCACGCCAAAAGAACCAAACCCAACTAAGGACACCGTCTCCCCTTTCCTCAAAGCGTTGGTGATGGCTTCAATTACAGCATCAAGGGCACGCCCCGCATCCGATTTTGTCAGGTCGGCTGATTCTGCGATGGACTCAATAAGTTCCGACTTGTTCATTCACTCCCCCTGTCTATCGTTGAAAATTAGGATTATAGTTGTTTCCCGCCAGATTTTTCCGTACAGCCAGTTACATTCGCCATGCCAGAAACCTTGTCCGAGCCAATGTAGCAGTAGAACAAAACCACTGTCAAGGAACAAAAAAGTGGCTCACTGCCAAAGCCACACTCTTCGATAAGAAAATTAATCCGGCAACCCAAATTTATAGATTCTAAACTGCCGGATTTTATAAAAGCCCCTTTAATGAGCCGTGATTGCATTGGGTGCGGTTTGCTTCCCTGAACAGTCAGGTTCAACCACCACAGGCATCTTGGGCAATGGTTCTGGCATTCTTTGCAACGCGACTGCCAACACCTCGTCAATCCAACGAACACTGATGATTTTCAAATCCTGCTTAATGTTATCAGGAATTTCCGTCAAGTCCTTCTCGTTTTCTTTTGGAATAATCACAGTGTCTATTCCGCCCCGGTGCGCGGCAAGCAATTTTTCCTTTAACCCGCCGATGGGAAGCACTTCGCCACGCAGAGTGATTTCCCCTGTCATGGCAACATTGGAATGGACGGGAATCTTGGTCAGTGCGGAAACCAGTGCCGTACACATACCAATACCCGCACTTGGACCGTCTTTTGGCGTGGCCCCTTCCGGCACATGGATATGGACATCGCTTTTCTGATAGAAGGAAGACTCTATGCCTAGCACTTCTGACCGGCTTCTAGCCACTGTCATTGCGGTATGGATAGACTCCTGCATCACATCGCCCAATTTGCCGGTATAGGTTTGCTTCCCGGTCCCAATCATGATTGCCGCCTCAATGGTGAGCAATTCCCCGCCCACCTCAGTCCAAGCCAAACCTGTCACTTGCCCGACTTCGTCGTTCTCTTCCGCCCTGCCGTAACGGAAACGCTGAACCCCTAAATATTGATCAAGATTGTCTTCGTTCACCGTGACCAGATCATTGGATGGCTTCAGCACCAGACCTTTGACGACTTTGCGACAAATTTTGGCGATGTCGCGCTCTAAATTTCGCACTCCCGCCTCACGAGTGTAATAACGGATTATACCGCGGACGGCCGATTCAGTTACGTCAATCTCACTTTCCTTCAAGCCATTGTTTGTGATTTGCTTAGGGATGAGATAGCGCAGTGCAATGTTAATCTTTTCTATTTCGGTATAACCCGCTATGCGTATCACTTCCATGCGATCCAGCAACGGCGCGGGGATATTCATGGTATTTGCCGTGGCGATAAACATCACCTCCGACAAATCGAAGTCAACCTCAAGATAGTGGTCATTGAACGTGTGATTCTGTTCTGGGTCAAGCACTTCCAATAGTGCTGAAGCGGGATCTCCACGAAAATCTTGCGCCATCTTATCAATCTCGTCCAACATGAACATTGGATTGCGGGACTTGACCTTGGACAGGTTTTGCAGAATCTTTCCGGGTAAGGAGCCAATATAGGTTCTGCGGTGACCTCGTATTTCAGCTTCGTCGCGCACACCCCCTAGGGCCATTCGGACGTATTTTCGATTAGTGGCCCTGGCAATGGATTGTCCAAGTGAAGTTTTCCCCACGCCTGGGGGGCCAACCAAGCATAGTATCGGGCCTTTAAGTTTCTTCACACGATTTTGTACGGCCAGATATTCCAATATCCGTTCCTTGACCTTTTCCAAGCCATAATGATCCTTCTCAAGCACTTCTTCGGCTTTGTTCAAATCTAGGCTGACTTTCGTCCTTTTCTTCCAAGGCACGCCAACCATCCAATCAATGTAATTGCGAACCACAGTGGCTTCCGCCGACATCGGTGACATAAGTTTGAGCTTGTTTAATTCAGCATCGGCTTTGACACGTGCGGCCTCAGGCATGCCCGCCTTTTCAATTTTGCGGGCAAGTTCCTCTATTTCATTCGGAACATCCTCCATCTCACCCAATTCCTTCTGGATCGCCTTCATCTGTTCGTTAAGGTAATACTCGCGCTGGTTCTTTTCCATCTGCTGCTTGACACGACCCCGTATGCGCTTCTCCATTTCCAGCATATCGACTTCGTTTTCCATAAGAGTCATCAACTTTTCTAAACGAAGGGCAATCTCATCCATTTCCAAGATGGCTTGCTTTTCTTCGATCTTGATCGTCATATGAGCCGCTATCGTATCGGCCAGACGGCTAGGATCTTCAATCCCTGACAGGGAATTGAGAACTTCCGGCGGGATACGTTTGTTCAACTTCACATATTGGTCAAAGGCATTAATGGCAGTCCTAGACAGCACTTCAATTTCTTGATCACTGAGATCAAGCCTGTCGTGCAAGGGGGATACAGAAGCAACATAATGCTTGCCAACAAGCCGGTATTTTTCAACCTTGCAGCGCTGATTTCCCTCCACCAGCACTTTGACAGTGCCATCAGGCAGCTTTAACAGTTGAAGGATATTGGACAGGGTCCCCACGTCATACAAATCTTGAAAGTTGGGGTCGTCGTTTTCGGCGTCCCTCTGCGCCACCAACATGATTTGCTTGTTTTCCCTCATGGCGCTTTCCAATGCTTGGATCGACTTGTCGCGCCCAACAAACAGAGGAATGACCATATGCGGATAAACCACCACATCACGCAGCGGCAGTACTGGCACAAGTTTGTCCATGTGACCATCATCTTCGGGCAATAAATTTTCCATAGGGGAAACCTTTGAAGTAACTAGGGATGCGATTGGATGAAAATTCGGCTCGGCTTAAAATATATTAGGCCAAGCCGACTATACCTCAACAATTAGCCAATTAGCTATGAGGAACACTGCATTGTGAAAAAGGTCAAACATTTACAATAACTTGCTAGTCAGCCGAGGCGACTTGCTTTTCTTCGCTTCGGTAGATCAGGTAGGGCTGGGTCTCACCCTTGACTACCTTATCATCAATGACCACCTTGGAAATGTGGTCAGTGGACGGCAATTCATACATAGTATCGAGCAGAATATGTTCAAGTATGGTGCGAAGACCTCGCGCACCTGTCTTCCTTTCCATCGCCCGTGTTGAGATAGTTTTGAGGGCATCTTCGCGGATTTCAAGGTCACACCCTTCCATCTCAAACAATTTTTTATACTGTTTGACCAATGCGTTCTTTGGTTCGGTTAGTATTTTTACCAGAGCATCCTGATCCAACTCTTCCAAAGTTGCGACAACCGGAAGTCTCCCCACGAACTCGGGAATCAGGCCATAACGGATCAAATCCTCCGCTTCAACATCCGCCAGTATTTGACCAACATTTTTTCGCTCATCTTTGCTCTTTACTTCGGCGGAAAAACCGATGCCGCCCTTCTCTGAGCGCGCACTGATGATTTTGTCCAGTCCGGCAAAAGCCCCTCCACAAATGAACAAAATATTGGCCGTGTTGACCTGCAAAAACTCTTGCTGTGGGTGTTTGCGTCCGCCTTGCGGGGGAACCGAGGCCACCGTCCCTTCAATCAGCTTTAACAAAGCTTGCTGCACGCCTTCGCCAGAAACATCACGGGTGATGGATGGGTTGTCGGACTTGCGCGAAATTTTATCAATCTCGTCTATGTATACAATCCCAGACTCGGCCTTTGCCACATCATAATCGCACTTTTGAAGAATTTTCTGGATGATATTTTCCACATCCTCGCCCACATAGCCTGCTTCGGTCAGCGTCGTGGCATCGGCAATGGTAAAAGGCACATCCAAGAGCCTAGCCAAGGTTTCCGCCAATAATGTCTTTCCTGAACCAGTCGGCCCGATCAATAAGATATTGCTCTTTGCCAGTTCAACCTCATGCTTTCTACCCTGCGAGCGCAATCGCTTATAGTGATTGTAAACCGCCACCGCCAGAATACGTTTCGCCTTTTCTTGACCAATGACATATTCGTCAAGGACGTATTTAATTTCCTTAGGCTTAGGCAATTTATCGGAGTTTCCAGAAACGTTATCCTGCAACTCCTCGCGAATGATGTCATTGCACAATTCCACGCATTCATCGCATACGAAAACTGCCGGGCCCGCAATGAGTTTACGAACCTCATGCTGGCTTTTTCCGCAAAAAGAACAATACAGAAGCTTTCCGCTCCCTTCCTTGCCGCTTTTATCGTCACTCATCGCTACCCCCTAAGATCATTCGTATGTCCCGCACGCTAATCAGGCCATCTCTCAAAATTCAATTAGACCGCTTAAAGCCGGCCACAAAAATCACTAATATTCAAGAATCCTAGCAACCTAGCTGGCTGATGCCTGGCGGTTGGCAAGCACTTTGTCGATTAGACCATAAGATACTGCATCACCACCACTCATAAAATTGTCACGGTCTGTATCCGTTTGAATTTTTTCAATCGGTTGCCCTGTATGTTTGACAAAGATTTTGTTGAGGCGCTCACGCACCGCAAGAATTTCGCGGGCGTGAATGTCAATGTCGCTGGCCTGTCCTTGAAAACCACCCAACGGCTGATGAATCATCACCCTGGAATGCGGCAGACAGTAACGCTTCCCAGCAGCCCCGCCAGCCAATAACAGGGCACCCATGCTGGCCGCTTGCCCGATGCAAAGCGTACTGACATCGGGCTTGATAAATTGCATGGTATCGTAGATTGCAAGCCCGGAAGTCACCACGCCACCCGGCGAATTGATGTATAGATGGATGTCCTTGTCTGGATTTTCCGACTCAAGGAAGAGCATCTGGGCCACTACTAGGTTCGCCATGTAATCTTCAACTGGACCCACCAAAAAAATAACCCGCTCCTTCAAAAGGCGCGAATAAATGTCGAATGCCCGCTCGCCCCGTGCTGACTGCTCTATGACGATGGGGACTAGCCCACCGGCCGCATGGATTTCATTTGTTTTCATAGTGATTCCCAGTAAATTATTAATCTTTCATCATCCTTGGACGGCTGGTGAAGGAGGTTGCATCAAATCTTTAAAGTCGATTTTGCGCTCAGTGCATTTAGCCTTTTCCAAGATCAGATCGACAACCTGATCCTCAACCACCATATTCTGCACTTGCGATAATTGATCCCGGTTAGAATAGTACCAGTTAACCACTTCTTCGGGATTCTCGTAACTTAACGCCAAGTCCTCAATAGCGGTACGCACACGCCCGTTGTCAACGCTCACTTGGTTAGCCTCAATAATCCGGTTTAACAACAAGCCAAGGGCAACCCTACGACGACCCAATGGATCAAAATGCGAACGTGCGATATTCTCGTCAAAAGGCTGGTTTTGCCTCTGAGCCTCTCCTTTGTAGGAATTGATCAGGCTTTTCAACTCTTCATTCACTAAGATTGTGGGCAAGCTAAGCGAGTCATTCTTCCTCAGCAACTCCTCCATGACTGAATCCTTAATTTTTCCATTCAGCGCCCGCTTCATCTCCCTCTCCATACTGGTTCTAATTTCCTTCTTGAACTCCTCAATTTCTCCACTTTCAATGCCGAATGCCTTGGCAAATTCCGTATCTAACTCTGGCAAGACACTTTCTTCCACACTGACTACCTCGACCGAGAATTCTCCGATACTGCCAGCCAACTTTTCTACGCTGTAATCGCTGGGGAACTCTAGGCTAAAGGTCTTTTGTGAACCGACCAAAGTACCGACTAATTCTTGCTCAAATCCTTGAATCAATTGGTTGGAACCTAACACAACAGGGAATTTTTCCACTTTTCCGTTGGTAAAATTCTCCCCATTAGCCTGGCCTTCAAAATTGATCACCACACGGTCTTCCAACGCGGCTGGATTTCCTGTTGCCTGCCAAGTTTTACGCTGGTCGCGAAGACGCTGCAACATCACATCCAAATCTTCGTCGGTCACAGAGGAAACATACCTG
Source organism: uncultured Methylococcaceae bacterium (assembly GCA_903911305.1). Lineage (GTDB taxonomy): Bacteria > Pseudomonadota > Gammaproteobacteria > Methylococcales > Methylococcaceae > Methylumidiphilus. Next base: position 7,637 of record CAIWDB010000657.1, on the reverse strand, counting down.
TCGATTTCCATCAGTTCCAATGGATATAGGACAAACTCCGGCAATACTTCAAAATCTGCGACATATTTGAGTCCCTGCCCCTCAGAAGTGACTTCATGAGTAATTAACGGACCGGACACTGGCTTTAGCTTTTCTTCCTTGATCGCCTCGTAATAACTGGACTTGGTCAACTCTTCCAGAACCTCCTCCCGAACCCCCTGGCCATAGCGTTTCTGAATCAAGCTTTGCGGAGCCTTGCCCGGCCTGAATCCATCCAGCTTGATTTTTCCAGCCATGGATTTGAGGCGCTTGGAGACTTGTTCCTGGATTTTTTCTTCAGGAACCTGAACGGTCATCTTTCTGCTTAATTCGGAGGTTGATTCAACGGAAACTTGCATGTAATGGTCCTCAAACTGAACTTTTGGAGAAAATCTCGCAGTTGCGGGCACCTTATGTCAGATCAAACCACATTCTGCCCTTCAAAAAGGCAAGCAGAAATACGATCCGAATCGACCAAGGCGCGTTTAATTTATGGTGCGAATGGAGAGACTCGAACTCTCAAGGGTTACCCCACTGGAACCTAAATCCAGCGCGTCTACCAATTTCGCCACATTCGCTTGTGGAATTTTTCTAGGATTATACTCTAATTAGCTGGCTTTTGCCGACGCGAAACCCACCCACTTGCCTACCAAGCAGGGTAAGCTAAAGGACTGGCTTGGCAAAATCTTGCCATCCCTCTCGCACCGAAACGTTATATTATAGGTTGATTATTCAACTTTTTCATTAATTTCTCCATGCCTGACAACCCATGACTAACCAAGAGCCATTGGAACTTCCGCAAGCAATTGAAGAAGAAGGTGTGATTAAATTCAATTTATTCTTTAGTCACGCATCCCCGATTGGGCTGGAAAGCATCGCAGAATTAAACGCTTGGAGACAGATTCTTCACCGCCTCGGGCTAACAGGGCGTGACCCATTCCGTTATCAAGGCTTGGCTTATGGTAATGTCAGTCAGCGAACAAGCGCAAATGCATTCATCGTCAGCGGGACTCAGACAGGCGCAAAAGAACATCTATCAACCCAAGATTATTGTATAGTCACCGACTTCAATCTGGAAAAAAACTGTGTTTACGCCAAAGGGCCTATTGAGCCTTCTTCCGAAGCGCTGACCCATGGGTCCATTTACGCCGCAAATAGGCAGATAACTTGCGTACTCCATGCGCACTCCCCATCAATTTGGCGCAATGCCTCACGGCTTGGCATTTCCCAAACCTCCCCGTCAATTGCCTATGGCACACCTGAAATGGGAAAGGCCGTGGAGCAAGCTGCTAAAAACCTTGAATATGGGATTATTGCAATGGGAGGTCATGAAGATGGAATCCTAGCATTTGCCGGCACCCTATGCAGAGCGGGGACTGAGTTAGTGAGGTATCTTGCAAAAGCGGAGCAACTCACTCAGCTTGACGGCGGTGAATCCGAAATCATATAGCGTGATGCAAAGCCAACCAGATGGTTTCCCCTTCCGCATGCGTACACTCCACTCTATGCCGCTTATGCGGCGGGAGATAAAGATAATCACCTGGCAACAGGTCAAGTTTGCCGTCACCCTCAATCAGCAAACTTGCCGAACCTTTGAGTAAAACGACCCATTCACCTTGGTCTTGGTCATACCATTCCCCTGACGCTGTAGCTTGACCATATGAAACGATCCGCTCCAGCCTGAAAGCGGAGCCTTGGTGTAGCGTTTCGAAATGTTCGCGCTCAACATCAATTGGCAGACAGGTAAAGAGATTTTGCCCGATCACTTGGCTACCAAACTAAGCTGCAAAACCTTTCGCAAGATTGCTTGCCTGTACTATAGGAAGCAAACCAGCGAAAGGCTCTGAGCCTTTGTGCTTTCCAGTTCTGCGATATTTTTTTCGATCCGCCATGACAATGGACCGATTGAATTTATAGGCATTCTTGGCGACAGGGCTTCTCCCCCCAGCGTTAACACCTCTCGACTTTTTACTCATGTCAACCACACCTCTTATACAGAAAAAATACTCTATGCCTTACCACTTTGAAAAATTAAATTAACTCTAAGTTCAAAACACAAACTTTCATCTAAGCAACAAGATGTCGCATTGCTGCAACCTTAAATAGCTAAATCAAGACACCCATCGAAATAACAGGCCCCCATTGCCAACTTGACAAGGAGGGCCTATGATACTCAAAAATTTCAAGTACTGGGTAGGCTTTTGTTACTTATATTGCAAATTCTTCGACCTGACGCCCTTGCTCAACGAACTCGCGCAACCATTTTGGCTGCATGCCCCGACCGGTCCATCTATCTAACGGATTGGCTGGATTTTGGTATTTCACGGGAACCTTTCCACCTCTTCTAGTCGAAACCTTACCTGAATCTGTGATTTCGACATTTACACCAATAGAGGCTGCAATCTCTCGAATTTTCGCAATACCCTCTTTGCGTTTTCCCTCTTGCCTAGAGAGAAGGGCTTTTTGGGCATTGTCAATCACTGAAGCAAGTTCGGTTTCTGAAAGTTCATGCAAATTTGTCGTCATATGGAACCTCATTAAAATTACAGGATTAGTAAATCTATTTAACACAGTTTCATATTATATTGGAAACTATTCAGAATATAAACCCATACGTAAAAATATTTCATGTTCATCTCGTATATGCTATTACAAAGCCATCCCCAAAATCAGTTGCTTATTCATTACAACAACCAATCGACAGTTTCTTGAAATAGGAATTGTCAACAGAAAGTCAAACACTATTGCGGTAAATAATGGCATTAATAAAACATGACAAGCAAAATGTGTAGTTTTTCAACACAATTCAATTCAACTATCCGCACCCGATGAATAGGCCAAGCCCAATTTCCACACTTTCGCCACCGCAAATTGCAGCAAAGCCAGAAACCCAAGTATGGCGGGAATTGCATGGTTGCGGTGACTCGCTAGTTCTCGCTCAATCGGCGAAAACCGACCACAGACTTTATCTCGTGGTTACCCCCGATATGCAAACCATGCTTAGGCTGGAACATGAACTGCGTTTCTTTTTAGGTGAAGAATTACCCGTGCTACAGTTCCCCGATTGGGAAACGCTACCGTATGATGTTTTCTCGCCATTGCCGGAAATAATCTCGCAACGGATCAAAACATTGGCACAATTGCCCACGATTCACCGAGGCATATTAGTGGCGACTGCCGCCACCCTGATGCAAAAACTGGCACCAAGGACTCATATACTAGCCAACAGTGTGATCATGGCCGTGGGCGGCATACTGAAAATGGATAATACCCGTAAGCGCTTGGAAAGCGTCGGTTATCAGTGTGTTTCACAGGTCATGCAGCATGGCGAATTCGCGATACGCGGAGCCATTCTCGACCTATTCCCCATGGGCAGCGGAATGCCTTACAGGATCGAGTTATTTGATGAGGAAATTGAGTCCATTCGAACATTCGACCCGGAAACTCAACGCTCCAAGGATAAGGTGGATGACATCAACCTGTTTCCCGCCCGAGAATTCCCATTTGACGAAGATGCCATCAAACAGTTCCGTCGCCGATACCGTACCCAATTTCCGAACTTGCCAAGCAACAACGCCTTGTACCAAGATATTAGCAAAGGGATTGCACCGGGGGGCGTTGAATATTATTTACCTTTATTGGTTGATACAACAGAAACCTTGTTTGATTATCTGCCCAAAAACACCGTTTTTGTGTTGAAAGGTGAAATTGAGAGCGCTGTCACCCGTTTTTTCGAAGAAACCAATAGCCGATATTTGTTGCGCAAAGCCAATATTGACCGCCCCGCATTGCCAGTTGAAACACTCTTTTTAGATACCGACGAATTTCGTACCCGCCTTAGCGAGTATCCACAGATACTGATTGATTCCTCCACGGGTGAAAATGAGCCATTCACTACGATAAACTTCGCCTGCAACCCACTTCCCAAACTTGCCGTTGACACCAAACAAAAACAGCCTGCTCAAGCCCTGCGTGACTTTCTGGAAGACTTCCATGGCAAATGCCTATTTGTCGCGGAAACCGCCGGCCACCGAGAAGCGATGATCACCGATTTGGGGAAATACCAGATCAGGACCCGCCTCATTGAAACTTGGAAGGATTTTACCGAAGCCGACAATGAACTGTGTTTGCTTGTAGCCCCGTTGGACCATGGACTTTGGTTAACCGACCCACCGCTTGCCATCATCACTGAAACTCAGCTTTCCGGTGAAAAAGTCCAGCAACGCCGCCGACGCAAGGTGGTTGAACGCGACCTTGGCACCTTGATGCGCAACCTCGAAGAACTGGACATTGGCTCGGCTGTTGTGCATCAGGAACATGGCGTGGGACGTTTTCTCGGCTTGCAAAGGCTAACCGTGGGCGGCACCGATGCGGAATTTCTTGCCTTGGAATATGCCAATGGTGACAAGCTTTATGTGCCAGTGTCCTCTCTTCACTTGGTCAGTCGTTACAGTGGGTCCAACGAAGAAGGCGCGCCCTTGCACAAACTCGGCAACGAGCAATGGGGCAAGCTCAAGCGCAAGGCGATGGAACGCGCACGCGACGTAGCCGCCGAATTGCTGGAAATTTATGCTAAACGCGAGGCCAAAAAAGGCCATGCCTTCCAGACCCTGAGCGAAGACTATACCGCTTTCGCCGCCGGGTTCCCGTTTGAAGAAACCCCGGATCAAGAAAATGCGATTCAAGATGTCATCAAGGACATGGCATCGAAACGCCCCATGGATCGGGTGGTTTGCGGCGATGTCGGCTTTGGCAAGACCGAAGTGGCGATGAGGGCTGCTTTCATTGCCGCGCATAATGGCAAACAGACGGCGGTGCTAGTCCCCACCACGCTGTTGGCACAGCAACATTTCCAAAACTTTCGTGACCGCTTTGCGGAATGGCCCATACGGATTGAAGTGATGTCACGCTTCGTCGGCAAAAAGCAGCAGGAACAGTTTGCCGAAGCCGTCAAAGAAGGCAAGATAGACATCTTGATCGGCACCCATAAATTATTGCAAAAGGACATCCAATTCAAGAATTTGGGGCTAGTCATCATTGATGAGGAACACCGTTTTGGCGTTGCCCAAAAGGAGCATTTCAAAAAACTGCGCAGTGAGCTGGACTTCCTCACCCTGACCGCCACGCCCATTCCCCGCACCCTGAACATGGCGCTGGGGGGGCTGCGCGACATTTCCATCATCGCCACCCCCCCGCCCAACCGCCACGCCATCCAAACCTTCGTCAGCGAATGGGCCGACGCGCTGGTTCAAGAAGCCATTTTGCGCGAGATCAAGCGCGGCGGGCAGGTTTATTTCCTGCACAATAAAATTGAGACAATGGACAAAACTCAGCGTGAATTGGAGCGGCTGATCCCCATGGCTCGCATCCAACATGCCCACGGGCAAATGCCTGAGCGCGAACTGGAACGCATCATGCTGGACTTTTACCATCAGCGTTTCAACGTCCTGCTCGCCACGACCATCATTGAAAGCGGCATTGACGTGCCTAGCGCCAATACGATCATCATTAACCGCGCCGACAAACTGGGGTTGGCCCAGTTGCACCAATTGCGCGGACGGGTGGGACGCTCCCATCATCGCGCCTATGCCTACTTGATCGTCCCGCCAAAAACCTTGATGACGCATGATGCGGTCAAGCGCTTGGAGGCCATTGAAGCCTCAGGCGAGTTAGGCGCGGGGTTCCTGATTTCCTCCCACGACATGGAAATACGCGGCGCGGGCGAACTGTTAGGCGACGAACAGAGTGGCGAGATTCATGAAATCGGCTTCAGCCTGTATTCAGAATTGCTGGAACGGGCGGTCAAGGCGTTAAAATCCGGCAAACAACCCGAATTGGATGCGCCGATGGACATGGGTCCGGAAATCGACCTGCAATGCCCTGCCCTGATCCCCGACGATTATCTGTTTGACGTGCATAGCCGACTGGTATTGTATAAGCGCATTGCCAGCGCCAAAAACGAAGAGGATATTCGCGCCTTGCAAGTAGAAATGATAGACCGCTTCGGACTGTTGCCTCCGCCCACCAAAACCTTGTTCGCCATTACCTCGCTCAAATTGCTGGCAGAACCTTTGGGGATACGAAAAATCGAGGTCGGGGCAAACGGTGGTCGCATCGTGTTTAAGCCCAAACCCGACATCGACCCCGTTCAGATCATCCTGTTGATACAACAGCAGCCCAAAATCTACAAGCTGGACGGACCAGACAAGCTGCGCTTTACTCATGCCTTTCCCGATGCAGAAAGCAAGATTGAATTCGTGACCGAGTTGTTGAATAGGTTCATAGTATAATTATTCACGTAAAAATCCCTCTGGAGAAAGCAACCATGCAAACCCAAGTCACTCATGTCATGCGAAAATTACAACATCTATCGCCTGAAAGACTGGCAGAAGTGGATGACTTCATTGAATTTTTGCAGCAACGCGATCAGGATAAAAGCCTACGGCATGATTTTGCAGGAGCTTCCGAAGCGGCTTTTGCCAAGATATGGGATAACGACGACGATGCCATCTATGACAACCTATGATTTTGGCGACGTGGTGCTGGTGGCTTTTCCATTTACCAGTCTGCAAGCCACCAAAAAACGACCAGCCGTTGTCATCAGCAGCAATGCCTACCAACAAACCAGACCGGATATCATCCTGATTGCAGTGACTAGCAAGCTTAAGCCTGATCTTTCCATTGGCGAATATAGCCTTAAAGATTGGCAGTTTGCAGGTTTAGCCAAACCATCCATTATTAAGCCGCTCATTGCCACCTTGGAGCAAACCCAAATCATCCGTCAGTTAGGCAAGTTGGATTTGCAAAACGAAACCGCCTTGAGAAAACTGTTGGCAGGTATTCTGCAGTAAGACTCAGCCGGGGGTGTCGCTTCGCTTAACCCCCGGCTAATTGATGGCAACCCTTGGGGTTGCAATGCTAGTTGATTCGCACCAATCAAATTATCCTAAACGGCGGGAGCGGGTTCCCGCCCATGCCAATGCGCCTATGCCCATCAAGCCGATGATGCCGGGTTCGGGTACACTGGAACCGCCGACATCGCCAGAGCGCACGGCCCATGCATTCCATTCATTAAGCTTATTGCCTTGGGACTGGATGCCATATTGGTTATAAAAGAACCATGCTTGAATAGGATTGGACGCGTACTCATTACTGGACCAGTAAGCGGAGTTTTGAACATTATTGAACAACGCCAAATAAGGACTCGTCGAACTGGTGATGTTATTATCTAGTGTCACACCCAGTTCGGTGTAATACAAATGCCCCAGTTCACTGTTGATACAGTCGTAGGCTCGTCCACAACTAGGATCGGCGGTCGGTAATCGCCAGCCAGTGTAGCCGCCGACATTCAAGCCTGCCGCCCAAGCATTGGCGGCAGCCCAATTATTGTAGATGCCAAAGGCATTCGCCAGCCAAGTGATGTTGAAGTCGGTGTCGTAAACGGCCAGTCCGCCCAATCGGGACATTAACGCGGCGGAGGCGGTGGAGGTGCAGCCCATGCCTGCCAAGAGCAGGACGGTTAGCGCGAGATTAGATTTGGTTGGTTGGTTGGTTGGTTGGTTGGTTGGTTGGTTGGTTGGTTGGTTGGTTGGTTGGTTGGTTGGTTGGTTGGTTGGTTG
>CAIWDB010000656.1 GCA_903911305.1 uncultured Methylococcaceae bacterium | reverse complement strand
ATACTCGGTCTTCACGTCCACCTACGATCACCGTCGCCGCGCCTGACCTTGCCGCCAAACGTGCCGCCCTTAATTTTGTCACCATGCCGCCACGCCCCAAGCCGCTGCGGCTTTCGCCGACCATTTCGCTCAAAGCTGGGTCATTGATACTGGCTTGATGAATCAATTTAGCGGCAGGGTCAAGGCTGGGGTCGCTTTCAAACATTCCAGATTGGTCGGTTAATATGACCAATACATCCGCTTCCAAAGAATTGGCAACCAAAGCACCAAGGGTGTCATTGTCACCAAAACGGATTTCTTCGGTGGCGACCGTATCGTTCTCGTTGACAACTGGCACGACACCTAGTTTCAACAAGGTCAATAAAGTGCTGCGGGAATTAAGATAGCGGTCCCGGCGGGACAAGTCGTCATGAGTCAATAATACTTGCGCGGTGTGCAAGCCATGAGACCGAAATAATGTTTCATAGGTTTGCACCAGACCCATTTGACCGACTGACGCGGCCGCTTGTAATTCGGGGAGGGATTCAGGCCGGGTTTTCCAACCTAGGCGAGACATACCCTCGGCCACCGAACCGGAAGACACTAGCACAACTTCCCTATCTTGCTTGCATAACTCGGCAATTTGAGCGACCCAACCTGCAATGGCGGTCTTGTCCAAACCCCTGCCACCGCCCGTCAATAAAGCACTGCCGATTTTGACGATAATGCGCCGGGCTTTGATGATTTCACTCCGTTTCTGCATAAACCTCTTCCTTTTCCCGCTCCAAAAAATTCATGATCTGAAAGGTAAGATCGCGTACACCTTCGCCTTGCAAGGCGGATATTTTGAACACTGGCCCTTCCCACTCCAGTCCATCAATGATGGCTTGGCAATGGTCTTCAACTTCCTCTTCCAGCATACGATCAATCTTGTTCAAAACCAGCCAACGTGGTTTATCCGTCAATTCGTCACCCCATTTTTCCAGCTCGGCGATTATTTTTATCGCCGATTCAACGGGTTCTTCCTCGCTTTCATAGGGTTGCACATCCACCAAATGCAGCAATAATCCGGTACGGGCAAGGTGCTTGAGGAATTGCATACCCAATCCAGCCCCTTCGGCAGCGCCTTCGATCAAGCCAGGAATGTCGGCCATGACAAAGCTGCGGTTTTCATCCACCCGAACCACGCCTAAGTTAGGGCGCAGGGTAGTGAACGGATAATCGGCCACTTTGGGCCTAGCGGCGGAAACGGCACGGATCAAACTTGATTTGCCCGCATTGGGCATTCCTAATAAACCAACATCGGCGATAAGCTTTAATTCCAAGGATAAAATCCGCTTTTCGCCCAATGTACCCTGAGTGGCTTTTTCTGGGGCTCGGTTGGTACTGCTTTTAAAACGGGTGTTACCCAAACCATGGAAACCTCCTTGAGCCACCAGCAGAGTATCGTTGACACGAATCAAATCGCCCAAGGTTTCGCCAGTTTCCGAATCATAGACTAGCGTTCCGGTGGGAACCGGTATATATAGATCATTCCCTTTTTTGCCTTTACAATTTCCACTTGAACCCTTCTCCCCCTTTTCTGCGCGATGGGTAGGGTTATAGCGAAAATCAACCAAGGTGTTGAGATTGTTGGAAGCAATCAGATAAACGCTGCCGCCGTCGCCGCCGTCGCCGCCGTCAGGCCCGCCATAAGGCACATATTTTTCACGCCGGAAGCTGATGAAACCATTGCCACCGTCGCCTGCCTCAACCCGTATTTCCGCTTCGTCTACAAATTTCATGTTGCCACTTTGTCATTTAAACAAAAAAGCCCCGTCAAAGACGAGGCTTTCTGGTGTTCCATTTGCAAGGATGCGCCCCAAGGTGGGGCAGTGAACCTCACGCCACGACGATGCTGACAGTCCTGCGTTTCAACGGGCCACCCACTTTGAACAATACCTTGCCTTCTGCCTTGGCGAACAAGGTGTGATCCCTGCCCATGCCGACGTTTTGCCCCGGATGAAATTGAGTGCCACGCTGGCGCACGATAATGCTGCCTGCGGAAACCAATTCTCCGCCAAAACGCTTGACACCAAGACGTTTGGATTCTGAATCGCGGCCGTTTCTGGAACTGCCGCCTGCTTTCTTATGAGCCATGAGTTTCTCCCGTGCTTAACCGGTAATGCCGGTGATGACGATTTCAGTGTAATTCTGACGATGCCCCTGCCTTTTCATGTAGTGCTTACGCCGTCTAAATTTAATGATGTGTACTTTTTTGTGCCGACCGTGTTCCCTGACAGTGGCCGTCACCTTCCCACCCTCAATATAGGGCTTGCCGACGGTGATGCCAGCGTCGGAATTGATCAGCAAAACTTTGTCGAATTCGATTTGCTCGCCAGCCTCGACCGGCAGAGTCTCAACCTTGAGATACTCGCCTTCTTTAACTCGATACTGTTTGCCGCCTGTTAAAATAACTGCATACATGATTTGAAAGCCCCGTACAGGAAATCTTTTGAATAAAACACGGCATTTTTACAGTTTAAAGGTTCTTAGTCAAGCAAAAATAAGCCTAGGTATAAAATGGGACAGGACTTATCGTTTCAAACTCCCGTAGAAATTTTCATGGGAACCAATCGCTACAAGCAAGAACGCAACAGGCTGAACCTTAACCCACTCAAATGGTCTACTCTAAAAAGTGAGGATACTACATGTTATTTAACCCAATTACGCTAATCGGTTTGACGGAAAAGGGACTGATTCCCGACCCGCTACTTCGGTTTGGCATCCGCAGATTGTTGCAGCAGAGGCTTGCCTCTTTGCCATTAGACAATTGTGAGAGTGCGGCAGACTACACCGATAATTTCATTAAGCAAATGGACTCAGCCCCTTTGGCCTTGGTCCCTGAACTAGCCAATGAACAACATTATGAAGTTCCTGAATCTTTTTTTGGATGGGTCTTAGGCAAACACCGCAAGTATAGCGGTTGTCATTGGGCGGAGGGGATTGGTAATCTTGATGAGGCCGAGGCGGTTGCGCTCAAAGCCACTTGCGAACGCGCTAGGCTGCAAAATGGATTGGAAATACTGGAGCTGGGCTGCGGTTGGGGTTCGTTAAGCTTATGGATGGCAGCGCATTACCCTGAAAGCCGAATCACCGCAGTTTCAAACTCCCACTCTCAACGTGCCTTTATACAAGAGCAAGCGAAACAACGCGGTTTGCATAACTTGGAAGTCATCACTTGTGACATGAACCAATTCGACATTGACAAACAATTTGACCGTGTTGTGTCAGTCGAAATGTTTGAACACATGCGCAACTGGCGGGGTTTGTTCCAAAAAATTCACTGCTGGCTGAAACCCAACGGGCTATTTTTCATGCATATTTTCGTGCATAGGTGCCTGCCCTATCTGTTTACCGTTGAAGATGACAGCGACTGGATGAGCCAGCACTTTTTCTCCGGCGGTATGATGCCTAGCGACGAATTGCCTGCCAACTTCCAAGACTCTTTAAATCTGGTTAGGAGGTGGCGTTGGGATGGACGGCATTATGAAAAAACCGCCAACGCTTGGTTAAGCAACATGGATCAAAATAAAGACAAAGTTTGGCCGATATTGGCGGAAACTTATGGCTCGGAACACGCCTTGACATGGTGGGTAAGGTGGCGTTTGTTTTTTATGGCCTGTGCTGAACTTTGGGGCTACAACAAGGGTCAGGAATGGTGGGTCAGCCATTACTTATTTGAGCAAAGAATTAATTAAACAATAACATGATTGAACTTTCCTCCAAGCTTGCGAGAATGCCATTCATCAATTTCATCGCTTACCAAATGACATGGTTTGCGTGCATAGTCAGCGCGGCAAAAGGGTCGCCGTGGATAGGTAGCCTTTGTGCTTTAATAGTGGTGTTTTGGCATCTGTCTGCCGCATCCAAACCTAAAGATGAACTGGCTTTGATTGCCGTTGCCGGGATTATCGGTTTGGTGTGGGAAAGCCTACTCGTATACTTCGGTTTTATTAGTTATCCTTCAGGTAATTTCTTACCGGGTATTGCACCGCATTGGATTATTGCATTATGGCTGGTATTTGCAACCACATTTAACGTATCGCTAAAATGGTTTAAACAGCATTTGGCCATTGTTTCCTTATTGGGTTGCTTAGGCGGACCCCTTGCGTTTTATGCTGGTGCTGCGATGGGCGCTTTAACCTTAGAGCCAAATTTAGGATTACTCTCCATTGCCATCGGATGGGGCTTGATGATGCCGTTATTGTTGTTATTAGCCCGCCGTTTTGATGGCATGAATTAGTTTACAGACACTCCACCATGAATAATAGGAGTTTAACATGATGTTCAAACTTTACCTGATAGGTTTTATTCCGCTATTGGTAATTGCTGTAATCACTTGGATGCTTAGTTTATGGAAACAGGATGTCAGTATTGTAGACAGCGTATGGTCAGTTTTTTTTGTCGCTGCCGCCGCTTGCTTTGGCATGAATCTTCCTTTTCTAGGACCACGTGGAATCATTTTATTTATATTACTTGGGTTGTGGGCTGTGCGTCTAAGCGCATTTATAACTTGGCGGAACTGGGGACATCCCGAGGATACCCGATACCAAGTCATCAGACACAATAATGAGCCTAACTTTGCGTGGAAAAGTCTTTATTTGGTGTTTATTCTGCAAGCTATATTAGCATGGATTGTTTCCGCACCCTTGTTGGTGATTTTGGCAAGCCCTATGCCTTTACAATGGAGTGATTATTTGGGAATTGTTTTAATGTTATTTGGGCTTGGATTCGAAAGCCTAGCCGATTGGCAATTGGCCCACTTCAAAGCAAAACCTAATAATAAAGGCTTAGTCATGGATGGTGGTTTGTGGCGTTATACCCGGCATCCTAATTATTTCGGTGAATTCTGTGTATGGTGGGGCTTTTTCCTAATGGCAATTGCCTCTGGTGTTTGGGCAACCATCATATCGCCTCTATTGATGTCATATTTGTTAATAAAGGTATCTGGTGTTCCTATGTTGGAAAAAGACATTGTGCAGAGACGACCTACTTATCGAGATTACGTCACTCGAACTCCGAGTTTTTTCCCCGGACGACCTAAAAATTAGACCTATATATCTTTTGCAAACATAACTATGACCAGAAAACTCTTAATATTATTCATACTGCTTGGTTTCGCATGGAATGCTTATGCCGTTAATCGCTCAGACAGTTGGAATTTTAAAGTCTACTTGGACGACAAACCCGTTGGTTTTCATACTTTCACCATTGACGGGGAATCAGCGGATCAGAAACTAAAAAGTGTTGCACGTTTTGATGTGGATTTTTTCATCATCACTGCGTATTCGTATCAGCATGAATCTAATGAACGATGGACTGACGATTGCCTCGCCGAAATCAAAGCATCCACGAATGACAATGGCGAAAAATTATTGGTGCAGGGTCAATCAATACAAGGTAAATTTGATTTGGCAACCCCAAAAGGCAAGTTGGACATTCCCGGATGTGTGATGACATTTGCTTATTGGAATCCTAAAATGTTATCTCAAAAACGTTTGCTAAACCCTCAAAATGGAGAATATGTAGATGTCGATATTAAACCTATCGGTCAAGAAAGTATAAAAGTTAATGGCAAGAATATACCAGCATCACATTATCGTCTAATTTCTGAAAAGTTTTTGATAGATTTATGGTATTCACCCGATCAACGTTGGGTTGCTTTAGACTCAACATTGGAAAATGGTCGTATACTTCACTACCGTATAGAATGATTATCTATGAAACGAATAATAGGATATTTTTTATTAATAATTGCAATTACGATACTATTTTCAGGTTGCAATAGGAATACTCAACCGCCCATTGCTTTAGTGAGTGAAATAAATCTGGAAAGGTTCATGGGTTCATGGTATGTAATAGCCAATATACCTACATTCATTGAAAAAGGCGCGCACAACGCAGTAGAATCTTATCATTTGTCGCCAGATGGTTCTATCGCGACCACTTTTACGTTTCACCAAGATAGTTTTGACGGGCCAGTTAAGCAATACAACCCAATTGGTTTCGTGGTGGACAAGGCATCCAATGCAGTTTGGGATATGCAATTCATTTGGCCTTTCAAATCTGACTATCGTATCGTATATCTCAATAATGATTACTCACAAACCGTTATTGGACGGGATCAAAGGGATTATGTTTGGATCATGGCGCGTAAACCAGAGATATCCGATGGCGATTACCAAAATATTTTAAGCTTTCTCTCCCGACAAGGTTATGATGTAAAAAAGATACAGAAAGTACCTCAGCAATGGTGATTTCAAAGGCGCTATCTAATTCCACAAATGACTGTCAATAACCCATGATGACTAATCATCCTTTTTCATATAAACGGTGGCTAATTGCACTAGTGCGTTGGTTTGATTCTCAGGCAGCGACTGAACAATTGGCAACTGGCGAGGCAGCGCGTAAAATTGACAAATTGCGTACATTGCCCTTCGTATTGATTCATTTAGCCTGTCTCTGTGTTATTTGGGTGGGATGGAGTCCTATAGCAGTATTGGTGGCAATTGGTCTTTATCTATTAAGAATGTTTGCGATCACGGGATTCTATCACCGCTACTTTTCCCATCGAACATTTAAAACCACTCGGATTGTTCAATTTATATTTGCAGTGATCGGCGCAGCCGCAGTGCAACGTGGGCCCATATGGTGGTCAGCGCATCATCGCCATCATCATGCCCATTCAGAAGAAGAATCCGATGTTCATTCGCCAGTTCGGCATGGATTTTTATGGAGCCATATGGGTTGGTTTTTATGCCAATCCAATTTCGCCACACGCACTCACCTGGCTAAAGACTGGATGAAGTTTCCAGAATTGCGATTTTTGGATCGTTTTGACATTGTAGTACCCCTACTATTTTCATTGTCGCTTTATATTTTAGGCTATACCCTACAACAGTATGCGCCAAGCTTGGCAACTAGTGGTTCCCAACTTGTAGTTTGGGGTTTTGTCATATCGACTGTCATCTTATACCATGCAACTTTCACCATTAACTCTTTATGCCATATTTGGGGCAGTCGCCGTTATGCCACACGCGACGAAAGCAGGAATAATCCATGGCTAGCAATGATAACCCTAGGCGAAGGCTGGCATAACAATCATCATCATTATCCTCGCTCAACTCGTCAGGGTTTTTATTGGTGGGAGATAGACCCAACTTATTACCTTTTAAAAATCATGTCTTGGTTGGGCATGGTTTGGGATTTACAGCCTATTCCTGCTGATATACTTAATTTTCGGCGTTTAGAGAAACTCACCAAACACAAAACAGATAGAGATTAATTATATGAGAATTGCCATTATAGGTAGTGGTATTTCTGGCTTAGTGACAGCTTATCATTTATCCAAAAACCATGACACCACAGTTTTTGAATCCAATAAATACATAGGTGGGCATACACATACTCATCAGATAACATTAGGTAGTGGAACCTATGCCGTTGATAGTGGATTTATCGTATTCAACGATTGGACATATCCAAATTTTATCCATCTGCTAAATCAGTTGGGTGTGGAGCATCAACCTAGTTCCATGAGTTTCAGCGTCAAATGTGAACGCACTGGTTTGGAATACAATGGCACAAGCTTAAACAGTTTATTTGCCCAACGCCGCAACTTGTTTAACCCAAGCTTTCTTCGCATGATTGTGGATATTATGCGTTTTAACAAACAAGCCCCAGCATTGATAGAGAGCGGTAACGACCAAACCACACTTGGAGAATATTTATCCGAAAATAGGTATTCCCGTAGTTTTATTGAAAATTACATATTACCAATGGGATCGGCAATCTGGTCAACCGACCCGGAACAAATGCTTGGATTTCCAGCTAGTTTCTTTGTACGTTTTTTTCATAACCATGGCATGTTGAATATTGATAATAGACCGGTTTGGCGAGTGATAAAAGGAGGTTCCCATAGCTATGTTAAAGCCTTGACTCGTCAATTTAGTGACCACATTCTACTTGAAACGCCTATTCAGCAAGTTACCCGTTTACCAACAAGTGTTCAAGTAAAAACTATTAACGGTGACACTGATAATTTTGATGCAGTGATTTTTGCTTGCCATAGTGATCAAGCACTCAAAATATTGACCGATCCTAGTCCGACTGAAACGGAAATCCTTGGGGCAATTCCTTATCAAGAAAACGAAGCAATCCTGCATACGGATTCTAAAGTTTTACCAAAAAAACAATTGGCTTGGGCGGCTTGGAACTACCATATCCCAAAAGAAAAGCGGTACAAGGTGGCTTTAACTTATAATATGAATATTTTACAAAACTTAGACGCACATGAAACCATCTGTGTGAGTTTAAACTATGATAATTCGATTGACCCAAATCAGATTATCAAACGGATAATGTATCATCATCCTCTGTACACTCCCGCAGGGATAGCTGCTCAGAAGCGTCACAAAGAAATAAGTGGAATCAATAATACTTATTATTGTGGAGCCTATTGGGGGTTTGGGTTTCACGAAGACGGGGTTAATAGCGCACTGCGCGTTGTGTCACAAATTGAAGGCGAATAAACCTATGCATAGCTGTCTGTATGTAGGCAAGGTCAGGCATCGCCGTTTCGCGCCTAAGCCGCATATATTTAATTATCCGTTGTTCATGGTTTACATAGACCTATCCGAATTGAACATTGTTTTTGCCGAGCGTTGGCTATGGTCTGTTGACAAGCCAAATATAGCTAGCTTCAATCGTTCTGATTATTTTGGCGAACCCAATATTCCAATTGATCAAGCGATTCGGGATTATGTCACTGAGAAAACCGGGAGCCGACCATTAGGACCCATCCGACTTCTTACTCATTTACGTTATTTTGGACTTAGTTTCAATCCAGTCAGCCTTTATTATTGCTTTGACCCATCGGGCGAGCATGTTGAAACCATTGTTGCAGAAATTACCAATACCCCATGGCATGAACGTCACAGTTATGTTTTAAGCCAATCTAACGACTTAGGAAATCAACGACACCATCGCTATTGCTTCGACAAGGATTTTCATGTGTCGCCCTTTTTTCCCATGGATATTAGCTATGACTGGCGCTTCGGGGAACCTAGCGATAGGCTAACCGTACACATGGAACTGTTACGCATTCATGAAAAACTTTTCGATGCCTCTTTGGACATTCGACGAATACAGATGAATGCTAGAAGTATGGTGAGTGCATTAATAAGATTCCCGTTGATGACATTCCAAGTGTTGGCGGCAATTTATATTCATGCCGCCATGCTAAAACTTAAAGGAGTCCCCTTTTATGATCATCCTTGACTATTGAAGCCAATAGAAAATACTATTATGAAAAGTTCAATTGCAGATCATGCCCTAATCCCGGTTAAGCAATCACGCCGGTTGGACAAAATTGCCCGAAACCTATTGCACAAACAACTTCTGCAACTTGATGCTGGGGAAATAATTCTCATCGATCATGAAACGCTCACGTTTGGTTCGCGCCAAGACAGCTTTGCTTTGTCGGTCACTATTAACGTGCTAGACCCAGGTTTCTATAGCGATGTGGTGTTTGGTGGAAGTGTGGGTGCCGGTGAGTCTTATATGGCAGGTTTGTGGTCATGCTCCGACTTGACCTCATTAGTTCGAATATTAATTCGCAACCGCCATGTGTTGGATGGAATGGATAGTCGGTACTCTTGGATTGCCATACCACTGCGAAACCTGATTCACGCCATGAATCGCAACACCAAAAACGGTAGCCGTCGAAATATCGCTGCCCATTATGATCTAGGCAATGATTTTTTCCGCTTGTTTCTTGATGATACCTTAATGTATTCGTCTGCGGTCTTCCCTACACCAAGCACAAGTCTTAAGGAAGCATCCATCGCCAAGCTTGATCTGATTTGCCGCAAACTACAATTAAAACCAAGCGACCATATTGTGGAAATTGGAACCGGCTGGGGTGGCTTTGCCATTTATGCTGCAACACACTACGGTTGCAAAATAACTACGACCACCATCTCTAACAATCAATTCATTCTAGCCCAAGAACGGATTAAGCAACTGGGACTTGAAAACCAAATAACCCTAATATTGGAAGATTACCGGGAACTGGAAGGGCAGTATGACAAATTAGTGTCAATTGAAATGATAGAAGCGGTTGGTCACCATTATTACAATCAATTTTTTAACAAATGTGCAAACTTGCTTAAACCGGATGGAATAATGCTGCTACAGGCCATAACCATTACCGATCAACAATTTGCCAGCGCAAGGGACGAAGTGGATTTCATTAAACGCTATATTTTTCCAGGTTCTTGCATACCCGCGATAACTCCTTTGCTACAAGCGGCTACTCACTCATCGGACCTCAAACTTGTTCATCTGGAGGACATCGGACTGCATTATGCGACCACATTAAACCATTGGCGTCAAAACTTTTTCAACCATATTGATGAAGTCCGAAAGCTAGGCTATTCCGAGCCGTTCATCCGAATGTGGGAGTTTTATTTGACTTATTGCGAAGGCGGTTTCATCGAGCGTGTATTGGGAAATGCACATATGGTGCTTATGAAACCCTTAAATCGAGATAGCCTGACCATCCAAGCTTGCCGTGAATCTCAATAATCACCCTGCCGATTGGCGACGGTCTTGTTGTTGGTTGCCTTTTCATCAAAGACCAACTCAGTTATGAAAACCGAGTCGGTATTTGATTCATTGTGACAGGCATCAGCCTCGCCGCCTTGCGCTAGCCCCATACCAACCCGCACCACCAGCCAATAGCAACCAGATGATTGAATGGTAGTGTTTGATCAAAGCAGCGACTGTAATTTCTCCCAAACCAAACTCATCAAGACAGGTTGAGCCTCGGCATTGGGGTGCAACCCATCCGGCTGCATTAATTTTGCGTTTCCACCAACCCCTTCCAGCAAAAATGGGACATAGGCCGATTCATGCTGTTTAGCGAGGGAGGGGAAAACCGCTTCAAACAGATCATTGAATCGCTTACCATAATTTGGCGGTATCCGCATCCCGAGTAAAACAACCTTAGCCCCATATTTTTTTGCCTTGAGAATGATCTCATTCAAATTGGCTTGCATCAGGGTGGGTTGCAACCCCCGCAGACCATCATTGGCGCCCAACTCTAGGATCAGGATGCCAGGTTTATATTCAGCTAACAATCCATCAATGCGGGACAGACCTCCAGCGGAGACTTCACCGGATATGCTAGCATTGACGATGTCCCAAGGTTTTCCGGCCGCTTTTATCTTTTCGGCTAATAAAGACACCCACCCTTGAGACGGATTGGCAAGTCCATAGCCAGCGCTGATACTGTCGCCAAACACAAGTATGTTATTGGCATAGCTGGAAATTGGGGATGAAAACAACAGGAAACAAAACAGGAAACGACGAATGTACGAAGAAAAACCTATCATAAGGGCTCACAATCTCGGTAAACGTGTTGAAACGGTGGATGGTAGTCTGGATATATTGACATCTGTGGGGCTATCAATCAAACCCGGAGAGACTCTGGCAGTGATTGGCAGTTCAGGCTCAGGGAAATCCACCCTGCTTGGACTTTTGGCGGGCTTGGATGTTCCGACCGGGGGTAGCATTGAACTGGCTGGTTCATCCCTCACCAACCTGGACGAAGATGGACGCGCCCTTCTGAGGATCAAACATGTGGGTTTCGTGTTCCAGTCGTTCCAGTTGCTCGGCAATCTTACCAGCCTGGAAAATGTCATGCTGCCTTTGGAAATGCTTGGCGAAAAAAATGCTAAAAGCGCCGCTTCAGCTATGCTGGAAAGAGTGGAGTTGGGCCATCGTCTTAAACATTATCCAAACCAGCTTTCCGGCGGTGAGCAGCAACGGGTTGCCTTGGCGCGCGCATTCGTCACTAACCCCGTCATTCTATTTGCCGATGAACCAACTGGCAATTTAGACAGTCGGACAGGCGCACATATCATTGATCTACTATTCGAATTGAATAGAGAACAAAATACAACCTTGGTACTGGTAACCCACGATCCGGCCCTTGCCAAACGTTGTGGGCGAAGCATCAGGTTGGAGGCTGGTCGGGTTGTGGAATAGAAAGGCAAACGATTTGTCTACCCCTCACTAAGTGGATTCCATGCTTAATAGTTTTTCAACTATCCAACAACTCAACCCAATGTTTTACAGGTATGTCGGTTCCGGTTTGCAGATGGGTTAAACAACCAATATTGGCAGTTGCAATAATATCCGGTTTTCCGAATTGGAGGGATTCCAGTTTGTTGTTTAATAATCGAATGGAAAGGTCGGGTTGTAGCAGGGAATAAGTTCCCGCCGAGCCGCAGCAAAGATGAGGATTGGCTACTGTTATAAGTTCAAAACCCAGCCGGAATAGCAACCCTTCCACCAAACCATTCAATTGCTGCCCATGCTGCAAGGTGCAGGGTGATTGAAATACAATTCGCCGATTTGTATTCATTTGCAAAACACTCAAATCTTCCTGTGCTAAAACTTCCGCCAAGTCAAAAGCGAGCGCAGAGATACGGGCAGCTTTTTCGGCATAAGCAGGGTCATGCTTTAAAGCGACGGCGTATTGCTTCACCATTAAGCCGCATCCGGAGGCGGTCGTGACAATGGCTTCAACGCCTAGCTCCAAATAAGGCATCCATGCGTCAATGTT
>CAIWDB010000655.1 GCA_903911305.1 uncultured Methylococcaceae bacterium | reverse complement strand
GTGCGGCGACTTGTCGCCGCGTGAAAGAAGGCCGGAATCAGGCCGCGCAGCGACCGTTTCCGGGCTACCGCGATCCACCCCAGCATACCCGCCAACAACAGCGGCAGCGGACCCGGCTCGGGAATGGCGATCACATCCCCCGCATGGACCGCCCAGCCAAGGAAAGGTATGTTTTTGTCATAGGGAAGCTGGGTGCCGTCGGTGAAATCGAAATTCCACGCAAAGCCGGTGTCGGTCACTAATTCGGTCTGCGTCCAGTAGCCGGTGGCTTGCAGGTTGATGAACAAATCGAAACTAGCGTTGTGGGAGTCGGTGATGGGCGTGTCGCGTGTGCCACCCAAGCCGACATAGAACAGATGGCCCAGTTCGCTGGCGGTGCAGTCGGTTGCGTAATCGCAACTGCCGTCCGCCGTCGGCAAGCGCCAGCCGGTGTTGCCGGCGAAAACCAAGGTGTTCGCCCACGCATTGGCGGTAGTCCAATCCATCGCACCGCCGTCGGAACCTTGGGCGCCATTGCTATTGATAAATTGGGTTGCGGCGTAGTTGGCGTCTTGCAGCCAGGTCAGATTCAAGTCACTGTCGTACACCATGCCGTAGGGGCGGGCGGACAAACCGGCCTGAGATGATGGCGCAAACACCAAACCCGCCAACAACAGCAGGTGGGGCAGGGAACAATGCAGATTCTTCATCGTGTATCCTCAATCTTTACGTTAAGACATGCTGGAACCGGGCGTGTCGGGTAGCCGCTTGAAACAATGGGAAGATAATCCCAAGCTTGCCCTTGACTTTAACAACAAGCGGGCAGGCAGGCGGACTTAAAGTAAGCGCCTATAAAGTGAGGTTTATAATTAAAGGGGAGAAAGTTGACAACCCTCAAATTGCCGCGAAATGTAACCAAATGTAACAACCTGATCGAGCAGGTGGTTAATTGATGGCTGTTGTACAGGAGTGTGCCATGCCCGCAAAATAGGCTTGTCGAGCCTGAAACTTTTTGGGAAAATAGGCCGATGTATTACCGGACTATCACTTCGGCTGAAATGTAAAAGCCTTGGCTGTGAAACGTGTGAATAAGGTCATCCACTCCGGCTTGACTGCGGATTTTCACGCGAATGCGCCGAACCAAGTTATCCAAAGCACGTCCCCCGTATAAGTCGTTGGGATAATGCAGGGCAGCAGTCAAGTCTTTTCGCTTGACAGGCTGTCCTTGGGCATTGGCGAGCAGAAAAAATAATTCAAACTCCTTGGCAGACAAACTAATGACAGTGCCTTCGGGGGAAATCAAATGCCGAGAGGAACGTGCCAGCACCCAAGTGCTTATTGGCGTTGCCGGGGTGGATTGGCGTTCTAAGCGCCGCTTGGCAATGCTGTTGATGGCTGCTGCCAGTTCGACCATGACCACTGGCTTGATTAAATAAAGGTCGGCACCCACGGCATACCCTTGCACCCTTTCATCAATTTCAGCATGGGCAGTCAGTATGACGATGCCTGTATCGGTGGTTTTCCTCAGGCTTTCAGCCAATACCAAGCCAGATTCGTCCGGCAGGCCAATGTCAATGACGGCGATATCAAATGAGTCTAGTGCTAGACAATGGTAAAACTCCTTGGCATTGAAGGCGCTCGTCAATGTATAACCCGCAAATCTAAGGAAACGCGAGATGGTTTCGTTCAAGTCTTGATCGTCTTCGACTAGAAGAATGTTGATGGGTGAGTCGGTCATGGCGAACTAATTGAATTGATTAAATGATGTTATGGCTGGACCTAGGCTTGGAGCGTCAACGCTTGCTTTGACATTTACAACCTATCCAATCGGCAACCAGCAATTCTCATTATGGCTAAAACGCCGTCATTCCGGCATGGACTGCCGGAATCCAGTGCCATGGACGGTAACTTGTCGGTGCATAAGTGTCTATTAAACATGACTGGCAAATCCTAGTTTCACGTCCCTGTGACTGGATTCCTGCTTCCCGGCAGGAATGACGGGTTATACATCAACGCTTTGCCTCATAATGAGAATTGCTGATCGGTAACTGAATGCTCGCTTTCGTGCCTCCCGTGATGCCTTCGGTAATAGTGATCTGCCCTAGATGTTCCTCGACTATCCGCGCAACCAAATACAAACCCAATCCCACGCCACTCACTTTGCCTATGCCTCGGCAACGATAATATTTCTCCAAAACTCGCTTCCTTTCGTGTGGGGGAATCCCCATGCCATGGTCGATGACACTGATTTCAACAGCCCCTTCGATTGGCTGAAGCAATACCTCCACGACTGAACTCTTTGGTGAATATTTGACGGCATTATCCAGCAAATTTAACAGGGCAGTCTTCAGTAGTTTAGGGTCGGCGTAAAGTTTGAGGTTTTCATCGACTTCGCAAGTAAACACATACTGTCGGTCAGGCCAAAAATCAGCCGCCTGCACCATGGTTTCTGCAACAAATGCAGAGAGTAATAAAGGCTGTCTTTGAACCGTCATGGTTTCTTCTGCCATCCGCACTTTGCCTAAAGAGACTTCCAGCACTTCCACTAGCCTAGTCACGGCGCGTTTCATCTTGCCGACGGCAAACGACAAATTTCCTTCTGGGTCGTCATGAAACACCGAAATCAAATCGAGGTTGCCTTGGATAATCGCCAAGGGTGTGCGATATTCATGGGAAACCATGGAGACGAAGCGGACTTGCCGTTCCAGTGCCTTCTTCAATTCCTCTTGGTTTTCACGTAGTTCGACAGTCATTTCAGCCGCCATGTTGATGGCATTCTGCTTTGCATTGCGCTCCGCCGACAACGCCTTTTGTTCGATGGAATACAGGCGCTCGATTAAGGCCAAAGCCAATAATATTAAATGGCAAACCAAGCCAATTTGCGTGATGTTCGCATTCCACCAAGCCACGGGAAGAATGCCGGATAATCGCATCAAGGTGATTATGCCGACAATACTGTAGACAAAGAACGAAGAAAAATACAGCCATCCGCCCCCTTCACCTCTTTTTGCTAGGCGCAAACTTAACCAACTGAATAAACAGAAAATCGAGATTATAATAAGCAATATAGATCGAAAGATAGTTCCCCAACTGATAAAAGGAATACATAAAATGGCCACAATCGTTAGCCATAATGCTAATTTAAGCATTAGATATTCCCGTTTCTTGGCAATGTCGCCGAACAATATGATGCCAAATAGAGTAATAAATAAGAATGACAAGCATATGCCTACATTATGGAAAATATCGGCAAAATGATGCGCTAGTTGCGGCCAAAGCATTGCCAACATACCCGATGCGCTGGCGCGACTGACGGTCACAGCCAATAGGTATAAGCTAAAGTAAGCATAAAGCGGATCGTATAGCCTCCAATAAAGCCGGAGGCTAATCAAGCCGAC
>CAIWDB010000654.1 GCA_903911305.1 uncultured Methylococcaceae bacterium | reverse complement strand
GTCGGCTTGATTAGCCTCCGGCTTTATTGGAGGCTATACGATCCGCTTTATGCTTACTTTAGCTTATACCTATTGGCTGTGACCGTCAGTCGCGCCAGCGCATCGGGTATGTTGGCAATGCTTTGGCCGCAACTAGCGCATTATTTCGCCGATATTTCCCAGAATGCAGGCATATGCTTGACATTCTTATTCATTACTCTATTTGGCATCAAATTGTTCGGCGACATTGCCAAGAAATGGGAATATCAATTGCTTAAATTAGCCTTGTGGCTAACGATTGTGGCAATTCTATGCATTCCTTTTGTCAGTTGGGGAACTATCTTTCGATCAATATTGCTTATTATAATCCCGATATCCTGTTTATTCAGTTGGTTAAGCTTGCGCTTGGCAAAGCGGGGTGAAGGCGGCGGATGGCTGTATTTTTCTTCGTTCTTTGTCTACAGTATTGCCAGCATCATCACATTGATGCGATTATCCGGCATTCTTGCCATTGCTTGGTGGAATGCGAACATCACACAAATTGGACTAGTTTGCCATTTAATATTATTAGCCTTGGCCTTAATCGAGCGCCTGTATTCCATCGAACAAAAGGCGTTGTCGGCAGAGCGCAATGCCAAGCAGAATGCCATCAACATGGCGGCTGAAATGACCGTCGAACTGCGTGAAAACCTAGAGGAATTGAAGAAGGCATTGGAACGGCAAGTCCGCTTCGTCTCCATGGTTTCCCATGAATATCGCACACCCTTGGCGATTATCCAAGGCAACCTCGATTTGATTTCGGTGTTTCATGACGACCCGCAAGGCAACTTGTCGTTTGCCGTCGGCAAGATGAAACGCGCTGTGACTAGGTTGGTGGAAGTGTTGGAAGTATCCTTGGGCAAAGTGCGGATGGCAGAAGAAACCATGACGGTTAAAAAAGAACCTTTGTTCCTGTCTGCTTTTGTTGCAGAAATCATGGCGCAAGCGGCTGATTTCTGGCCTGATCGGCAGTATGTGTTGACTTGCGTAGTCGATGAAAACTTGAAGCTTTACGCCGACCCTAAACTAATGAAGACTGTCCTGTTGAATGTGCTGGATAATGCCGTCAAATATTCACCGAAGGGATCAGTCGTGGAAGTATTGCTTCAGCCAAGCGAAGGGGCTGTTGAAATCAGCGTCATCGACCAAGGCATGGGGATTCCCCCACACGAAAGGAAGCGGGTTTTGGAGAAATATTATCGTTGCCGAGGCATAGGCAAAGTGAGTGGCACTGGATTGGGTTTGTATTTGGTTGCGCGGATAGTCGAGGAACATGATGGTCAGATAACCATTACCGAAGGCATCACGGGAGGCACGAAAGTGACCATTTTTGTGCCGATAGAATAGGTTTTACACCGGAGCTATAGGTTTACTTAAAACGCCGTCATTTCGGCATGGATGCCGAAATCCAGCGTCCAGGGAAGGCAATATTTGGCGTACTACATTGCCCAAATGAAGCACTTGTACAACCGTCAAATTACCGTCCCCTTCGGCTTCGCTCAGGACAGGCATGGCCTGGATTCATTCGGGACATCCTTGTCCCGAACCCTACGGGCGGCGGAGCCGTGCAAATCGGCTGTCCTGCCGATTTGTCCTGCTTCCCGGCAGGAATGACGGGTTATACATCAACGCTTTGCCT
>CAIWDB010000653.1 GCA_903911305.1 uncultured Methylococcaceae bacterium | reverse complement strand
CTCAAAGATTAATCGCCATCACAATCGCATCCTCCCGTCCTTTTTGGGCTGGGTAATAGGCTTTACGGTATCCAATTTCATTGAAACCCAAGTCTTGATACAGTTTGATGGCTTTCGGGTTGGATGGGCGCACTTCTAGTATCATCATCTCGGCCTTGTGACTTTTGGCGACTTCCATCAGTTTCAACATCATCCGCCGCCCGTAGCCCCGGCCTTGCATTTCGGGGGAGATGCAGACGTTGAGGATGTGTGACTCGCCGGCACCGACGGTGACGATGCCATAGGCGACGACTTTGCCGAGTTTTTCGCCTATCCAGCAGCAATAACCGACACTCAGGCAGTCTTTGAAGGCAAAAGGCTCCCAAGGGAATTCGTAGGCTTTTTCTTCGATGGCGGCTATGGCTTTGAGGTCGGATTTACGCATGGGCCTAAATTCAAGCTCGGCGGTTTCAACCAGGCTGGGGTTGAATTTGGCATAAAACTCTCTATCTGCATCGTACACAATCCATCTCCTCAAGCTTTCAATCAGGCCGGACATACAAAACAAGGCTCCTAGGTCAAATAGTTTTGCGGTAAGTGTGTAAGGCCAAGCGGAGATCGTCAAAAGCCCGGCGCTTTTCCAAAGGGGAACGCAATAAATAAGCAGGATGATAGGTGACGACCAAGGGCACGCCTTGATAGTCGTGGACCAATCCGCGCAGTTTGCCAATTGGCGTGGTGGTTTTCAACAAGTTTTGTGCAGCGATGCGACCAACAGCGAGAATAATCTTCGGATTGACTAGGCCAAGTTGTTGTTTTAGATAGGTTTCACAGGCTGCCGCTTCCTCCACTTGAGGGTCGCGGTTTTTCGGTGGCCGGCATTTTAAGATGTTGGCGATAAAAACCTGCTCCCGCTCCAAACCGATGCCACGTAGCATTTCATTCAGCAGCAAGCCCGCCCGACCAACAAAAGGTTCCCCTTGTAAATCTTCTTGCTCGCCGGGCGCTTCGCCTATCACCATCCAATTCGCGTTGCGGTCGCCGACACCGAATACGGTTTGGGTGCGGGTTTGGTGCAGTGTGCAGGCGGTGCAAGCGGCGACTTGGGCTTGCAGTCCGTCCCAGTTACACGTGGGGACGAGCAATCTGCTTGTCTTAGGGGCATCGACAGAAACGGGCATTTCAATATTTTGATGGGTGGTTGGGAGCAGTATTGTTGAATTAAGCTCTACAGTCCCCTCCCCCAACGGGGGAGGGTTAGGGTGGGGGCGAGTAAAAGCAGTGGCTTCGCTGTTTTCTGATCGCCCCCCTCCCAACCTCCCCCCGTTGGGGGGAGGAGTTAATTCAACAGTATTGAGGGTAGGGGGTAATTGATTCGCCAGATTTTCATTCTGCCCATGCCCTGGGAGAATCGGTTCGACCTTACTGGTTTCTTGGTTTGCATTTGAATTTGTGGCCGACAGCACGATAGGGCCAGTAACCGGAATTTGTTGGTCAGGATAGGGCAGGGCAGCGGACTCTTCTTCCGCTGCCTGTAATCCCGCTGGAATTTTTCGCAAACTCCAGACTTGGATGCCCATGGACTCCAGATAGGCCAAGCGTGTTGTTTCCTCCGTTTCCATCCTAGAATTTACACGTCCACTTCATTGGCTTGTGGATGCTTACGCTTATTGCTGGCTTGCAGCTTGTTGACAGCGTTAATGTATGCCTTTGCCGAGGCAATGACGATGTCGGTGTCAGCACCTTGACCGTTGACAATGCGCCCGCCTTTTTCCAAGCGCACGGTGACTTCGCCTTGGGCATCGGTTCCGCTGGTGATGTTGTTGACGGAATAAAGCGTGAGTTTGGCTTCCGTATTCAACAGCGATTCAATGGCTTTAAGGCTGGCATCGACCACACCGCCACTGGCGGAAAAATCGGCTTGATGCTCCTGATGTCCGGTTTTGATCGTCACCCTGGCTTGCGGCCTTTCCCCCATGCCGGATGAAAAGTCCAGCGCCACCAGTTTGACATATTCTTCTTCCGAAGCCTCGGCATCGGCCTCATTTAACAGCGACTGTAAATCTTCGTCAAAAATCTCATGTTTCTTGTCCGCAAGCTGCTTGAAGCGGGAAAAAGCGGCATTCAGTTCTTCCTCTGAGGCAAAATCCGAACCCAACTCGGTCATACGGACACGGAAGGCGTTACGTCCTGAATGTTTGCCTAATACCATACGATTGGCACTCCAACCGACTTCTTCCGCGCTCATGATTTCATAAGTTTCCCTATGTTTGATGACGCCATCTTGATGAATGCCGGATTCATGGGCAAATGCATTGGCCCCGACAATGGATTTGTTCGGCTGCACCGGAAAACCTGTGATGCTGGACACCAATTTGGAGCAGGGGACGATTTCCCGCGCATCAATATCGGTATGACAAGGGAAGAAATCCTTGCGGGTCTTCACTGCCATGACTATTTCCTCCAAGGCCGCATTGCCCGCGCGTTCGCCCAAGCCGTTGATGGTGCATTCGACTTGACGTGCGCCGTTAATCACAGCGGCAAGGGAGTTAGCCACCGCCAAGCCGAGGTCATTATGGCAATGGACGGAAAAAATCGCCAAATCGGAATTAGGAATCCGCTCGCGCAGACGGGCGATCAATCTGCCAAACTGGTCAGGCATTGCATAGCCTACGGTGTCGGGGATGTTCAATGTCCTTGCACCGGCGGTGATGACTGCCTCCAACACCCGGCAAAGAAAATCCTCTTCCGACCGGCCCGCGTCCTCCGGGGAAAATTCAACATTGTCGGTGAATTGACGAGCCCTTTTGACTGCGCGCACGGCATTCTCGACCACTTGGTCGGGCGTCATCTTGAGCTTATGCTCCATATGCAAGGGTGATGTGGCGATGAAGGTATGGATGCGTGAACTATGGGCATCCTTCAAAGCTTCGCCGGCCCGGTCTATGTCTTTGTCCAGCGCACGGGCAAGGCCGCAGACTGTGGTTTCTTTTACGGCGCGGGCAACCGCTTGCACCGCTTCAAAATCGCCGGGACTGGCGGCTGGAAAGCCCGCCTCGATGATGTCCACCTTAAGCCGTTCCAGCGCTTTGGCGATGCGGACTTTTTCATCACGGGTCATGGAAGCGCCGGGGCTTTGTTCGCCGTCGCGGAGTGTGGTGTCGAATATAATAAGTTTGTCGCTCATGAGCTTGCTCCTAATTAGCCGCCATCCTCAACAATGGCTGCCGTAGTCAATTCTTTCGGATAATATTTTTGATGAGGGGAGATGCGCGTCGTATTATGTGCCCACGCAGGGCAGCAGCAGGGCGCGACGAAGCAATGCGGCCAGTGGCAGCGAGCGAGGAGTGAAAATATAAGTAGGAAAAAT
>CAIWDB010000652.1 GCA_903911305.1 uncultured Methylococcaceae bacterium | reverse complement strand
GACATAATTTTGATTATGTGTAACTAATATGTAGGCTGTTTTTACCCAACGCCCCGAAAAGGTAAAATTAGCGTATTAACAACATTCAATATATTGTTTTATATATGAATAATTACGATAATCAGAAGTTGTAGGCCACAACATCAAAAATCGCTTTGTAACCCCGTCCGAAAGTGGAGTACGAATGTTTAGCGGTGTCCGAAATGAATTTTGCCTAGTTTCGTACACCAAAAATAGGCCGTGACCGGAACCGTCCAATTTCGTACACGCCCACTGGACGGGCGTTTAAGCTAAATTGACCTTTTCGGGGGGTTTGGTAAAAACAGCCATGTAGGCGCACAATGATAATGTCACCCTCGTGTGTTTTCCAGCCACGACGAGGGATGCGCATCTTATTTGGTAAGCATGGGCATTGCGCGAACCTGACTTTCCTAGTCCGGTGACTCTCAGGGCTTGACGGGAAATGCCAATTCGGCAGAATCGAAAATCGCCCCGCTGATGGCAACGGCAAATACACCCCTGTTTCAGCCGGATGCAGCCATGAACGGGACAACCCGACCACCGAATAGACATTTATCGGCACCTGTCTTCAATAGGAATACATCACACTGGCCCCAAATGCGGTGTACCGATCCACCCCGTTCAAGTTGAAGCTGACGCTAGGCTCCAGATACAAGCCCTTGGCAATCAGGAACGTGCCACCGAGAGACAGGTTGTAGCGGGTGTAGGAGGGAATCTCAAACTCGCCGTAATTGGTTTTCGGTGCCCACATCCCGGTCAGCCTGCCCGAAAGGCTCACTGCGTCGTTCAGCGCAAAGGCCAGCCCGACCGAGCCGCTGAACAGGTCGCTCGGCTGGGCCAGCATTGTCTGTCCGGGATTGCCGAAGCCGTGCCGGTAAGCCACTGTTGCGAACAATACCACCGGGTCAATCGACTTGGTGAGGGCTAGGCTACTGCCCACCCCCCATTGGCCTTGATCGACCGGGGCCATGCCTTCCAAGCCCACCACCACGCCGGGGTATCCCAGCCCTTCGGCCAACAGGCTGTAATGCAGCCCCACGGTGAGTGGCTCGAAATAAGCCCCGGACGCTGAATTGAGTTTCACCGAATTGACACTCTCGGACACACTTAGCGAATCGAAACCCATGCCGGCCGATACTTGCAGGCGGTCGGTCAAGCCGTAGCGCAAACCCAAGCGGGCATTGTAAACCTGCTGTTTTTGCGTGGATGCCTCCGCCAACACGCTGTCGTCCAGTTGTTTGACGTTGCGCACCAATGTTTGCTCTGAGGTTGAATAAAGCCCGTCCGCCTCAAACAAAAGTGCCGAATCTTTCAGTGTGTAACCTTGATCCAACAAGAAGATGTCCGTCGCCGTGGCATCTTTAGGCTTTTTTGTAGGGTCGTTTGAAGGGGCTTGCCCGTCGGTTCCACGCCCCGTGACTTTGCCCAATGCGCTGGGCGGCAACGCCTCCGGTTTGGGCTTGGCTTCGTGGCGATCACCGCCAGCCAGCCAAGCGTAAAGCTGGTCGCGGCTGAAACGCCATTGGCCTGAGATTTCGCGGCCTAGGCCGTTTTCCTCCGCCACACTGCGCATCATCGCAGAGGATATTTTCAACATCGCCGCTGCATCGTCCTGTGACAGCACCTCGTCGGCTACCCCAGTTTGGGCGAACAACGCAATCAGCAGAAAGTAATGGGTGCGCATAAACACCTCCTAGTTAAAAATCATTTGGTGGGCGGCCACGGCTTCGGGCCGCATCGTTGGGCCATGCACATCCAGCGGGCTGGATGGTGGCCAGACATGTCCGGCAGGCTCCAACGGGAAGACAATCCCCTGTCCAGAAGCCGGGTCCAGCCACATGTCCAAAAACTTGTACATCGTCATGCGGACGTTCCCCAGCGACGGGTCGGCTAACAGCACCCGGTTCCCGGACACGCCACGCAAGACTGAAAAATGGTCTTCATCGTTTGTCTTGATGAACACAATCACCGGACGCCTGAGCAAACTCAGGTTTTCCGGCTTCAACTTGAAACCTGCCGCCGAAAATCCCAGCTTTTCGGCAACTCGCTGCAAGTCCAGCAGCGACAGGCCGTAATGCTCGCGCTGATATTTCTGCTTGGCATCCAAGCCCGCAAAGGCCGCGTCAAGGACTTCCCGTTCGCTGACCGGATGGTCCAGTCCGTAGGTTGCTAGGGTCGCCAATGCTGCCGCGCCGCAGGAGAAATCTTCCGCCTGCTTCACTACATTGGCATCGCGTAAATCCTTAAAAGACAGCCGCTGCCTAGGCTGCACTGGGGAACAGGCAGTGACGCAGAATGCCAACAACACGAAAATGAAACGATAAGTCATAGGTAAACCCCCTGAAGGCCAGAGTTGCCCGGGCGGGCGTAAACCCCACCCGGGCAGTGATTTTCTTAGAACAAGCTGGCGATGAGCGGGCCTACATCAACCGAGGCCGAGGTGGTCGGCTTCTGGCGCGAACCCATCAGGATGGTGCCGACATGAATCCCAAAGGCTCTTACCCGCAGTTTG
The DNA here is from genome assembly GCA_903911305.1 of uncultured Methylococcaceae bacterium. Classification (GTDB taxonomy): domain Bacteria; phylum Pseudomonadota; class Gammaproteobacteria; order Methylococcales; family Methylococcaceae; genus Methylumidiphilus. Next base: position 3,247 of record CAIWDB010000652.1, on the reverse strand, counting down.
AAGCGCTGGCCTTGCACCTTGTCCAGTTCGGAGGGAGCCAACTGCTCGGCGGCGACACCCGGCAAGGCCGAGAACCCGGCCTTTTGGCCTGAATCGCCAATGGTGGAATCCGCCGATGCACCGAAAGAAGCCGCCAACAGAGCGGCAAAGATCAGAGTTTTGGTTAAAGAAGTGGATTTGTTCATGATGATTACCTCATTAAAAAACGGCATCGGGAAAGTGAATGTCCTTCGCGTGATGCCGAAATGACGCGGGGGACATTCCCTATACGTTTCGAGGCGGTGTTGATTAAAAGAAAAATTGAAAAACTTTTCTGAAGAGTTTCATGGAACTGAAAAAAAACTCCCGCGACTGGGCGCGGGAGTAGAGGGAAAAAATCCTGAATTGTGCCGACTGAATCGGCGATTAGGACAGAAATGAATCGAAGGCTAGGTTAATCAAGAGAAGTCTAGCCGCAAACCCACCCGTGCGGACATGGAATACCCCATGGAAGTTTTGGGATGTGAATCTTAATCTTAATTTTAAATTTCTGACCCTGCACCTTATCCAATTCCGTAGGAGCCAACTGCTCGGCGGCGACACCCGGCAAGGCTGAGAAGCCAGACTTATTGTCGGCACCGCTGGTGGCTGTGTCTGCCGCAACGCCTAAAGAAGCCGCCAACAAAGCGGCCAAGGCCAAGGATTTTGCTGTTTTAGTGGCTGATTTCATGATGATTACCTCATAGAAAAATGGCATCTGAATGATGGAATGCCCCCGCGTGATGCCAGAAAAGCGCGGGGGACATTCCCTATACGTTTCGAGGAAGTATTCGTTAAAACCAAAATGAAAAAAATTTGTGGGGGATTCCAGATCGACTGAATAGCGGAAATGAAAAAGCCCGATGGGAAAGTTTCCCACCGGGCTACATGTCGCAAGCTTAGCCGTTAGAACAGCGGGCGGAATTTAACCGGCTGTAATATAGGCGGCGGTATTTTGCAATAAACTCGGATCGTTTTTTGTATCCAAAACTGTCCGTGAACTTTATCCAAGTCCGAGGGAGCCAACTGCGCGGCAGCAGCACCCGGCAAGGCCGAGAAGCCCGACTTCTTGTCGGCGTCGCTGGTGGCCGTGTCTGCCGCTGCTCCGAAAGAAGCCGCCAAAAGTGCGGCAATGACCAAGGGACGAACTGAACCACTCAATGTGTTCATGATGATTACCTCATAGAAAAAGGCATCGGAAATGTGAAACACCCCCGTGTGATGCCTGAAAAACATGGGGGACATACCCTATACGTTTCGATGAAGTATTCGTTAAAACCAAAAGCAAAAAATTTCTTCGCTACTTTGATTAAGGATGAGGCAAACCAACATGATTCATCCGATGGTTTGTGTGCTGGGTTATACTATCACCCATCGAAAAACCTAATTCTTTCATCCACCCGGTTTCCCCAGTCCATATTCAATATCGCTGACCGCCGATGACCGCCCGCGCCGCTGATTTGTTCCGTGTCCGTTCCTTGCTGGCCGAGGATGTCTTGGCTTACTTGGATGCCGTGGCAAAACGGGCGGCGGAGTTGCCGGCCTATTACCCGGACCGGGTAAACGCTGGCGGCGGGTTCTTTGATGCCATCTACCAGCGGGTGCAGGTGATTGAAGACCGCCGGGGGTATGAGAACTGGCTGGTCAAAGAACGCGAGCGGCTGCGCCCCGCCGGTCTCGATGCCGGGGAATGGGCCTATGCCCCGGCCAAGTCGCGGGCGGAACTGGGTGAGGAAGAAGGCGAAAAAGAAGGCAAAGACAAGGCCGACCGCCCCAAGCCGCCGGAGCCTATCGCGTGGGATGCTCAGGCGCGGGAACGCTTCCGCCGTGCCGTGGTGTTGGGCGATCCCGGCTTTGGCAAGACCTGGCTGCTACGCCGCGAAGCCCGCAGTTTGGCGTTGGAACAGGCGGAAGCCCTGCGGGATCGGCGCATCGGGCTGGATGAGGTGGTGGTTCCGTTTTATGCCCGGTTGTCTGACCTCAGCACTCTACTGGCCGATCCCAAGCACACCGAAATCCGTGGATTGGACGATGCCCTCGTAGCCCATGCTTGCCCGGAATATTTTCAACCCCGCTGGGGAGCGTTTCGAGCATGGTTGCAAGCCATGCTGAAATCCGGGGCTTGCGCGGTGTTACTGGATGCCCTCGACGAAGTGCCGGGTGGAAATGGCGACGACCCCGATGAACCGCGCACCCGGCCTTGGCTGCGCACACATATCGAAACCTTTGCCAAGTCCCATAGCCAGCTTAGGCTGATGTTGGCCTCGCGCATCGCGGACTACGCCGGCTCGCCCATCCCCGCCGCCGCCGAACTGGAACTGATCGCGTTGGACTCCCCGCAAATCGAAGCTCTCGCCACGGCATGGTTCGGTGCGGCACTCGCACGGCCTTTCCTCAGCCAGTTGCGCCAGTCCCCGCAAGCCGCCGGATTGAGTCGCATCCCCTTGCTGTTGACCCTGCTCTGTGCGACCTACGAAGACCAGCCGGAGGCGTTCCCGACCACGCGGGCCGCACTCTACGAATGTTGTGTGCGCGGCTTGGTGTTCAAGTGGCGCAGGGTACGCGCCAAAAGAGCAAGCAAGCCGGAGGCTTACGAGCCTAAACGCAATCGCCTAGTCCAAGCCTGTTTCGCGCTGCACGAAAAAGCCCGCGAACAATTCACCCGCACCGAGTTTCTGTACGCCTGCGGTTTTGACCTCACGCTCGAAGACCAAAACGACAAGGCCACGGCATTGGCGGACGATCTGCTGGAAGACGGCTTGCTGGCTCAAGTCACCTTGGCAGACGACCCGACATTGATGTTCCTGCACCGCACCTTCCACGAATATTTCGCGGCGCAAGGGCTGGCCGGGCGGCTGCCCAACATGACTGACGAAACGCTGTGCTGGGACTACCTCAACTTGACCCACTGGACTGAGCCGCTGGTGTTGGCGGCGCAAATGCTAGACAGCCATGAACAGGCGATGCGGCTGGTACGGCTCGCGCTGCAAGTGGACGCGATGCTCGGGGCTAGGCTAGCAGGTTCCGTCCGTGCGGAATGGCAAGACGAGGCAGTGGCGATGGTGCGGAATTTATCAGGCCATGACGACTATACTTCACGCGGTGCAGTTTTCGGTTTTTGAGAACAATTGGAACTTCATTGTCATCAACGTTTGCATATTGCCTTTGAAGCGGATGCCAAGGTTGCGCAGGCAATTGTCGATGCTTTCCTTGAAGGCGGCGAACTTGT
>CAIWDB010000651.1 GCA_903911305.1 uncultured Methylococcaceae bacterium | reverse complement strand
CGCGATTGTTTGGGCCAAGTCTTCAAAAATAGGCTATTTATCGCGGGCGTGGCCCGCTCCTACATGTTGCATATATTCATTATTAAGTAACTATTTGGTATTGAAAACGCTGTATGTGGAAACTGATTGTAATAGGAATATTGCCTTATTTGCTGAGTTACAGCGTTTTTAATATCAATTGATTACTTTATTTAAGCCGTAGGAGTGGGCCATGCCCGCGATTGATTGGCCCAAATCTTTATACTTTTGCAAAATATGCAGAATGCTTCATAGACAACACCATTAAATCATCAGATAATCGCGCGGGAAAATCGAAGGAACGTGTTATTCCGTCGTGTTTTGCTCGCGAAATCATTGAATCTACCTACACATTAAACCATATTATAATAAGGGATCTACCATGTATCGCTTTACTATCACCCTATCTGTTTTTGTTCTTGCCAGTGCGCTGAGCCTGACGGCTTGTTCGCAACCTACTAACCCTCTTAAGCCTTCCGCCCCAATGGGTTCTGCTCAACAAACCAATCCATCCTCATCCGTCCCTACTGCCAAAACTGGCGGCTTCAATAAAACTATCACACTGCAAGGCATTAGTTTCCATGTGACCAGTGCCAATCAAGGTTCCTTGAACATGCTCCGCATTGTTCCTAAAGGACTAAAGGGCGATAACCAGCCCATCGAAAAGGAGGTGGAAGGCACGGTGACGGGTGCGGAAGTGGCTGACCTGAATGCTGATGGTTCACCAGAAATCTACGTCTACGTGACTTCGGCAGGAAGTGGCTCCCACGGTTCGCTGGTTGCATATTCTGCTAACAATCGGAAATCCTTAAGCGATATCTATTTGCCGTCATTGCAGGGCGATGCCAAGGCATCGAAAGGCTATATGGGGCATGATGAATTCAGGGTTGTCGAGAGCAGCTTGGTGCGCCGCTTCCCGGTCTATGGCGACAAAGACACCAACGCCAAACCGACTGGCGGAACCCGTCAAATTCAGTACAAAATAAAAGCAGGGGAAGCGGGTTGGGTGCTTAAACCGCAGCGGGTCGATAATTTTTAAAGGGATGTTATCGTTCCCACGTTCCGGCGCTCATCGTTATACACAAGTGTCGGAGGCCCGTCATTTCGGCATGGATGCCGAAATCCAGAGTCCAGGGAAGGCAAACTTTGGCGTACTACGTTGCTAAAATTAAGCACTTGTACAACCGTCAAGTTACCGTCCATGGCCTGGATACCGGCATCCATGCCGGTATGACGGCATTTTCGGCTTGCCGGGACTTGTGTATAACGATGAGCGCTCTGGCGTGAGAATGCCCCTAGACCGCTCTGCTGTGGATGACACGGATCGCCATAATACGGGTTCCCACGCCGGAGCGAAAGGAACCATAAAAAATTTATCATCACGAGGCAAACCGGACGGGGAAGGGATACCGCACCGTCAAAATAGTGTAGTAAAAGCCACCTTCATCTTAGGCTGTTTTCAGAAAAAAAGAGGTTATATTGTTAAACCCAACCGAGAAGTATCATGAAAACACACGACAACAACAATCCAACAACCGGGGCGATGGGGCTACTGGCCTTGCTCGCACGAACCCTAACCCTCCTTCCCGCAGTCGCCGCGTTGCTGCTGGGCGGGGCACAGACCAGTTTGGCGGCAACTTTTGGAGTCACGGAAGTGGACTGTATGGCTACGCCGGGCGGGTGGAAGTGGGCGGTCGAACAGGCCAACGCCAATCCGGGACACCATCCAAATTAGAAAGGATTTTGGTCCCGGCAATTGCCCGCACCGTCCCACAGAACAATACCCTGACTTTCACGTCACCGAGTCGGTAGACATTGTTGGCAACGGCTTTTACGTCTTAGACGATCCGATGTGGCTTAATCCAAATGGTCAAGTCAATCCATTGGGGAGTTGTCCACATGCAGGCTACGACACCTTGATAAGCGATGGCAGTGCTTTTATCGATATTGGTCAGCGCAACACGAACAACCAAGGGGTCGAAGTCACGATTAACGGGCTGAATATGAGAAATTTGTACGGGGTTGCGATTGTCCGCAAGGGCGCGAAGCTGACGATTGAAAACGCCTACATACACGATATTTATAGCGTTCATACCTTTGATCAATGCGATCTACCCATCATTGAAGCTCACGATAATGTCGATTTGACCCTGCGCAATGTCAAATTTAGTCTGATGACTCTGACGACAGACGCATTTATGTCAACTTCTTTTCCGGTAAGCATTGCGGTCATAGATGGAGGACTCGGCGGTGGAAACCTCGTCATGGATGGGGTTACGATGGAAGCAATCGCTGGTAAACACGCGACGGCCATTCGCTGGGTTGACGGTACTGTAAAGATCGTCAATAGCCAAATGGTTAGCAGTCACGGTATATGGTTGCACAACGCGACTATGGACTTTGTCAATTCGACCTACTTTACTGGCATTGAAGTGCTTTTCAATGACAATTTCCTGATCGACAAATCCACCGTTAAATTCCAGGCCAGTACGTTCTGGTGGGGACTGACCGGAGACCCCTGCGACCGTACAAGACCGG
>CAIWDB010000650.1 GCA_903911305.1 uncultured Methylococcaceae bacterium | reverse complement strand
CTGGAGGCTTAGCCTAATCGTCACATTTCATCATCGTTGAGCGTATCTTTAGGTTAATATTCTGACATCGCCGATTGATACAATGTGAACAAACCGACATTACCATTAGGAGTTTATTTATGTCCTCCACGCAACCCACCTTTGATGACATTTTGCGGCTTTTCAAGGAAACTGATGAAAAGTTCAAGGAGACCGACGAAAAATTCAAGGAAAACAACGAAAGATCAGATAAAGAGTTCGAGGAAACCAAACGCTTAATCAGGGAAATGTCGATGGCGACGGATCGCAAAATCAAAGAAGTTTCTGCCAGCATCGGCAAACTCGGCAACCGCCTAGGCGATTTCATTGAAGACGCGGTACGACCCGCCGCCGTTCGCCTGTTTCAAAGCAGGGGAATCATCGTCCATGAGGTTCAACAAAACGTCTCCGTGCAACGCGGCGAAGAAGGTTTGGAAATCGACTTGATGGTCGTCAACGACACTGAGGCCGTTGCCGTTGAATGCAAAAGCAATCTGAAAATTGACGATGTGAATGAGCATCTGGAACGGCTAGACAAGCTAAAAAGACTGCTGCCCCGTTATGCCAACTTTAAAGTCATGGGGGCGGTTGCGGCGATGGTCATCCCCGACAACGTGGCGCGTTACGCCGCCAGCAAAGGCTTGTTTGTCATCGGTCAAAGTGGGGAGGATATGACTATCCGCAATGATGAGGATTTTAAGCCGACGGTTTGGTAATGCGCTACCCTGAGCTTAAGGGTAATATTATCGTTTTACGGGAGAAATCAATCATGGGTCAAACACAAGCAACGAATTTCCTGCATTGCATCGCCAAGCAACACAACGGTTACTGGTCTGCCCGTTGCCTAGACTTTACCTTATACGCAGTGGGAAACTCGTTTGAAGAGGCGAAGGAAAAGCTTGATGCCCAAATCACAGAATACCTATACGATGCCACTGAAGGAGAAGATCGGGCATTCGCCCCTCAGTTGCTGATGCGCCGCGCACCATGGCGAGACTGGCTGGAATATTATGCCATTGCTGCTGTTTTACGTTTTTCATGGTTGAAGCGAGTGACATGGGCTACGCTCATTGATTTAACCCTACCTTCCCCTCCCTATCGACACGCATGAGCGGTCATCATCCGCCACTAACATGCGCCCAAGTCAAAGCTATTTTAAAGACACTAGGATTTGAGCCAAGACCACAAAAAGGCACTTCGCATGAACATTGGGTGAAAAGGAAGGACGGGCAATTCTTTAAAGTCACAGTCGATTGCCCAAAACAACCATTCGGACATGATTTAATACGCTACATGGCTCGCCAAGCCGGTGTAACTGTAAATGAATTTTATGATGCCTTAAAATAACGTCTAAATGCCAAAATAATCCAGTTATCTTTCGTGCGTTAAATCGAAATTTCAGATAGTTGTGCAGTTTGGTCAACGACAGCGAGGAGGTGACGGCGATGCTTATTCCCGACAAGGTGGCGCGTTACGCCGCCAGCTTGGACCTAGCCCGAAAATGACTTAATGAATTGAGGTCAGCACGATGAGTACCACCAACAACAGCGTATGGGATGCCTTGCAGACACCCCGGAAATGGCGGAAGATATGTTGTGCGCTCCCGATTGATGATGGAGATTCGAGAGCATATCGAGAATCGGCAATACCCGCCCACCGATGCGGCCCGCCAACTGGGTATGACTCAACCTAGATTCGATGACTTGATGACAGGGAAAATCAACCAGTTTACGCTAGATGATTTGGTTGTTTCAGCGGTTCGAGCAGGCTTGAGCGTGGATATGCGGATTCGGGAAGCGGCTTGATTATTGTTGCCAACAGATAAATTAAACGACGGTTATTTTTATGACGCATCACTTCACTCTCGAATATTGGATAGATAATGGCTGGTATGTGGGGAAGCTAAAAGAGGTTCCTGGGGTGTTTTCCCAAGGAGAAACTTTAGCTGAACTGGAAGAAAATATTGCCGAAGCGTATACCCTCATGCTTGAAGACGAGGCTAGGCATCCAGAATCCAAATTCAAGGAAATACTTCTGGAAGTGGCGTGAAAACAGGAAACTTCATCCGAGAACTGACAAATGCAAATAACTGAATAGCTTTTTATTATTACTATGGTTAATCCAACAGATATTCAGTTCAATGAAGATGATAAAAACCTATTCCAAGTCGATGACCCTAGGTTGAGGGCGGATGCTCTGCGTCATTCGGTTCTACCCCGGCTGCATGTAGTAATGAATGAAAGCATATCGACCATCCAACGAATTTATGATATTGATCTATTAGAGGATTCCATAGTCGGCTTCCATCCGCAATTTAGAACAAAACGTAATTTTGAATTGAAACTTTTATACGGTTCTGCTGGTGTTTCCTTGGCTGGCAAGCGCACTTTAGGTAAATGGCATGGAGTGCAAAGGCGAGATAACAAACAAGTTCAAATTGTACCTTACCGTTACGGCATAGAATTGACCAATGAGGGACTAACTCTCTACTTGACTAACCAATGGATGAAAGGCTTGACAGAGGAATCACAAAAAAAACTGTTTGACTTTCATTTTAAATTTCAAAAAACAGTATATTTTTTATCTCATATCAGCGGACTTACGCAGCTTCTCTTTTGGCAGAGCCTAGCTCTTGATCAAAATATTTCCGATCTAAAGCAATATTATGACTACATGTATGATATAAAATCATACGAAAATGATTTTATCTCAGAAGCAATACATTATCCAATTACTACTGAATCACTATTTGGAAAAACCTATGCGCTGTCAAATAAAATATCTAGCCTTGTATTACGCTTCGCCTGTTTTTACCCAGTATATGATTCCTATATTCAAATCGCAAAAGATGAACCTGTCCGCATAGACACCTTATTTGACAAGCTGAAACAAGAACTTGCAAGAATCCTTGAAGATGAACAAGAATATCCTGATGATTCTCAACAATCTGCCTCACAACAACCGGAACTAGCTCAGGATAATGCGAAACAAGCAGCCGAAGCTGGGATAAGAGTCATGCCTGCCTTACGCTGGCAAGTATTTCAACGGAACAACTGGAAATGTGTTGCCTGTGGAAGAGGTTCAGAAGATGGGATTATCTTACATGTGGATCATATCATTCCTCGTTCCAAAGGCGGAATTGACAGCCTGAATAACTATCAAACCTTATGCCATATTTGCAATATTGGAAAAAGCAACAAAGACTCAACCGATTTGAGGCTACCAGCCAAAATGAAAACTAAGCCAACAAAGCAGAGCCTATGATGAATACCGACAACAACGCCGTTTATTTCCTCTCATTGTCTTTGGAAAATGTCCGCTGTTTTGGCGAGACACAAACCTTGGACTTATCAGATGGCAATGGCAAACCGGCACGTTGGACAGTGATATTAGGTGATAATGGAACGGGTAAAACAACTTTGCTGCAATTATTGTCGGGAATCCAAATATGCGTTAAAAACTTTGTTCCATCTTATAAAAGCGAGATTTTAACTTTATATGACATAAAACCCAACTTATTTCGAATATCAAAAAATTTTGAAATCCATACTGAAGCCACTTTTTCTTATGGTCACAAACTAACAGAGAATGTAAAATGTAATAATCCTGTTAAAATAAATTATCAATTTGGCTTAAATTATTCGATTACATCAACAAAAGAGTTAATAATAAATTATGATAAATTAAAGAATCTGACGGTCTATGCTTATGGAGCCAATCGAAATATTAACAAAGGCTCTTTGACTAACGATCTTTCTAAAAATACTTTATCAAGCCTTTTATTTGACCACACTGAATTAATTAACCCAGAAGAATGGATTTTACAAACAGATTATACCGCTAGCAAAGAATCCACTATCCAAACTCAGACAAAATATTTATTAAAACAAATTATTGATGTATTGGTAAATTTACTTCCAGATGTGACTGATATAGCCATTTTGTCTCCAACCTCAATCAACCCAAAACCCACCGTGGGTTTTAAAACCTCTGACTGCCCTCCTGATGGTTGGTTGAGTTTAGAAGCATTAAGCCTAGGCTACCAAACAATGATAGCTTGGATGGTGGATTTAGCGGCACACATGTTCCAACGCTACCCCGACAGCCCCAATCCCATTGCCGAACCCGCCGTGGTGTTGATTGACGAAATAGATTTACATCTACACCCTAAATGGCAAAGGACTATCATGTCGTATTTGAGCGAGCGCTTTGTCAATACCCAATTCATCGTCACCGCGCACAGCCCTTTGATCGTTCAGGCAGCCGAAAATGCCAATATTGTGGTATTAAAGCGAGAAGGGGATCAGGTGGTCATACATCAGCAACCCCAAGACGTGAAAGGCTGGCGTATAGACCAATTACTAACCAGTGATTTATTCGATTTGCCTAGCGCACGTTCACCGCATTATGAAACCCTTTTGGAGCAACGGCGGCAGATTCTTTCCAAAGCAGAATTGACGGAAGACGATCAAGCCAAATTGAAGCAATTGGAAGCGGAGATCGGTGACTTGCCTACGGCTGAAACGGCAGAAGATATTGAAGCGATGGACATTATTCGCCGAGCAGCCAAGCTTCTTAAGCCATAATCATGATATTTATCCAAAGAGGTGCAGAGCCAGAAATATTGACTCTCGATGGTCAAGATAAAGTTCGCGCTCTTTGTGAAGAATATGACCAAGGTAAGCGGATTTTTGAGGCTGATAGTTTTGATAGTAAAGTATATGGGCATCAAACTGTCAAGCAAGCCTTAATTCATATGCAACATGGCAAATGTTGCTTTTGTGAATCAAAAATCCAACATATAACCTTTGGTGATGTTGAACATTACCGACCGAAAGCGGGATATAGGCAAAATGATAATGATGCCATGCAGAAACCCGGTTACTATTGGCTGGCATATTCTTGGGATAATTTGTTGTTAAGCTGCGAACGCTGCAATCGCCAGTACAAGAAGAACCTGTTTCCTTTGTTGCATCCAGAAAAAAGGGCGCAATGCCATAAAGATCATGTATGCATGGAAACCCCTTTATTGATAAATCCAACCATAACCGACCCTAAAAACCATATCGGATTCCGCGATGAAATTCCCTATCCTATTGATGATAGCATTTATGGTAAGACTATGATTGAAATATTAGGTTTGGATCGTGAAGCTCTCAATGAGAGAAGACGTACCGAATTAGGTAAACTGAAGAGACTTCTGGAATTAATCAAAATCGTGGAAGCAATGCCGAATGATGGAGCTTTGCAGCAGTCGGCAGCAGATGCAAGGCAGTTATTGCTTAAAGACATATTGCCAAGTGATGAATATTCAGCAATGATAGAAGCTAATTTAGCTTAATTCTTTATAAAGTTTTTTCATGCTTTGGAGAAATATCTTGGAATCAATAATCAACCTCCATATCGAACATCTGCCAGAAGGTGTATATCTAGCCACCAGCGATGATATTCAAGGCTTAGTCGCCCAAGGTCGCACCTTGCAAGAAACTTTGGAAATTGCTCACGATGTCGCTAGAAAACTATTGGAATCAAAAACTGAACGGTAACATCACCACTCAATTCTCTAAATCAATATACCTTAGCATTCTCAGCGGAAACCCTATGCACCCCTCCCAACTCGCGGAAATCTTTGAAAGCATCCAACGTCCCGGAACATTCTACGCTTCTGGTGTGGCAGAGATTCACGCACCCAGTTTAAAAGTGGAAGGCGTTGGACAAATTGCCTTGCCGCTATTACCCATCCAAGCCGAGCAATTAGTTAAGGTGGCGGAACGTGCGCCGTATGGTAAAGGCGAAGAAACCTTAATTGATACGGATGTGCGGCGGACGTGGCAGATTGGTGCGGACAAAGTTCGCATCAGCGGCAAATATTGGCAACAAAATCTGGGGGAAATCGTCGCTTGGGTTGCCAATACACTAGGCGTGAATGGGCCGGTCAATGCCGAGTTATACAAGCTGCTGGTTTATGACACGGGCAGTTTCTTTGTCAGCCACCGTGATACCGAAAAATCACCCGGCATGTTCGCCACTTTGGTGATTGTGTTGCCATCCAATTATTCGGGTGGTGAATTGCTGGTGCGCCATCGTGGTGAGGAAGCACGGCTAAACTTGAATGTCACCGACCCTTCGGAAATCGCCTACGCTGCTTTTTATGCCGATTGCCGACATGAGGTATTGCCAGTCACCTCCGGTTGCCG
>CAIWDB010000649.1 GCA_903911305.1 uncultured Methylococcaceae bacterium | reverse complement strand
TTCCGGCCTACCTGCCAAAACCCCCGCAATCGCGGCTATCATCAACTGCCCGGTTCTCGCGCCCGCGTCGATGCAGCCTACTGCGCGTTCACCTAGGAACGAGGCGCGGCCTTTGGTGGGCAGCATGTCGCGGGTGGATTCGCAGCCGATTTCGGCGACTTGGTTGAGCTTTGCCAGCACTTCGGGCAAGGGCAAAGATTGGGCGGCGGATTCTTTCAAGGCATTGGCGACAGGCACTAGCACGTCGAGCATGGTTTTCTCGCCCACGTCGGATTTGCCGCGTTGTTTCATTGCGTCCACGCCTAGTCTGAAAGCATCAGCCATGGATTCAAGGCTCATGTCCTTGCCCTTCATCGCCTTGCTCATGGCGATGAACAAGGTTCCGTAGAGCGAACCGGAAGCCCCGCCCACCGTACTCATCACGCTCATGCCCATTTTTTGGAAAGCGGCGGACCAGTCCAGAGCGCCTAGGCTGTCGCCAATTCCGTCCAGTGTGGATAACCCACGTTGCAAGTTGGTGACATGGTCGCCGTCACCAATGGTTTGGTCTAGCAAGGTGACTTCCTCAGCGTTGGCGTTGATGACATCGGAAGCGGCTTGAATGAATGATTTGATTTGGGAAGTAGAGACTGACATTGTGATTCTCATTGGGTCAAGTGTATTTTTGCTTTTTTTTGATGCGACCAATGGGGTTGGTCCTCCAAGTAAACAAACTAAGTCATTGGCCTTGCTTTCGGAGCGTCAAAGCCTGTCCTGAGCGAAGTCGAAGGGCTGGCTTTGACGCTCCAATCTTATTAATGCCCCCTAGTTTTCTGGTAGTTGTCTATCCATTCGTTAATGCGTTTCTTGCTTTCGGCAATTTGTTCGGGACTCATGGTCTTTTCGATGCGTTCCACGTTTTTGAATGACTTGGCAAGGTGAAACCATTTTGCCGCTTCCACCGGATTTTTCTCCACCCCTTTGCCTTCCTGATAAAGTTGCCCGATGTTGAATTGAGCCTCGGCGTTGCCTTGCTCGGCGGCAGCCAAAAACCATTTGGCAGCCTGTTGGTAATCTTGCTGCACGCCTTGACCGTCCATATACATGATGGCTAAGTTCAGTTGAGCGGCAATCACACCCAATTCGGCATCTTTTCGATATAAAGCAGCGGCTTTTGGGTAATTTTCAGCGGAGTAAGCCTCGTCGCCTTCACTCAATGCGGGATGGTCGTCGGCATAGGCCAAACCGAATCCCAGCACCAACGCCATTGCCACGTTTGTTAATTTCATTTAATCCTCCTAGTTCAGCTTGCCGGGTTTATTGATCCGATTGGGAGCCTTTGCTGTAGATTCTCATCCATTGTTCGTTCACCACACGGTCAAGCAATTTCTTTTGGCTGGGGTTGATTTTGCTGTTTGAGGCGACCAACAACCCATCCGTGCAGACTGTCGGCAGGCTTCTTATCACCTTCATGCCTTGCCGCACCAATGGGATGTCCACAAAGCTGTAGATGGGTTGGCCATCGGGTAATTTGGCAGTGATTTCCATTTTGGTGAAGCTGACAAAGCTGTAAAGATCGGGCTTGTCAATCGCCATTTGGATTTCCGGGTTGCGCTCCTTGGGGCGGTGGACGAACATCAAGGCATCAATACGCTCACTCCCCTTGCCCGCTTCAGCAATCGCTTTCATGGCTGATGGCGCATCAGTATAAATCGGTACGGTTTTGGCTAAGAATGGATTCAATTTTGATAAATCCCGATAAGTGATGGCTACCCCGCTTTCAATCCCCGGTATGGCAATCCTCATGCCTGCGGGTAGGTCTGCTTCACGTGTGATGCCATTGCCGGCCTTGGTAATCAGGAAGACACACTCCAAGCCAATGGACTCCATGACCGACAAATTGGTTTCCAAACTCGGCTTTTGGAGAAATCGATCATGCACCGCGTCCGATTGGGCGAGGGTCAGGTTGACTGGGTTGTTGGGGTCTTCCAATCGTTCAAGATTCTGTAAAGAACCCACACTTTCCATGATATCCACCTTAAGCCCCTGCTCGCCCACAATTTTTTTGAGACGGTTGGCCACGCCCCAATAAGCTGAATCTTTCCTGCCCGCACTGAACACCACATCCGGGACACTAGCGGCCGCCAGTTCTTCGGCTATGGCTGGAAAGGCATATAGACCGACCATAACCAATGCCATTATGAATTTCAAGACGCAGTTTTTCATAATCAATTACCCGAATGTGTTGTTATTGTAACCTTTAACATTGTAATAAGTTTTCATGCACAATAATCTAACCAAGGCGAATCGAATGCAAGTTTTAACTTGCACAACTCCGCAACCTACTGGAAAAAATAGCCAAAATAGCTTTGCACTAGGATTAATGACTAGACTCTAATGTCCAAAAATTGACTTTTCATCTGCGGTTTTAAACCAATTTCCTTAGTAATTCAGTTTTTTTTGCTTCAAATTCTTCAGTGGTGACAACCCCATTCAACATCAATGTATGCAGCCTTTCCAAGGTGGAAAACAATTGTTCATTGGCGGTAATAAAATTAAGCATGTCTTTTTTCTTTTCCTCAAACTCTTCCCCCGTGATCACATCTTTATTTTTCAGATCATACAGCTTTTCCAATTTTATGAGCAATTCGCTGTCAGATGAGTAGAAAGGGGGAATATCTATCTGCTGTAGATTGTTAGAGGGGACAATTCCAACCGATTGCAGCCCGCCCGTTACAGTTTGATCGTGCGGTAAAGGCGCTTGAGGTTTAAGTGTATCCGTGCGAGTTTGACTGGCATGCGATGCCCCACTGTCCGAAGCCATTGACTTTTGTGTAACTTGACCATTCACTATCCAAGGCTCTTGGGAAATCCCACTGGCTGCACCCCCACTTTTTTGTGCGTTTGGCGGTGGGATAGGCATGGAATAGACTGGCTTTTCAACAGCCGGGGGAGTCATGTCAATCAGTTTTGGAACAGCCCACGACCTGCCGCCGTCAACCGTCATCAGAATGATGCCATTTTCTCCACTGACCCATCCGGTTTTCGCATCTGTAAAATAGACGCTCCAAAAGTTGGCTTTGCCTTGAACTTGAGTGGTCCAAAACCCGCCTCCATCACTTGTGGACAACAATACACCCTGTTCGCCGACTGCCCAACCTATCTTGGCGTTGACAAAATACACTGCAGAAAGATGCTTTTCGATTTGGCTTGATTGAGGGAACCAACTTTTCCCGCCATCCTGCGTGTGAAGAATGGTTCCATGATCCCCCACAATCCAACCATGGTCGGCATCGGGAAAGTGTATACCCAATAAATTAGCCAAGGTATTAGAAGACTGTCTACGCCATGATTTGCCGCTGTTGCGGGTTGTGCGGATCGTACCCTGCTTGCCTACCACCCAACCAGTTTCCAGGTTGGTGAAATACACACCAAGCAAAGTCTTTCTCGTTTTGCTAGCTTGGGGGTTCCAAGTCCAACCGCTATCATGGGTGGCGTAAATAGTGCCATCTTCACCTACAACCCAACCATGGCTAATGTCTGCGAAGAAAAGCGATCTTAAATCTTTTGGCGTATCCGAATGTGAACTCCATGTTTGCCCTCCATCAGTCGTAGACATGATAGTCCCTGCCTTACCCGTTACCCATCCATGCCGGTCATCTTGAAATTGAACGCAACAAAGGTCGGTCTTGGCTTCAACCTGTTGTATTTTCCATGTCAGACCTCCATCACTGGTATACAAAACAGTTCCATTCCATCCGACAACCCAGCCGTTTTTGGCATCTGAAAACTGTATGCCTAGCAAATGCTCATTTTGCTTACCGGCTTGGTAACGCCAATGCTTACCACCATCCCGCGTGTTGACTACCCAGCCGCCTACCCCGACAGCCCAAACTTTAGTCGCATCAGCGTGGCGAACCCTAGTCAGCTCGATTGGGGTCGTCATTTGGACTTTCCAATGTTCACCCCCGTCGGTTGAACCATAAATCAAGCCTTCATTAGCCACAATCCATCCATTATTTGGATCGGCAAAACAGACACTTAATAAATTCTCCTTAGTTTCAGCCGACTGGTCTTGCCAAGTCTGCCCCCCATCGCGTGTGGAAAGAATAGTGCCATGCCAACCTACGATCCAACCGTGCCTTTCATCGACAAAATATATACTGGTCAATTTGGCAAGTGTGATACCAAACACGGGTTGCCACGTTCTTCCGCCATTACGAGTATTGACAATCGTGCCACTCTGCCCAACCGCCCAGCCGTTACTAAGGCCATAAAAACAGACGCTTTCAAGATTTTCATCCGTTCTGGAAGCTTGAGCCTGCCAGTTTTCGCCCCCGTTTCGTGTAGCAAGGATGATGCCATTCTCACCGACAACCCAACCATTTCGGTTATCTATGAAACAGATGCCGAATAAGTCAAAGCTGGTCTTGGATGCCTGCGCTTTCCAGCTTTCACCTCCGTCATCGGTCGATAGAATCGTCCCGCCCCACCCGACTACCCACCCATGCAGACTATCTGAAAAATCAATGCCGACTAAATTGACGTGAACATGACTGACTTGAGGCTGCCATGTCTCGCCGCTGTCTTTGCTGGTAAGAATGGCGCCTTCCGCCCCCACGGCCCATAGCCGATCACCGTTAGGGCTGGCAAAGACATGTTGAAGGTCGAAGAAAACGGGCGGGCTGCGAAGCGGATCAATGACTCGCGGCGCATAACGATAGCCCCCTACCAACATCATGATAAGTAGCGGGCTGGCTAAATAATACCAAGGAGCCGGATAAATACGATACTCCACTGGTAACCAATCTTGCCCACCGTCATCGGTTAAAAAAATTGCTTCGTTTGATCCGACAGCCGCCCCATGCTTGGCATCAGTCCACGATACGGCAGAGATTCCATCCTGCGTAGGAATAGCACTTTCTTGCCACGTCACACCGCCATCATGGCTGGTGAGGACAGTCCCATTTTCGGCCACGGCCCTTCCGTTTTGAGCATCGGCGAAATAAACGTTCAACAATAGCAACTTACTATTCGTAGTTTGGGGTTGCCAGGTCTGACCACCATTGGCACTGGCAAACAACACTCCATTCGCACCGACAACCCAGCCGCTTTTATCATTAATGAAAAAAACACCTTCCAAGGTTTCCTTGGTGTCTATTGTTAGGGCATTCCAATTGTTTCCACCGTCATTAGTCGCCAAAATGCTGCCGTTGCTGCCAACAATCCAACCTGTTCGCCCATTAACGAATTGGGCCTGTATAAGCTGTTCGTTGAGAGGGGAGTGTTGTTCATGCCAACTCACCCCACCGTCAAGCGTAGCCAAGATGACACCATTCCAACCCACTACCCATCCGGCATTGGCATCGACGAAGAAAACCGCATCTAGATCAGCATTGGTTTTAGTGGGCGAGTCCTTCCATACCTTACCGCCGTCATGCGTGGATAATATGCCACCTTTCCGGCCAACGGCGTGACCATTCATCTTGTCGCTGAAAAAGACACTTTGCAGATCTATCGTAGAACCTGAGCGCTGTAAAAACCAAGATTTCCCCCCATCGTGAGTGGCGTAGATCAATCCGCGATTGCCAACCGCCCACCCATCATTTCCATCGACAAAATGAACCCCATTCAAATCTTGTGGACTCTGAGCTTGGATTTGCCAAGTCATGCCGCCATTATTGGAGACCAAAATCGTTCCGTCCGCCCCAGTTGACCAGCCATTTTCTTCATCCGCAAAGCGGATACTGGTTAATCCTTGATTCGGTATGGCTTGATGGGATAACCAATTTCGCCCGCCATCCCTAGTTGAAAGAATCGTTCCATCGAAGGCAGAAACCCAACCCGTTTGATTATTGATGAAATGGACGTTCCAAATTTGCTTGGTGATCCCACTCGTTTGCCGTTGCCAAGTTTTGCCCCCATCTTGGGTATTGATGATAACCCCCCCCCAACCCACGGCCCAGCCGTTGTTGGAATCAGGAAAGTCAATGTCCATCAAGTGTTCCTTAATCCCAGTTTCTTCGGGTTGCCAAGTGATGCCGCCGTCCTGAGTGGCAATGATAGTGCCGTCACTGCCAGCAGCCCAACCTTTGACTAAACCCGGCGAAGGGCTGATAAATTGAACCCCCGTCAAGCCAACTTTCACCCCGCTGATTTGAGCATCCCAATTTTGCCCGCCATCACGTGTGTAGATCACAGTCCCTTGCCAACCAACTGCCCAACCATTGTGTTGATCGACAAAATAAATTCTAAAAAGATTGTCCTTAGTGCCGCTCGATTGGGCTTGCCAATAACGTCCACCGTCATGCGTCGCTAGGATTTCCCCTTCCCCTCCGACAATCCACCCATCCTGATCGTTGATAAAAAATACACTGGTGAGATGCTTTACGGTGTGCCCATCTTGATTTTGCCAATGCCGCCCGCCGTCATCACTGAAGATGATCAAGCCATCGTTTCCCACAACCCATAGCTTATCCGTTCGTGGCAAAACGAAAATGTCGTGTAATCGGGTGGACAGACGGGGTGAGCGTAATACGGGGTTTACCTCAATAGGGTTAAGCCACCAATCTTCACTGAACATTTCACCCGGAGACTGCCAAGCACTCAAACGCACCTTCTGCTCGAAGGCCAGCCAGCTCACGACAAGGAATGAGACAAGCGCCATGCTCACAAGCAACCCATTTATCCAAGTCTTGCGGGAAACCGATTTAGCTTGTCGTTTGTCTGTCAGACGAAATCGGGTGAGGAAACCAAGTAATTGAGGCGGAATGAGGTTTTTGGTCATTTAAAAAAAAGAATTTCTAACGTCTATATAGTTGGAAATTTAGGGCGGTTGCCTAATCATTCACAGCATTATCGCATGAAGGGATGAGCATATGAAATTGATATGCCACAGGCTTGGCTAGAGTTTTGGCTCGTTTCCAATCCCCGGATACTGGGAAGAATTCAAGGCCATAGGCTCTTACAGATTGTTTTTTCAGAGTGCTGGTAACTATTCGCTAATCGACAATGTTAAGATTACGGCAGCAGTCCCCGAACCCGAAGAATATCTGATGATGTTGCTGGGTGCTGGCATGGTGGCTTTCCAAGTCAAGCGCAAGCAGAAAGCCAAGTAAGATTAGATGGCATAAGTGCTTGATTTTGGAGCATTCCCACAGTTTCCATCACTTCCATTAAGTTAACCATTTTACACATGTCAAAACGTTTGCAGTCCCGGCTTCAGCCGGTTCTTTTCGGTAAGTTTGCCGCCTAAAGGCGGAACTACGAACGCTAACCTAGTGGCAGTGACGGTCTCCGTGGGAACGCCAACGTCTGCGCTCCCACGCCGGAGCATGGGAGCGATCAAAACCGGATTACATCCTCACTTACCCCAATTCCACTGGCACAAACAACCGGCTATTGCCGCGCTGAACCAATAAAGCGATACGCTTGTCGGCTTTCGTGACATATTCCCGCAATTCATTGGGATCGGCAACAGCATGTCCGTTAACCGCCAGCACCACATCGCCGCGTTGAATACCTGCCCGCTCTGCCGCACCGGTGACCCGTTCCACCACTAAACCGCCATCCACATCGGATTGCCTGCCCTCTTGCGGTGATAAAGGGCGTACCGCCAAGCCTAGCCGACTTTTCGCCAATTCCGGCGGAACCTCGTTGGCTTGTGCCACTTCCTCGGCGGCGGTAGTCTCGATGTCGATTTCCTTTTCTTTGCCGTCGCGCCACAGGGTCAAATTCGCCTCAGTTCCGGGTTTCAAGTCCGACACATAACGGGCCAATTCCGAAGGCTCTTGGATGGAATGCCCATCGAACTTCAAGATGATGTCACCCGGCTTGATTCCTGCTTTGTCCGCCGGACCCCCTTCCGGCACGGTGTCCACCAATACCCCCTGCGGCTTGTCCAAACCGAAGGATTCGGCCAGCGATTGATTCAGCGCTTGCACACCCACCCCAATCCGCCCACGGCTGACTTTCCCGCTTTGCAGCAACTGGTCGCCAACTTTCAGCGCCACGTCGATGGGAATGGCAAAGGATAGCCCTTGGTAACCCCCGGTGCGGCTGTAAATTTGCGAGTTGATGCCAATGACCTCGCCCTTCATATTGAACAGCGGACCACCCGAATTCCCCGGATTCACTGCCACGTCGGTCTGGATGAACGGCACGTAGCCTTCATCGGGCAACGAACGCGACTTGGCCGAGACGATGCCGGCGGTGACACTGTTCTCAAAGCCGAATGGTGCGCCGATTGCCACCACCCACTCGCCAACGCCGGTCTGCGCAGGATCGCCCAGCGTCACGGTGGGAAGATTTTTTGCATCAATCTTCAACACAGCGGTATCGGTGGGTTTGTCCACCCCGACCACCTTAGCCTTGAATTCGCGCTTATCTGTCAGCTTGACAGTGACTTCTGACGCTCCGTCCACCACATGGGCGTTGGTAATGATGACACCCTCCGGGCGGATGATAAAACCCGATCCCATGCCATGGGTAGGCATTTCACCATTGGGTTGCCCCGGCGCTTGGAAGCGGCGGAAGAATTCGTACATCGGGTCGTTGGGGTCAAGTTGCGGCATTTCCGTCATCGCCACCTTGGCGTGACCGCTGACGCTGATGTTCACCACCGCAGGCCCGTTCTTCGCCACTAGGGCGGAAAAATCGGGCAACGCCGCCATGACGACAGGCGATGGCGCACCGCTCACGGCATTGACCGGGATGACCGGCACTGGCTTGGCATTCAGCTCGTCAATGTTCGCGTACACCGTGCCAGCAACAGCGGCTACAGCCAAGGCGATCATAGTAAGACGGAAGGTTTTTGCTTGCATGGATGTTTCCTCATTCATAAATCCGCGATTAAGTCCGCGTATGGTGAGTACTTTACGGAGGGAGTCTTAAAGCAAACTTAAATCAAAGCGTTCAATCCTGCCAATAATCGATTTAAGCCCTCCGTTGCCGTTTCTTCATCCAATGCACCATAGGCAATGCGGAGGTAGCATCCCTGATCCAAGCCAAAGGCGATGCCCGGAATGACCGCCACGCCATGATTCTGTATCAAGCGTTCCGCAACGGCCAATGAATCGAGTTCGGTTGCCACCTTCAATAGGATATAAAACGCCCCATCGGCCGGCGGAATATGGCAAAAATGGCTTACGGCTTGTAATTCGTCTAGCATCATCCGACGTACTTTTGCTGTCGTTTTCAGTTTTTCCCGGCAATATCCCGACCCTGCCTCCAATGCGCCAACCGCCGCGTGTTGAGACACCAACGCAGGGCAAATCAAATTCGTGTCTTGGGCTTTTAGCACCGCAGGATAAATCGCCTCAGGGATGACCATGTAACCAATCCGCCAACTGGCAAAACCATAGGCTTTTGAGAATGAAAACAAGGAAATCGTATGCTGTGAGGAATTGGGAATTGAACTGGGGGAAAAATGACTGGCATCGCCGTAGATGAAATTCTCGTAGGCTTCATCGCTGATATGGTAGATGCCTGCTTCCTTGCAGATTGCGTTGACATTGCGTAAATCACTTTCAGCATAAACCGCACCCGAAGGATTATTGGGCGAAATGGTCACCACTGCACGGGTTCGTTCAGTGATGGCTGAACGTATTGCTTCGGGCTGCAACCTGAAGTCCTCATCCGTTGGCACGAGCACCGGTTTGCAGTTCAACATGCGAATAGCCATTTCTTGATTGAAATAGTAAGGCAAAGGTAAGATAACCTCGTCGCCCGGATCGGTTATCGCAAACAAGGCATTGAGGAACCCCATGTTAGCCCCTGCCGTTACGACGACTTTCCTGCCCTGCAACTGGATGCCGTTTTCATCGGCGAGTTTTTGCCCAATCAAATTCAACAAAGGCAAAATGCCTTGCACTGGCCCATATTTGTGGTGACTCGGTTCGTCAAAAAAATGGGCAAGCCTAACCCGTGCGGACTCTGGCGGACCATACCAAGACACACCCTGACCAAGAGACACTGTACCTGGATGGGTTCGGATCAATTCGCCGATGACTGGAATGATGGGGGGTTGCACCGCATTCATGCGGGTGCTTGAAGAAAAATTGTCCATGGCTTAGGTTCGTGGCAGTAAATTTTGCAATTCTAGCCGATTTTTACAATACTGAAGCTTGGATTGAAATATCAACAGGTTCAAAAATTGTTTTTATACAGGGGAAATCGCGTAAAATCCTCATCCAGCGAATTTGTTAAACAGACAAATGTGAAAACATGATCGCAAATAAAGTGGGATTTAAGTGCAGATGGTAATAGAATTCTAACTTTGCTGGGCGAAATTAACACTCGCTTGCCACCATGAAATCATTCGCAGCGCTAGAAAAAGCCTGCGCAACTACCTATTTAGAGAATTGCCATGATCAAATTAACGGCCGACCTTGACGCAAATTATCAACGTTTTATTGAAAGCATCCTAGATTCTGGGCAAGTGTGGGGTTTGCAATCCGAAGAAGGGTGGGTGGTTGTGGATTCTACGGAATTTGAAGATGCCGAAGTGATGCCTTTTTGGTCAGAAGAGCAGTTTGCCAAGGCACATTGCGTCGGTGAATGGGCAAACTTCCACCCTGTCTCCATGGATTTGGATGAGTTCGTCCAAGAATGGCTGGCAGGCATGGCAGAAGATGGCATTTTGGTCGGTCCCAACTGGAATGACGACCTTGATGGCTTGGAAGTCGAACCTGACGAGTTAAGCCAACAATTGACTGACGAATCGGACGAACCCGTCACCCATCACTGAAATAACCGTGGGCATCGTTTACTCGACCGAACAAGGACGCATGTGCCCGGAATGCGGGAAACCCAAAAATGACTGTGTGTGTAAATCAAAACAGAACACCGTCAAGGGTAACGGAGTCGTCAAAGTTGGGCGTGAAACTAAAGGACGCAAAGGTGCTGGAGTGACTGTCATTACCGGCATCCAAGCAACTGTCGATGAATTGAAAGCACTCGCAAAGGATCTGAAGTCTTTGTGCGGTGGGGGTGGCACGGTCAAAGATGGCATCATCGAAATACAAGGCGATCATCGGGATTTGGTATTGGCAGAACTCGTCAAGCGGGGAATCAAGGCCAAGCGATCAGGTGGTTGATGGTGGTTAATGAACCACTTTTGGAGCCGATGTTGTTAGAGGCAAAAAATCGGAAATTTTAAGGTTTTAAGCATTACTCCGAGGGACCCATGTCCAAAACAAAGCTTCTTCTCATAGGCTGCCTAGTCATTGGCCTTTATGAAAATTGGGAACAAATCGACAATTTAATTTTCCCACCTCCTGTAGCCACACCCAGTGCAGCCGTGTCCGGGACTGTCCACGTCGTTCTCTATGCCACCCAATGGTGCGGATATTGTGCCAAAGCGCGTAAATATTTTGCTAAAAATCAAATCCGTTACCAAGAGTTGGATGTAGAGACATCTGAACAGGGGCGCATAGCCTACCAAAAGATGGGAGGAGGAGGCGTTCCTATCATCGTCGTCAACGGTTCGACTGTTATTCGCGGCTTTGACCCCGAAGCCATTGAAGAGGCTTTGCTTAATTCACCTTGATAGTGGAATAAAATGAGATGAAATGGCATATTGTCGCTTTAATCACCGGGTTGGTCATATTGGTTTTTCTGTTTGCCAGGCTATTTATGCGAGGCAGGAAACCTTCACGGTATCCATATCAAAGACGCAGCATACTGTTTTCCTTGGATGACCAGGTGTTTTTCCGGGCTTTGCAAAGTGCGATAGGGGCAAATTACGAAATTTTTGGCAAAATCAGCGTCAGCCGTATCATAGCCCCTAAGAAAGGCACATCCGATTTCGTGGCCAAAAGTGCCCTAAAAACACTTGAAGGTCGTCATTTTGATTTTATTCTTTGCGAAAAACCATCCCTGAGCATCGCTTGTGCCGTACAATTACACAACAAATCCAGTCATGAAGAAGACCCTCTGATGCAGATTTGCGCAAGCGTGGGCTTACCCTATTTGAGGTTTGCCATTCAACCTGAATATTCCATAGACGAGATTCGGGAAAATGTTCGCATGGCGACCCAGAGGGAGCCATTGTTTTTTAAGGAAACGGGTGGGCGCAGAGAACCTCGCATTTCCAACTTAAGCGACATGAATTTTTAAGTTTGAACATTGAATGTGGGCGTCCAAGCTTTCCCCACCGACCATTTCCGGGTATCTTAGTCTAATAAAACGGCCTAGGGTCATCTCATGTGGCCATTCATTAATTTTTTTGTATTGAGGAGTACTTCAAATGGGTATAGGCATCTGGGAGCTAGTGCTCCTGCTACTAATTGTCGTTGTAGTTTTTGGAACCAAAAAACTTAAAACCATCGGGGGTGATCTTGGCGGCGCGATCAAAAGCTTTCGGAGCGCCATGAGTGAGCCTGAACCGGCTAAGCCTGGGGAAGAAACCCGAACCATAGACGGCGAAGCCGAAGTGGTATCTGATAAGAAAGACAAAGCCTAAACGTACTTAAATCATCATGTTCGACGTAGGCTTTTCTGAAATGCTGCTGGTGGGTTTGATCGCCCTACTCGTTTTCGGGCCGGAACGCCTGCCTCGCGTGGCAAAGGAAGCCGCCCTGTGGATCAGGAAAGCACGATCCATGGCTACATCGGTCAAACAGGAGATTGACCGGGAATTGCAGTTACAAGACTTGAAAGAGTCCATGGACAAACAAAAGCGAGAAATGGAAAGGATGTTACTGTCTGACAATAGCGTCAAAAATTCCCCACCGGACACGCAGACTAAAACGGACACACACCCTGACCGTCAAGAGGGTATTCATGAGTAGCGACGAAACCTTCGAACAGGAGCAGCCTTTTGTCTCCCATCTGGTTGAATTAAGGGATAGGCTGCTTCGAACCATCCTAGTGATCTTCCTGCTGTTTTTTGGATTGGCATTTTACGCCAATGAAATCTATGCCTACCTAGCCGGACCTTTGTTAAAACACATGCCGGCGGGTAGCCAGATGATCGCCATCGAAGTCGCTTCACCATTTCTGACTCCATTCAAGTTGACTTTGGTGTTATCGGTGTTTCTCTCCGCCCCCTTCATCCTTTATCAAGCTTGGGCCTTTGTTGCCCCGGGATTATATCGGCATGAGCGCAGGCTAGTTTTACCGCTCTTGGTATCAAGCAGCATTCTGTTTTATGCTGGCATTGCCTTCGCCTATTTCGTCGTTTTCCCCTTGCTATTTGCCTTCATCACCACAACAGCGCCTATTGGGGTGACGGTGATGACCGACATCAGCAAGTATCTTGATTTTGTACTGACCATTTTCTTCGCCTTTGGCATTTCCTTTGAAGTTCCCATCTTTACCATTTTGTTAATTTGGACGGGGGTCATGAGCCGGGAATCGATGATTGAAAAGCGGCCTTATATTATCGTATTGGCCTTTGTCGTCGGCGCTGTCCTGACCCCTCCCGACCCTGTATCGCAAACCTTGCTGGCTGTACCGATTTGGATATTGTTTGAACTAGGCTTGTTGTTTTCTCGCTTCTTCAAACCAGACGAGCCTAAGGAAGCGCCTTCCGGCTTACTGATGACAACGTCAGACGACGGGACCGACCAACACATGGAAAGCCATGGAGATTGAATTCCTAACTGAATGATTCTACTGTTCACCGACTTTGGACCGACCGGACCCTATTTGGGGCAAATGGAGTCCGTCCTTAGACTTAATGCGCCGGGCGTTGATATTGTCAACTTAGTCAGCGATGCCCCCATAGGCGAACCACGGTACGCCGCGTATTTGTTGGCGGCTCTAGTAAACAATTTACCAAAAGGCAGCATTTTCCTCTGCGTGGTTGACCCCGGTGTCGGCGGAGAGCGATTGCCAGTGGTCTTGGAAGCGGACTGTCGTTGGTTCGTTGGGCCAGACAACGGCTTGCTCAACACGGTAGCGGCTCAATCGGAGATTGCGGCATGGCGCATCATCACTTGGCGACCCCAATATCTGTCAGCCACTTTTCATGGACGCGACTTGTTCGCCCCCGTTGCAGCTAGCATAGCCAAGGGTGACTTTTCATGGCATCAAGGCGAATGGATAGGCCCAAACATCAGTGGTTGGCCAGAAGACATTGCCTCCATCGTCTATTTTGACCATTACGGTAACGCCATCACAGGTTGGCGTTATTCCCAAAACCTACAAGGGTGTATATTGCTGATCAATGGATGGAGGATCACCCAAGCCACAACTTTTTGTGACTTTGCGCCAGGAGAACCATTCTGGTTTGGAAATTCCATGGGTTTGGTTGAAATTGCCGTCAACTTAAAACGAGCCAACGAAACACTGGGATTGCACATAGGGCAAAGCTTTTTGTTTGAGGAATCGCCATGAGAAAACCCGAGCCTTGGACACAAGAACGCTTGGAACAATGGGGCAAGACCCGTGCCTTCGGTAAACAACGTTTCATATGGACCCACGGCATCCTTCAGTGGGGTGGGTTTATGTTTTTCTTTTCCTTGGGGGTTTTTCAGCATAGCCACTATGGCAATATATTCAGCACCGAAGGTAACCTGACGTTTCGATTAATATTGGCCTTGCTGGTATGGCTTTACGTCGGCTATCTGTATGGACAATCCCGTTGGAGACGGAACGAGCAAGAATATCAAGCACAAACACCCAAAAAATGAAATCCAAATGGAAAACCCCACAATACAGTCTTTGCTTCTCTATTGCCGCCCTGGCTTTGAAAAAGAATGCGCTGCCGAAATCCATGCGCAAGCGCAGAAACTGGAAGTGCTGGGTTACTCAAAAGCCAGCCCGGATAGTGGTTATGTAGTGTTCACACCCTACGGGCCAAACGACATGTCAGTGTTGACCAAGCAGCTCAATTTTGTCGATTTGTGCTTTGCCCGACAGATGGTGGCTGTGCTCCCTTTGGTGGACAAACTTCCCGTGGATGACCGGATTAGTCCCTTGATCAAATTGGCTCGCGCACTGGGCAGACAGTTTTCGGATGCGTGGCTTGAAACAGCGGACACCAACGACGCTAAGGAACTTTCCGTGTTCGTTCGCAAATTCCAAGGGCCTTTGACCCGTGCCATCGTCGATGCTGGTTTGGCAACCGACAAAACGAACGCCACACGCTTGCATTTGTTTTTCCTGAACTCCACAACAGTTTATGTCGGCATTACCCGTCCTTATAATTCGTCGCCTTGGCCCATGGGCATTCCACGGCTTAAGTTCCCCCGTTCCGCGCCCAGCCGCTCGACCCTAAAATTGGAAGAAGCATTTTTGTTTTTCCTTGGCGATGAACCCAAGTCATTGCAACCCGGCATGAAAGCAGTCGATTTGGGCGCGGCACCCGGAGGTTGGACATGGCAATTGGTGAAGCGCAGCATCCGAGTCACGGCAGTGGACAATGGGCCGATGGACAGGGAATTGCTGGATTCCGGCATCGTCGAGCATTTGCGTGTCGATGGCTTTCGCTATTTCCCGGCCAAACCGGTGGATTGGCTGGTGTGCGACATGGTGGAGCAACCCTCCCGGATCGCCGCCCTAGTCGCTCGCTGGATGGCAGGGGGCCATTGCCGATACGCGATGTTCAACCTTAAACTGCCGATGAAAAAGCGCTATGAGGAATTAAAACAATGCCGATCCATGATTGAAGAAGCTTTGGACAATGCCGAAGTGCCGTTCAAGCTTTCGTTCAAACAACTCTATCATGACCGCGAGGAAGTGACCGGCTATTTGGCACGGTTGTGATGGTTTAAGCATCGCCGCTTAAAAAGTACCATACAGATGCTCAGTCTTGTGCAGAGCCGCACACTTATTGAGCATAATCATTAGGCAATTATAGAAATTACCAGCCAAATCATTGACAATTCGAACCTTTTCTATATGGCATACTAACTGCTCTAATAATTCGTGAGTGATGACATGTTCTCTTTTTCGTTTGCTTTTCAGCGTTTGCCCGCCTCATGGCGGGCTTTTTTTTTGCTTAAATTTATGCATTAAACTTTCCGAAGTTAATATCGCTCATTTCTCGTTTTGGCGGTTGAACCTAATCACATCTTTACACCCACACTCAGCGCTACATTCGGATTGCGCAATTTCCAAATAAACCCATCATAGAAGAAATGCAATGCGCCCAAGGTAAAGAACACCATGGAGTACACAATGAAGGAGGCATATTTCTCCAGCATGAAAACTGTCAGTACAATGAAGCCGAGATAACAGATCAGCAAACCATATCTACCAAGCGGCGAGTTGGCAACCCAACCGAGAGGGCTGTCAGTCCGTTTCGGTTCGATGTAACTTTTTTCCAAGCATTGATTGACGATCATGAAATATTCAAACGCATGAGAGCCAACATAGCCAATGAATCCGACGATGGGGTTGATCAGCATCACAATGAAAAGGCCCAAGGTCGAAGCCAGATAGTAATGTTTGGCCTGATTTAACGGTCGCTTATATTCCTCTTTCAGCCACTTCACAGTGAGCCATAAAACAATCAACAGGGTCGGCACTAGGAGGAAACCAGCGGTCGAACGCATACCCGTCATCATTTCAAAAGCCGACAAATTGGCGCCCCGTATGCCGAGCGCGGCGACACGCCCCATGGTGTTGGGATCATAGGCTGACCAAAGTACCGCCAAGGTCAGCCATGCAAATAATAACGGCAATTCACAGCCGCCCTCCTTCTGCCCAACCATCCGCCCATATATGCGCGTAATGCCATAGCGTTGCATCAAGGTATGCTCAATATTCCAAGCGCCGGCTAAAATTGCCAATACCAAGGGGCTTAAATTAATCGCGAAGTAAATCACTAAGCAAAAAATCAGCGGGCTCCAGATAAACAGCTTTTTACGCAGATCAAACCGCTGCTTGTCCCCATAGACTAAGAACAAACTTAATGGTTGGTGGGTAAATGAAAACAAAAACACCGAAAACATCAGCAGCTTCAACCACACGGGGTTGTTTATCACTGCAAGCGCCAGAAGTGAAAAAGGAATCCAACTGAGCGTCATGGCAATATCGGGGAATTGCCCGGTTATCCAGCGAGTTTGCATTGCCTGCCTACCGTCTAGCGCATAGGCCGAAGGACCCATAAGTTTTGTTATTATTCTATTCACGTCCACCCCCAGCTTAAATTTTGTTGTAATTGTCTTCAAGCTGTAAAGATTGAACTATTAGTCTCACGCGGTCAAGCAATCCAGTTGGTTTCCAATATTCCGATGGACAAGAATCTCTCCAGGTTCACAATTGGTGATTTCATCCGCATGAAGCCGGCTGTCCGAACACCCTATCCAAAAAATATCTGGACTCCGGTTTTGCGCGAGATGCACCAAGTAATCAGGATTGATGCTAAGTTTTTGTATCCTCTCTTCCTCGCATTTCAATATTATTCAAGTGATAAGTCTTTAAGTGACAACTGGGTAAATCTATTTGCCCTACCAAGGCTCACCCCTTACCCGGAAACAATCCAACCGACCCAGGTTTGAGTCGCTTGCATGCAACAACGATATCTTCCAGATGGCACTGGTATTTTCCTTTTGCCGCGGTATCGCTGCATTCTCCGCAAACCAGTTTTCCAGTATTTTTTACCTCTGCAACATGCCATCCGTATCCTTGGGTTTCACAGAAGACTTTCTCTTTTTTCTTCAGCAGGTATTGATCCGTCGCATTAGACTCTGCCTCGGATTTTTCCAAGCATTTTACGGACGGCAAGGTGTTGCCCATCAAGTCCCTGAAAATGTATTCCGACCCAGACTCAGATGCCTTCCCCGCAACCGGGGCAAAAGAAAGAACCGACAAAAGAAAAATAAACCCCGACTGGTAAGCATTTGTTTTCATGTATATGCCTCTCTATTGATAGTTGCAAGTCAAAACCACAACGGCTAGTATTCTTTAATGACCCTGATATTCATTTGGGCAGATTCTTCAGTCAATTGTTGTTTTATGGGTTCATATTTCTCGTTCTCGCTTAGCTTGACCATGGCGATGATAGCCACAAGGGCTACCGTGAAGCCTGCGGTATAAACCCAAAAGTAGTCTTTTTCTTGTTCAGCATTCACGCTCATTGTTTTTCCTCATGTCTTTGAAAATCTTCAACCGTTATCTAAAATCGTATGCGACGAACCTATGGACAACCTAAAAGTTTCGCACCATATTAATGCACAACATCGCATACGCATCGTAATAATGCATAGTTTCGTGTCAATAGTAAATAGACTTTTACTAAATTTTTAAACATTTTTGACATACATTAAAAAAACCAAATAAAATCATATGGAAAGAAAACTATAGCCAACTGTCGGCAACAACCGATTTTTGCGCCATTGTCCCTATCCCATGTCACCACTTCTCTGGCAAAATGCTCACCGATCAAACCTTGGCATTTCAATTAGGATGGGGGGAATATTGATCATTGGCAACGTTAACGCATATCCACGTCATCCTCTGGGTTCATCATGGGACTGTAGGGCAATGTCAGTTTATCTAGCCTTTTGCCATACAAATTGCTATCCTCAAACTTCTCTTTTGAGGAGCTTTTTCCGTGGAGTTTAACTGGTCGACTTTTCTGCTTGAAATATTGAATTTTCTGGTTCTACTGTGGATACTGAAACGTTTTCT
>CAIWDB010000648.1 GCA_903911305.1 uncultured Methylococcaceae bacterium | reverse complement strand
TACACCATCAACCGCTGGGCTTACAATGAAACACCGGGCGGGCTTATTCAGGTGGGGCAAACCATACCCGAGCCGGACACACTCTCTTTAACTTTGTTGGGCTTGGGCGCGGCGGGGGTCAGGGCTTGGCGGCGGCGCAAAAAGGCGTTGGCGGCGTGAGACGAAAGACCGTCTCGTTCAAAAAACGAGTCGGCTTTTCTGCTTTTTCTTGTTGTAGAAATCACGGAGGTGGATGTAAGATATTTCCGCCAAAATCGATTGCGTCGGGAGCGTTTTTTATCCCGGCTAAAGCGTTGATTGCTTGGACTCGCCGGGTTGCCATCGGCGTGTTCATTGTTCAACAATACAAAGAAAAAAACCATGAAGCAAGCCAAACCTTCCACCCATACTTTCGCTAACGCTTGGTCAGATGCCGAGAAACTGGCACTGGCGGCTGGCTCCTTGTCGCTGCTGTCGTTCGGCGCACAGGCCGACATCATCTATACCGCCAACTCGGTGACGATAGACTTCACTCACACAACTGGAATAGGGAGTGCCATCACTTGGTCAGTGGATGGCAGCCATTCCACGTTTAAACTTTTTAATAATAATGGTAACGGGTCTTTTTTCTTGGTCTTATCCTCAGCGGGTTCCTTGTTAGGCCGGGGATTGGTTCGTCAAGATGCCCAAGTTTCTTATAACAGAAGGTTTGTCAATTTAGGTTTAGGGTTTGGGGTTGGACCCTCGCTCGCCACTGGTTATAACTTTGGCGGGAGGGCAAATGATCGATCCATGTTGTCTTGGATAAATGCTGGTACACATAATACTGTTGCGATACCGCTTAACGCTAAAAATTTCACCAGCGGGGTGGATGGCTATTTCGGCTTCAAGTTTACCGATGCCGGCTTGGCTAACGCATATTACGGTTGGGCGGAATTGAACCTAGATACTGCCAGTCCCGGCACCGTGACCATCAACCGCTGGGCTTACGAGTCATGCACGGGGCAAAGTATCGCGGCAGGTGCGACCACGGGCGGGGCGACCTGTGGTGGTTCCGTCCCCGAACCCGACACCCTGTCGCTGACCTTGCTTGGACTCGGCGCGGGCGGTGTCCGCGCATGGCGCAAGCGCAAACGGGCTTTGGCGGCGTAGGGCGGCAACCCTTTGCCGCCGTCGGGGGAATTCGTCGGCATGGGATGCCGACCTACGGGCTTATCCCAAATGACCGACTCGGTTTCAAAAACCGAATCGGTCTTGCTATATTCACAGCGTATCCTGTCCTTTGCATCACGCATAAGTAAACTTGAACTTCTGCCAATCCCTGCCGCTAGGACCCAAGACCATGCCCAACCGCTTTGAACTCATCGCCCAAAAAGCCTCCGCCTTACCCTTGGATATTCAGGATGAAATAGCCGAACAATGGCTGGAGGATATCGAAAACGAACTGAACTGGCAGAAAACCCTGCAACAACCACAAGACAAATTAGTGGCATTGGCACGGGAAGCCTTGCGCCAGTCCGCAAGAGGGGAAACTCAGGCATTAGGTTTTGATGAGCTGAGCTTTCCAAAGAATTTTTAGTTATACACAACTCGTTGCAGGCGCAACGGAACCCCGAAGGGGTTCTAACCATTAGCCGGGGGTTGAGCGAAGCGACACCCCCGGACGGCAAACCGAATAAAATATCGACCCCGGAGGGGTCGCAGTCTTTCCTGCGCGGCCTTAGGATACCACCAGTCTGAACCTAGCATTTGCTGCGTTTTCGGAAGATCGCCTAGGTTCATGGGCCGATTTCTGCGACCCCTCCGGGGTCGGATGAGGTATTCGATCTCAACCGGGGGTGTCGCTGGCGCTCAACCCCCGGCTAATAGCTAGCAACCCTCCGGGTTGCAATAGATCGGCATCAGTACACTTGTGTATAACGATGAGCGGAGACCGTGGGAACCATCAAAAAAACTAGATTATGTCCGCTTTGCATTAAGCAGGCTTTCCAATTCACAAGGGGAATAAACTGGAAGTTTTGCAAGTGCAAAATCGCCGAGGTTGCGTGTCACGATGCCATCAACACCAACCGACATGACAGAATGTTGAGTCAACATCACGGCTCCTATTCGCTAGAAATACAATTTTTATAGTTTAACCCAAACCAAGAAAACCACCATGCCCCGCAAACTCTTACTTCTCGGCTGGGATGCCGCCGACTGGAAAATCATCAACCCTCTGATGGATCAGGGTAAAATGCCCAATTTACAAAAACTCGTCAACCAAGGCGTGATGGGCAATCTGTCCACACTGTACCCGGTATTATCGCCGATGCTGTGGACTTCCATCGCCACCGGCAAACGCGCCCACAAACATGGCATCCACGGCTTTTCCGAACCGGACCCGCAATCCGGCGGAGTGCGGCCAATCACCAACCTAGGCCGCAAGGTCAAGGCGATTTGGAACATTCTGAATCAGCACGGGCTGAAATCCAATGTCGTCGGCTGGTGGCCTTCGCACCCCGCCGAACCGATCAACGGCGTGATGGTGTCGGACTTCTACCAAAAACCCGTCGGCAAAGCGGACGAAACTTGGCCTATGCGCCCCGGCACGGTGCATCCACCACGTTTGGCGGAAGCTTTAGAAGAATTCCGCATCCATCCCGGCGAGTTGGAAGGCGACATGCTGCTGCCCTTCATACCCCGCGCCGCCGAAATCGACCAAGAAAAAGACAAACGCATCGGCTCGGTTGCCAAGGTGCTGGCGGAAATTTCCAGCGTCCATGCCGCCGCGACGGCGTTGATGCAATTGGAGCCTTGGGATTTCATGGGTGTCTATTTTGACGGCATCGACCATTTCTGCCACGGTTTCATGCAATACCACCCACCGCGCTTGGAATGGGTCAACGAACAAGATTAT
>CAIWDB010000647.1 GCA_903911305.1 uncultured Methylococcaceae bacterium | reverse complement strand
CAGCAAACCAGCGAAACCCAATTTCTTTGCCTGTATGCCTCAGACTTTGACCAAGGCCAAGTCAGTTATCAAAGCCATATCATCGCCCACCGGGATAATGAAAAATACCTCGTCGCTAAACCTAGCCTGAAAGGTTTTAGAGATGTCAACAAGGCCGAAGAACGCTTTGCCGTATGGCGGGATACTTATAAACTGGATTTCACTACGAAAGGCATATTTGAATCCAATATTCAGCCTTATCATATCGGCAAGGACAAATATACCCTACATGATTTGCAACGCCTATCCGCCGCCGATCAGCAGAAACAATACCATCGTTTTGCTACCATCCTGCGCCAGCATAACGTGTCTGGGCGGGAAAATGCCTTTGACAAGCTGGTTAATTTATTCTTGTGCAAGCTGGTGGATGAAACCGAAAACCCAACTGAACTCAAATTCTATTGGAAGGGCGTGGCGTATGACACGCATTTTGAATTGCTCGACCGCTTGCAACAGCTTTACCAAAAGGGCATGGGGCAGTTTCTAAGCGAAGAAATCACTTATATTAACCAAGAGGCGGTCATTAACGCCTTGCGCTTTATTAAACATGACCCGGATGCCACGCAAAAGGCCGTATGGGAGTTATTCGTCAAACAGAAATTCTTCACCAATAATGATTTTTCGTTTATTGATGTCCACAACGAAAGGCTGTTTTACCAAAACGCCGATGTCCTGTTAAAAATCCTGCAAATGTGGCAAGACATACGCCTGACTTCGGAAGTAGGTCACTCTGCCCATAATCAATTTTTGGGGGATATGTTTGAAGGTTTCCTCGACCAAGGCATCAAGCAAAGCGAAGGGCAATTTTTTACACCCATGCCGATTTGCCGGTTTATCCTGATGAGTTTGCCGCTGGAAAATCTGATACGCGATCATGCCGCTCCACCTAATGCCATCGACTATGCTTGCGGAGCCGGACATTTCTTAAATGAATTGGCCTTGCAAATCGCGCCGTTTGTGGAGAAATATCGAGCCGGACATCAAGCCGAATATCACAAGGCCATCTATGGCATGGAAAAGGAATACCGTTTGTCCAAAGTCGCCAAGGTCTCCGCGTTCATGTATGGGCAAAAAGACATTAATATCCTTTACGGTGATGCGCTCATACCGCATGAGTCGATTCAAGAAGGCAATTTTGATGTATTGGTTGCCAATCCGCCCTATAGTGTCCGTGGGTTTTTGGAAACCCTGCCCGACGCAGCACGGGAGGCTTATCAACTGACGCAAACCATCGACAAGCCGGAAAGCAATAATAGCATCGAAACCTTTTTCATTGAACGCGCCAAACAACTGTTAAAAGGGGGCGGCATGGCGGCATTGATCCTGCCGTCCAGCATTCTGTCCAATGCCAATAACACTTATGTCAAAACCCGCGAAATACTTTTGCAGTATTTTGATATTATCGCCATTGTTGAATTGGGCAGCGGAACTTTTGGCAAAACCGGGACGAATACCGTCACCTTATTCTTGCGCCGCAAAGCCACCCAACCCGACACCGCCGCCCATTACCGGGATCGGGTGAATGAATGGTTCAATGCCGACGCAAATCAAGGCATTTATCAAGATGCCAACCTGTACAAAGACTATGCCGCGCATATCGGTGTTTCCCCCGCTGATTACCGCAGCCTGTTCAACGGTCAGCCAAACCCGGCTCTGCTCCAACAAGAAACCTTTGTCGAATATCGCAAAGCCTTTGAAGCCAGCACCGAAATCGTCAACCTGAAATACCAAAAAGGCTTTAAATTGAAGCCAACATCGGAGCAAAACGCCGAACTGGACAAGCGGTTTGTCGCTTTTATGCAAGCGATAGAGCGTGACAAACTGTATTATTTCGTCCTCGCCAGCACACAACCCAACCCGGTGTTAATCATCAAATCCCCTAGCGACAACAAAGCGCAAAAGCAATTTTTAGGTTATGAATGGAGTAGCGCCAAGGGCAATGAAGGCATTAAGCTGTTCAAAAATTCATTAGGCCAGCATGAAACCCTATTGTATGATGAAACCCAGCGTAATAACTCGACTAAGTTAAATGCGCAGATTGCCGCCAATTTTAACAATTCGCTGGACGGATTGCCTACGGAGTTGATGGAATATGCCAGCATGGCACGTTTGGAGGAACTGCTGGATTTTTCGAGGGTGGGGTTTGAAAAGCAAATATTGCTGAATATAAAAAAGTCGATGATTGTACAGAGTAAATGGCCGCTGTATAAATTATCAGAATTAGTTGATATTATCAGTGGAGGAACGCCAGATACTACAAATTCTAATTATTGGGATGGTGACATTTCTTGGTTGAGTGTGGCAGATTTCAGCACCGTCATTCGTTTTGTTGGCTCCACTGAAAAGACAATAACTGAGGAAGGGCTTAAAAATAGTAGCACCAAGCTATTGAACCCCGGCGATTTGATTATCTCTGCGCGGGGAACAGTGGGGGCATTGGCACAATTATGCAAACCCATGGCCTTTAATCAATCATGTTATGGACTAAGGGCAAACAATAAGACAACCAATGACTATATATTTTATGTGTTGAAAAGAGAAATTCAACAACTCAAGGCTCAAGCGTGGGGAAGCAAGTTTGATGCGATTACCATCAAAACATTTGATGAAGTAATAATTCCTCTACCCCCTCTTGAAACTCAACAACAAATCGTCAAAGAATGTGAAGCACTGGACGCAGAGGCTGATATTTCCTTAAAATCAATTTGTAAAGTAAAAAAAGATTTAGATAATATAATAGAAAATACATATTCAAAGAAATATATAATCAAGTCTATTCGAGATGTTGGGAAAGTTATGGGGGGCAAAAGAATTCCGAAAGGAGAGAGTTACACAATGGAAAAATCTAATTATCCATATATTAGAGTATCAGATTTTTTAAATAGATCAATTAACATTAATAATTTAGTATATATTACAGAAAGTACTTTTCATAAAATCCATAAATATACAATATCTAAAAATGATGTTTATATATCAATTGCCGGTACAATTGGGTTGTGTGGTATCGTTCCAAAGGAGTTGGATGGCAAATCTTTGACTGAAAATGCAGCAAAAATTATAATCAGAGACAAGTCTGAGATTGATTTCAGATTTATGGCCCTAATTCTCTGTAGCTCAGATGTGCAAGCCCAAATAAGGAATCGAACAAAAGGTGTGGGAGTACCAAAATTGAGTCTTTATGAAATAGAAAAAATAACTATTCCAGTCCCCCCGCTCGCCGAACAACAGTGCCTTGTCGCCGAGGTTGAAGCATTGGAAAAATCTATTGCCGAGGCACAAGCCATCATTGATGGCAGTGCCGCAAAAAAACAAGCCGTGCTGCAACGCTATTTATAACTAACGGATGTTACGCACGGACGCGAAAGTTGCATGATGGGAGCGTCAAAGCTTGCTTTGACAAAAGAATTTGAAATGCAAAGCCTTTTTTGTCTGTCAAAGCAAGCTTTGACGCTCCTGCCCTAGGCCGAATGCGTAACATCAGTCACTAAAGGACTTATCGAAGACCGCAATCGTCTAAGCCCAATGACAATACTACTTTTATAGATTGATACGAGGGTTTCACAATGTCTACACCAACCACAATCCAATACATTTCCGATATTGTATTGCCATAGGTCTACGGTAAGAATAAGATAAGCCATTCCATTATTCAGTCATAAGCGGTGACTCATATGAAAATTCAATTATTGCTTTGCTCGTTACTGGTTTTTTCTTTGCACAATGTCTTCGCCGCCACTGAACCAACGGTCAAGGTGTTCAAAAGCGCGGGTGCTTTACAATGCGAACCTCAATCGGGCCGTTTGCCGGATGTCATGCGCAAAGAGTTGGAAAAGGCCGGTATTTCAGTGAAAGCGGTTGCTTGTGGACATGATGGAAAAATGTATACGGCAATGTGCGGCTCCCCTAATGGCGCGATCAATATTTTTGAAATTCCGATCAGAAAAGTTTCGCAAGCGGTTATGCTAGGGTTTGCCAAGCTGGACAGTATAGCTGGTCTGAAGGAAACCCCATGTCAATGACGGCTTGGGGTTTTCCTGCCGAATGTTGCTTCCTATTGGTAAAAAAATAACAACCTACCTACTTCAATGATAACTGACGTTTTGTTTCAAACTATTGCCGGGCAAATTGAATCGGCTACGGGCAAGCCGTTTGGTTTGCTTAAGACAGTGACTGTCGGTGGCGGTTGTATCAATTCCACCTATCGTCTTGAAGGTAAGGCAGAACCCTATTTTGTCAAATTGAACTACAAAGACAGCCTGCCTATGTTTGAAGCCGAAGCAATCGGGTTGGATGGAATCGCAGCCACTGATACTGTGCGAGTTCCTAAGCCGGTCTGTTCAGGGGTAGTCGAGGATCAGGCATTTTTAGCCATGGAGCATATCCAACTGCGGTCAACCAATGCTTCATGTGACCGTTTATTGGGGCAAAAACTTGCGGCGATGCATGGCGTGAGGCAAGAATATTTTGGATGGCATCGGAACAATACCATAGGGTCTACCTCTCAGATCAATACCCGGCTGGATAATTGGGTCATGTTTTTTGCCAAGCACCGTTTAGGGTTTCAATTATCACTGGCCAAATCTAATGGTTATAATGGAAAGTTGCAACAGAATGGAGCGCTATTGTT
Source organism: uncultured Methylococcaceae bacterium (assembly GCA_903911305.1). Taxonomy (GTDB): domain Bacteria; phylum Pseudomonadota; class Gammaproteobacteria; order Methylococcales; family Methylococcaceae; genus Methylumidiphilus. The sequence goes on along the minus strand of CAIWDB010000647.1, from coordinate 10,742 downwards.
GGAATCGCTGCCAATGTTTTTTGTGTCGTATCAGCCTAAGCCTAGCTTATTGCATGGGGATTTATGGGGTGGTAATTACGCAGGTGACAATACCGGACAGCCAGTCATTTTTGACCCGGCCTGTTATTTTGGCGACCGCGAGGCTGACATTGCCATGACTGAGTTGTTTGGTGGTTTTGGCAAAGATTTTTTGGCAGCTTATGATTATGCCTATCCACTGGATGTAGGTTATAAAACTCGCAAATCGCTATATAACCTTTACCATATCATTAATCACCTAAATCTTTTTGGTAGTGGTTATCTTGGTCAAGCTGAAAATAGTATTGCCCGACTTCTTGCTGAAGTACGATAGTAAGATACTGGCATGACACAAGAAGATATTTTACCGATTGTAATACAGTCTTTAATACTGCCGCCCGGTCCTTCAATTGTCTTTCTTTTCCTTGCCGTGGTTTCCCGACGTCCTAGGATTCGTATGTTTTTTTTGATTCTTGGATTTAGTACCTTATATTTAGTCAGTATCCCGGCCACCACGAATTGGTTGATGGGTAAGCTTAATATTTATCCTCCGGTGTCGTTGGAGAAGTCCGCAGCCGAAGCAATTGTCGTGTTAAGTGCCGATCGTCGGAGGGAAGCCATTGAGTATGGGGGTGACACGATTAATCGATTAGGTCTTGAGAGATTGCGCTATGCTGCTAAGTTGGGAAAAGCAACAGGGTTGCCGATATTGCTTAGCGGAGGGGGGTTAAATCAGTCAGATGACATTTCCGAAGCGGAGCTTATGAATGTTATTTTGAAGGAATATGGCTTGAATGCCAATTGGATAGAAGGCAAAAGTCAAAATACTTATGAAAATGCCATCTATTCAAGCCAAATACTCAAGGGTGTGGGTATTGGCGAAGTCATTTTAGTGACTCATGGCTGGCATATGCCTAGGGCTGTAGAAGCCTTTGAAAAGGCTGGCATGCTTGTGGTTCCGGCCCCTACTGGATTGATGAACCCCAACCATATAACCGATTCGCAAGATTTTTTACCCAGTGCCTCGGCATTGCAATCCACGTTTTGGGCCGTGCATGAAATAGTGGGGCGATTGTGGTATCACTATCGGTATTATAATCAGTGACCAGTGTGCGAAATATATTCCACTGGCCACTGACCACTAAATTTTAGTTCGGCGCAGCCATCGGCTTGAGCGCCTTCACATCTGCCGCGTAGGATTTCAATTCTGCGGACGACATGCCGACTAGCCCTTTGCCAAGCAAATAACCTTTGGGACCAGAAGCCTTGTCGCTGGTGAATTCAGCCAGGAAAGCCCCAAAGCCAGGGATTCTGCTGATGTGTGCCTTTTTAGCGTAAACGAACAAGGGCCTTGCAATCGGATAAGTTTGTGAGGCAATGCTTTCGTAGTTGGGCGCAACGCCTTCAAGTTTTGCGCCTACTAGATGAGAGGCATTTTCCTTGAAGCGGTTGTAATTGATAATGCCAATGGCATCCACGCTGGCATCCAATCTCGACGGTATCAAATCGCCGGCTTCTTCGGTGTAAGCCGCGTCATTGCGGATGTTATGGCAATGGCGGTTGTATTCTTTTTCGTTTTTCGTCCGTAATGCGCGCAACCATGGGTAGCTGTTGCAACCCGATTCGAGTACTGCTTCGGCTAAAACCTCGACGTTCCCAGAGTTAAACGGAGGCCCTAGGATTTCTATTTTTACGTCCGGCAGGTTTGGGTTTACCTGTTTCCACGTTTTATAGGGGTTTGCAACCAGTTTGTTTTCACATGATTCCGTACAAGCGGGGTCTGGCACTTCTTTGGACAAGGCTAAATAGAGATCCTTGCGGGTTAAGTCCATTGGTTTGGACTTTTTGTTGCTGGCGAACACCAAGCCGTCATAACCGACTTTGACTTCTAGAATGTCGCCTACGCCATTACTCTGGCAGATGGCATATTCCCCTTTTTTCATCGGTCGCGATGCATTGACAATGTCGCCAAAATCCATGCCCACGCCTTCGCAAAACATCATGATTCCACCGTTAGTGCCATTGGACTCAATCAAAGGTATCTTGATCTTGCCTCGTTTGGCGACTTCCTCTGTGAACGGAGCAATGGTGGATGAGCCGAGGACATACAGGTAATTTCTGACTCCATCGGCCATCGCATTGCCAGCGATGATCTGGGCAGATAGGATGGCCGAGCCTAGCAAAAGATTTTTTTTCATCAATAGATTCTCAGTGGTTTTAAATTCACTTTATGGTGGGGGTTTCACGTTCTGTGTCGTAGCCTTGGAAGAGTGCTTGTCGCTGTTTAGGGCGTAAAACGACAAACCCGCTACTAGAGCGGGTTTGCGTATCTTCATTAAGGTCAACAGGCGGGTCCCTCCGCCTTGGATGGGCGTGTTATTCGCCTACCCAAACCAATTCAACACGGCGGTTCTTGACACGGCCCGCTTCAGTGGCGTTGTCGGCTATCGGATATGCAATACCGAATCCTTTGGCGATCATCTTATTGGCGATGCCTTTGGATTTCAGATAATTAACAACCGACTCCGAACGGCGCTGTGACAGCCTCAGGTTGTGGGCTTCTTGACCTTCGCTGCTGGCAAAGCCTCTGACTTCGATGGTCTTCTTCAACGGATATACGCTCAGGTCAGCGGCCACCTTATTCAAGATAGACTTGGCGGTTTCGGTCAATTCTGGGGAATCCCAATTGAAGTTGACGCCTTTCAGCTCAATGCGGATGGGGCAGCCATATTCATCGACTTTTGTACCTTTCGCGGTGTTCGGGCATTTGTCATCGCAATCGTTCACGCCGTCGTGGTCGCTGTCGCGGGTAGCGCAATCATTCACAACCGGAGCAGCCGCTGCCACTTTCGTCGGCTTGTCGCCAAACGGAATCATGAAGCCCACGTTGACGAGCAAGTCGTTGAACACGTCGGGTCTTCTGTTTTGACCTATCCGAGAGTTGATAGAACTTGGTGCGGTGTCCAAACGGTAACGCACATCGGCACGCAACAGGAAGTTGTCTAAGACTTCATAGGTTGCGCCTACGCCTGTCTCGAAAATGAACGAGGCAGTGGAACCGCCTGAACTATTTCCGGCACCAGGAAGCAATCCGATCAATGATTGACCATTAGGAAGCGGACTTAAACCAGGGTAACGCTGACTGGTGTTCATGCCACCGATGCCTGCGACCACATAGGGGGAGAAAGCATCACGGAAGAAGAAATATTGAACGTCAACCGTACCGCCCGTGAAGTCGGCATTGTAACGGCCCCTGTCTTGGTTCCATGCGCCAAGCATAGAATCAGGACGGCCATTGAACTGCTGCCAGAAACCTTTGACTTCGACATTGAAATGTTCGTTGAGGATTTTGCCTAACGCCAAACCACCGCCCCAACCGTCGAAGGAGTTGCGGTCGCCGCCGCCATGCACGTAAGTGCCGAAAGGTGCGGCATAGAACCGATCATCAAGGAATTCATCATCCGCCTGAGCGGTGGTGAATGCCGCAAGCCCACTAAAGGCTAGTGCAAAAATATGTTTTTTCATCATGGTTGTGCTCCTGTACCGAATTAGCAACAAAATTTAACGCAATTAACAACAGTCTGCATGATATAGCCATTACGCCGGCTTTGCAAACCCCTTGTGAAGAAAAATATGAAAAAAAAAGCAAATTAACTAGTAATTTTCTAGGTTGTCCGCTGATTTGTCGCTTCTCAATAAGCGCTTTTCAGGGAATTTGCAACTAAAGCAACTCCCTTTGCCCAATGCGCTGCTTATTTTAAGCTCCCCTTCATGCCGAGTCATTACATGCTTGACAATCGACAAGCCTAAGCCAATTCCATTATTAACCCCGCTTTTGCCCGTGTCTACCCTGTAGAACCGCTCAGTCAAGCGGGGAATGTGTTCTTCGGCAATCCCTATGCCATTGTCTTCGACCTCAAAGACGGCGCCTCCACCGGTGTCGTCGCGCCAACGTATGGACACAGCCCCGTCTTCAGGTGCGTATTTTAAGGCGTTGAGTACCAGATTGGAAAACGCACTGCGTAATTCTGGTTCTGCCCCCAATAGGTCGGCCCGCGTTTCAATGCATAGATTAAGCGTTCGCCCGCCCGGGGCAAGTTGCCGAGCTTCATCGCGAATACTATACAGGAGTAATGTTACATTTACCCGCTTGGAAGGCGCCAAAGCACCTGATTCCAGTTTGGTCAAGGCAAGAAGTCCGTCAATTAGTTTTTGCATCCGTGAGGTTTGTTCCTCCATGCGGCGGAATGCCTTCTGGTAGTGCGTCGGCAAATCTTGGTCGGAGTCACCCAAGGTTTCCACGTAACCCCTCAAAACCGTCAGTGGTGTGCGCAATTCGTGAGAGACGTTGGACACAAAGTCGCTGCGTACTTTTTCCATGAAGCGGATTTGGGTGACATCTTGGGCGATTAGCAATCGTAAATTTTCACCATAGGGCACTATGCGGATTTCCAGTTGCCCTTTGACAATGGCGGGTGATGAGATGTTGATAGTGGCATCGTAAATGTTGGCTTTCAAAAACTCAGCGAATTTGGGGTTGCGGAGCAAATTGCCAATTTGCTGACCTACGTCACCCTTGCGTAAGCCCAAGAAGCGCTCTGCCGCTTCGTTGAACCAGTTTATTTCATCCCGAGACCCAAGCACCACAGTGGCATCGGGTAATGCGGCCGTGGCTGTGCGGAAGCGTTCTAACATGGTGAGCAGTCGTTTTTTTCGACTTTTGTTGCGACGACGCAACCGGTAGATTAAATAATAGATTTCTTCCCATACGCCACTGCTTTGGGGTAGTTTTCCACCGATACGCAACCAGATGACCAATTGGTTGATGTAAAAGAGGTGCCGAACCAAGTAGGCTAGGACAGACAGAAAAAAACTGCCAAAATACAAGCCGGTGACTTTGCCGGCAAATAGTCCGACAAAGGCGATCAAGGCTAACCAATAAAGCTCTGCGCGCCAAGGGCTGTCCATAATTTAGGTTGACTCGGAGAATCGGTAGCCAAATCCTCGCACGGTCTGAATCAAGTCTTCGCGTTGGTGTTCGGCCAAAATCTTGCGAAGTCGGCGAATGTGTACGTCAACGGTGCGTTCCTCAATATAAGTGCTACGGCCCCAAACTTGGTCAAGCAATTGGGTGCGGCTATACACCCTGCCAGGATGCGACAGGAAAAATTCAAGCAGTCGGAATTCAGTGGGGCTTACGGACAATTCGGTCTCGCCCACGGTGATGCGGTGCTGTTCAATATCCAAGGATATCCCCCCCAATTCCAGTTTGCCGCCTTTGCCGTATTTTCCTGTCCGCCGCAATACGGCTCGAATGCGGGCAATCAATTCGCGCGGGGAGAAGGGCTTGGTGATGTAATCATCGGCCCCTACGTCAAGCCCCTTGACCTTGTCTTCCTCCTCTCCTCGCGCAGTCAGGAGTATGATCGGTATTTCCGCGTGGCTTTCGTCCTTTTTCAGCCTCCTTGCCCACTCTACTCCGCTGATTCCTGGAAGCATCCAATCTAAAAGGATCAAATCGGTTTTATTTTCTTTCAGCAAGTGCATGGCCATCTGAGCGTCCGTTGCCGAGTTAACGGTGAAGCTGGCTTGCTCCAACACCATCGTTAGCATTTCTCGTATGGCCTCCTCATCCTCCACCACGAGTACGTTGATTTCCGGCATCTCAAATTCTCAGTGTTAATTTAAAACATGGATTTTATGACAACTATGTTACATACAGGTTAAAGTCTAGCCTAGTAACTGTGTTTTTTTGACGGGAATTCGGCACGGGTGTTGTCCTTGGACGATCATTTTTTTCTGGTTTTGCTCTGTTTCTGCATTCGTGTTGGTAAACTAGCACTATTTACCATTTACTCCAACCAGAATCACCCCGGAACATAAGAAAACATGCGCGAATCCACACCTCAGACAGTTCATCTTAAGGATTATGCCCGGCCAGAGTATATCGTAGGCCAGATCGAGTTGACTTTTTTACTGGACGATGAAGATACCCGCGTCACTTCGCGACTGACCCTGCAAAAAAATAGGGCTAGCCTGAATGACAATGCGCCGCTTGTCTTGGATGGTGAGGGGTTGGTGCTGGAATCTGTAAAAATCAACGGGCAACCATTGGCGGCGGGCATGTATGAAGTTTCAACGGATAGCCTTACCATTCCCAGTGCGCCCAAAGTGGACCCGTTTGCTTTGGAAATCGAAACGCGCATCAACCCAAAATCCAACACCGCTTTGGAAGGGCTTTTCTTGTCAAAGGGTTTGCTTTGCACTCAGTGTGAGGCGCAAGGTTTTCGCAAAATCACTTATTTTCCTGACCGCCCGGATGTGATGGCAAAATATTCCGTCATTCTCATCGGCGATAAATCACGCTATCCGGTGTTGCTGTCCAACGGCAATAAGTTAGCCAGTGGGGAGCTAAAAAATAACCGGCATTGGGTGAAATGGGAGGACCCATTCCCGAAGCCAAGCTATTTGTTTGCATTGGTGGCAGGCCGTTTGGAGTGTGTAGAGGATGAGTTTACGACGACTTCGGGTCGTCAGGTGAAATTGCAAATTTTTGTAGAACCCCACGACATCGACAAATGCGGCCATGCCATGCAATCGTTAAAGCATGCCATGGCGTGGGATGAGGAGGTTTACGGACGGGAATACGATTTGGATTTATATATGATCGTCGCTGTCAGTCATTTCAACATGGGTGCCATGGAGAACAAGGGACTTAATATTTTTAATACAAAATTCGTGTTAGCGCGTCCTGATACCGCCACTGATGCTGATTATGAGCATGTCGAAGGTGTCATCGCCCATGAATATTTTCATAATTGGACTGGTAACCGCATCACCTGCCGCGACTGGTTTCAATTGAGTTTAAAGGAAGGTTTGACGGTCTTCCGCGACCAAGAATTCACTGCCGACCGCACATCGCGACCCGTCAAGCGGATAGACGATGTCAATGTGTTGCGAACCCGTCAGTTTGCAGAAGACTCAGGCCCTTTAGCCCATCCTGTGCGACCTGATTCCTACATTGAAATTAATAATTTCTATACTCTGACCGTGTATGAGAAGGGGGCGGAAGTGGTGAGGATGATCCACACTTTGCTTGGCAAGGAAAGGTTTCGCATGGGCATGGACCTTTATTTTCTTCGGCATGATGGACAAGCGGTCACTTGCGACGATTTTGTCCGTGCCATGGAGGACGCTAGCAACATCGAGTTGACCCGCTTTCGCCGCTGGTACAGTCAGGCAGGGACACCTGAATTGTTCATTGAGAGTGAATATGACGCTAAGAATCGGTGTTTGGATTTGAAACTAAGGCAAACGTGTCCCGTTACCCCGGGCCAAGTGGTGAAGGAACCGTTGCATATCCCATTTGCCCTAGGATTATTGGCTCCTGACGGTTCAGACTATCCCCTGCAATTGGAAGGGGAGGCAGATGCCGGGCCGACGACACGGCTGCTTGAGCTGAAGGAACCCCATCAGCACTTTCGTTTCATTAACCTTCCAAACAAGCCAGTGGTTTCGGGATTAAGGGGGTTTTCTGCGCCAGTGCGTTTGCATCAACATCTAAGTTACGATGAATTGGCTTTCCTCATGTCCCATGACAGTGATCCTTTCAATCGGTGGGATTCAGGGCAGGCTTTAGCCAGTCGCATCATCTTAAATTTGGTCGAGAAGATCATTGAAGGGGAGCGCCCGCACAAGGTGGACGACCATCTACTCAATGCATTGCGTCATGCATTGGCAAGACCGTGCGATGATTTGTCTTACCTTGCGCTATTGCTTGCCCTGCCTTCCGAAGAATATGTCAGTGCAATGATGAAAGTGATTGACCCTGATGCGGTCCACGCCGCCCGTCAATGGCTAAAACGTGAAATCGCAGAGGAATTGGCTAGCGAGCTAATGTCCTTGTATGAGTCCAACCATCTGGAAGAGTCGGGAAGATTTGACGCGACCGCTGTTGGCCGCCGAAGGCTTAAAAATCTTTGTCTCGGCTACCTGTCTGAGTTGGATACCGAAAAGGTCTACTGTCTTGGCGTTAGCCAGTTTCAAAATGCCCGAAATATGACCGACCAAATAGCCGCTTTGGCCTGCATGGTCAATAGTCGAAATCCTGAAAAACAAATTTGTTTGGACGCATTTTATGAGCAATGGGCAAAGGAGGATTTGGTCATTGACAAATGGTTTACACTACAGGCATCCAGCTATTTGCCAAGGGCCTTGGACACGGTGCAGAATCTCTTAAAACATCCTGCCTTTGATTTGGGTACACCTAATCGGGTGCGTTCTGTGGTTGGGGCGTTTAGCCAAAGCAATCCGGTAAATTTCCATTCATCCGAAGGTAACGGATACCGTTTCCTTGGCGACCAAGTCATAGCCCTCAATCGTGTCAACCCTCAAATAGCCGCCCGTATGGTGGGTGCGCTGACTCATTGGCGGCGTTACGACGAGATTCGCCAAGGCTTCATGCGGGAACAGTTGCAGAGAATTGCTGTGAACGAAGGAATTTCCAAGGATGTATACGAAGTGGCAACAAAGAGTCTGTCGTGAATCATCTCACGAATTAACGTATGAAAAATTTTTTTCTCTCTTGCAGCGACGGGAAGATGGCTTAAACTACCGTCAATGTTTTAATTATCCCATCCAAGTGGAATAGAAATGGCCAATAAGAAATCACCCAACACAGAACCGCAGCAGAATAAACTGAAGTCCCCTGATTTGACGGGCGATAAAGAGGCAACTGCAAAATCACCTGCATCTCCGGTTGTCGAGTCATCGGTGTCAGGCGCAGAAACTGCCTCAAAAAACCAGAGTGAAATCTTGGTCAAGCCTGAGGAAAAGTCAAAGATCAACGATTTGATGGAGGCTAAAGGAGAAGCTACCCCGTTTGATCAAACGATTAGAGGCGGAATAAGCGAAGCCAAGACCCTCAAGGCAAAACAAACGCTTGCTGATGCGGTTGTGAAAACCATTGATCTCCCCGTTCCCTCCGAATCAAATTTCGTGGCGGGTCTTCCTGCATTGCCAACCGAGGTTAGCGAGGACGAAATTTCAAAAAGGGATCTGCTGAGGGATGTGGAGTCCCAATTTGAGTTGTTTCTCGGCGCGAATGAGGCGATTGAAGAAGCAGACGCGGTAGTCTTGCCAAAACACGGCAATGAAACGGAAGGGGCTTCTGAGGTTCCCCATCATCATTCGGAGCCTGAACCCGTGAACGACTATTACCAAACTCCTGAGCCTGAACACCGTTACGATGGGCCAACCATTCCACATTTGTTCATCATCCAAATATGCCCGGAATTGTCACCGGTCGCGAAGGTGGGTGGGTTGGCTGATGTTGTTTACGGATTGAGCAATGAATTGGAAATACGCGGTAACAGTGTCGAGATCATTCTGCCCAAATACGACTGCCTGAGATATGACCACATCTGGGGGCTTTGCGAAGCCTACAATGACCTTTGGGTGCCTTGGTTCGGCGGCGCCATTCATTGCACGGTGTTTTTTGGCTTTGTCCACGGACGGAAATGCTTCTTCATTGAGCCACACTCCCAAGAAAATTTCTTCAATCGGGGTTCTGTCTACGGCTTCAAGGACGATGCTTTTCGTTTCGCGTTCTTTACTCGTGCTGCCATGGAGTTCATTTGGAAAACGGGTAAGAACCCGGACATTATTCATTGCCATGATTGGCAAACTGCGTTGGCGCCGGTTTTCCTTTATGAAATTTACCAACACTTGGGAATGACGCATCCGAGAGTTTGCTTTACCATCCATAACTTCAAGCATCAAGGTGTGACTGGTGCACAGATTCTGCAAGCGACCGGGTTGAATCGCCCAGAATATTACTACCACTATGATCGCCTACGAGACAATCAACATCTGCAAGCTCTGAACCTGATGAAAGCAGGCGTCGTCTATTCCAATTTTATCACCACGGTTTCACCTCATCACGCCATGGAAGCCAAAGACCAAGGGCAGGGGTTTGGCCTTGAGCCAACCTTGCATATTCACCACCACAAGTTTGGCGGTGTGGTCAACGGAGTGGATTACTCGATCTGGAATCCAGAAATTGACCCGCACATTCCCGTGCGTTACAACGTCGATAATGTCGATGGAAAATATGACAATAAACGTGCATTGCGCCAGCGGTTAATGTTAGCCGACAACGAAAAGCCGATTGTCGCTTTTGTGGGCCGTCTAGACCCGCAAAAAGGCTTGGAATTGATACGCCATGCCATCTTCTACACCTTGCACAGGGGGGGGCAGTTTGTGCTGCTGGGATCAAGCCCTGAAGGTCAAATCAACAACTACTTCTGGAGCTTGAAGCATCAGCTTAATGAGAACCCAGATTGCCATATTGAAATCGGCTTTAACGAGGAATTGTCTCATCTGATATACGCCGGTGCCGATATGATGATAGTGCCCAGCCGTTTCGAGCCGTGCGGACTGGCTCAATTGATCGCGTTGCGTTATGGCACGGTGCCAGTCGTTCGTGAGGTCGGGGGTTTGGCGGACACCGTCATTGACAAGGACTTTTCCTGGCGGTCGTTGCATGAGCGGAACGGCTATGTGTTCAGGGATTATGACGAGGCGGGTTTGGAGTCGGCTTTAGGCAGGGCGATCAGTTGTTACTATGAGTTCCCGGAACATTTCCGTGAAACCTTGAAGAATGCCATGCGTAGCGATTATTCGTGGAAAAACCCAGGGCAGGATTATCTCAATATCTATGATTT
>CAIWDB010000646.1 GCA_903911305.1 uncultured Methylococcaceae bacterium | reverse complement strand
TGGCCCGGCAAAGCCGCCGCTACAACGCCAAGGGCGCCCCCGAACTGGCCGGCAGCGGCTACTGCCCGACTAAGAACCTTTACTATTACGGCGTGAAAGTCCACTTGATCGGCGACCGAAAGCCCGGTGCGCTGCCAAGTCCGCGCTTCATCGGCCTGACTTCGGCGGGACTGAACGACGGCCCCGCACTTGAACAAATTGCCCCCACGCTGCCCTACGAGGAAGTCTACGCCGACAAGGCTTATGACTACCTCAAGCGGGCGAGCGGGTTGCCGTTCAAGGTGATGACGCCTGTCAAGCGGCAGAAAGGCCAGGAGCCTCTCGACATTGCCGACATCTGGCTTTCGCGCGCCGTCTCGCAAGTTCGCCAGCCCGTCGAATCCATGCTCAACTGGATCGAGGAAAAAACAGGCATTGAGATCGCCAGCAAGGTGCGCTCCTACCAAGGGCTTCTGGTTCATGTCTTCGGACGACTAGCTGCCACAATGTTCATAAGGAGTATCTTGCCGCAAAGCGCTTAATTCGCATGTAAGCGAAAATAGGCGATCAGTCATAGTCCCTGTGATGCCCATGACCGTAGCCTCCACCATAATAAGGTTGGCCATGGGCATGGGGCAAAGCATGAGCCGGAAGGGCAACTGCTGGGACAACAGCCCGACGGAGCGCGTGTTCCGCAGCCTGAAACACGAACAACTGAACTATGAGCGATTCGCAACCAGAGACCAGGCAAAATTGAGCGTCATCGACTACCTGGCCTTTTACAACGGAAGGCGTTCGCATTCAAAACTGGGATACCAAACACCTTTGGAATTTGAACAGGAATTTTAAAGCAAGGCTACCTAAAAAAGTGTCCGGTTTTACTTGACCATTACACAACCCAAACCGACAGGCTTAGGTCATTTTACGCGGTGGTTGAAGTCGTCTTCCTTTGCTTTCGGTTAACCTGATACCCTACAATGCCAAAGCCTAAGATCATTGTGACCCATTCTTCGGGCTCGGGTATGGCAGGTAGAGTATTGATTTTACCATAAATCACCGGCAAAGTATTAACGCCTTCGACTCCCTTGTGAGCTATAGTTGGTTGATAACCATAGTATGTACCTAAATAATACGCAAACGCTTTTTCGTCAATAACTTGATTGTTAGACCAATAGCCATAAGGTTGAATCTGAATGAATGCAATGGCATCAGAAAAACTACCTGACTGAGCATCATGTTGGCTGATAAATAGCCGTTTTAATTCTGGTTTTGTCGGTAAACGCGATTTATTTGAGTCATCGTAGCCAATATAGTTTGAATTATTTACGGTGGATCTTAACGTCCGCCAGTTAACTAATTCTTCCGTGGAGTAGTTTTCACAGTATACTCCACAATCAAAAAGCCCAAACGTGTGATATCCACTATATTGAATAGTATCTATCCAATTTGGCGTATCATTTGAAAGCCCACTATTTTCGGAAATAACTTTGCCGACTACATTTCTATCGATATAGCTCCCAGTACCCCGCCAGTTGACTTCGGACCTGCTAGCATTTTGCATCCATGTGGTATTCGTTGCCGTGTCGTGTATCAAATCGTTACCATTTAATTGTAGTTGTCGCCCATTAGATAAATCACCCGAAGTATTGTGGCTTATGTCATGAAAGGATGCCTCAGGCGGTTCTTCATTCTTGTTGCGTAGATATCCCTTGATGCTATCGCAGATGCCAGCCGAGACAATGCCAGCTGCCAGCAACCCTAACAATTTAACAGGATAGATTCTGCGGGGTGCATTTATATTGACTTTTTGCTCATTTTCCCCCTCCAAATGGACTAGGGATAGATCGGTGTTACGGTCTGAATGGACTTCATGAAAATATTCATAGCCATTGTCCACGGCTCGGCTAATCGTCTTGGGCGCGAACCGATCGGCAATCGATCTTTTAATTTGATCTGTAGGGATTATTTCAGTAGCCTGAATAGGCTGATGGAATATGGGGTCTCCTTGGTTTGGGTTCGGAACACTGTCGCCATGGCAATCGGATACATCCGCCACGTCATCAGACATGGCAGGAGCGGCATCCAACTCACCCGCCCAATAACCTAGGGCTAAACCGGTTTTCCCTAGACTTGCAGGCTCGTGGCTTGGAATTACACAAGCCAAATCGTAAGTGTCGGCAGGATCATACGGTTCAGCCAACCAGCCGGAATTTAATTTGAACCCGGGTTCGCAACCGGTTTTGTCGGACACCAATGGCCTTACATAAAAAAGGCTTTCCGCTTGGCGGAAATCGTCCGTCAGATGGCCTATGTCATCAGCAACTTCAGGCGTGGGGCTCACGCCTTCGCCCTGAAGTCCGTTGAACGGTAGCGGTTGCCCATCGGATAAATCTTCAGGCATATTGTGGGGGTGGCCAAGAACAGACGCCAAAGATAGTTCCCCCTCCTTGCCGTGCAGGTATTCCTTGATGCTATCGTAGACTCCAACCGAGACAATGCCTGCCGCCAGAAACCCGAAAATACCAACAGGATGTGCAAAAGCCAGTATCTTAACGGTTGAAGCGACGATCAAGGGAGTCTTTGCACCCACCGCTAATGCAGTTTTCAATCCCCCGGTAGCGTTCCCACCTAATGAGGGTGCTGAGGCCATGACTGCTGTTAAGCTAGGCCTAACGAGTGTGATTGTTTCGATAGGCATGTTGATTGCCTTTGTAAAAATTAGACATTATTGGAAACTGTTATTTATATCTAAAAACTGACCAAACGACAGACTGTCAATAAGCTTGGTTTCGACAGTGACCCCTATAATTTAATTGTGTAGGCCACGTAGTGCGCATTACCGCGTTAACTATGTATTATATACCTCCACAGGTGCATAACACATTGCTTATCAAAGAAAGCAACAAAAGAAACGGGACCCATGGGGGTTAGCGAGCTTTTTGCGACCGTTTTTATAATCATTTTATGGCGCGTTAGCTACTAGGAGTCTTGTCCATAAACTGTACCCGATCTTCGAGGTTTATGACATCACCTTGAAGGGACGGCAACTTTAAACTGGCTCTTCAAGGTTTTGACCAAGGCGGAAACATGATCCCTCGTCAGCATGGTTAAATGTCCGCCCTTGACAACCGTCACATTGACGCCGACTTGGGCGGGCCAGCGGTTGAGGGTGTAGTCGCTGGCCTTGGGGGTGCCGCTGCCCTCGGGAACCTTCGCGCGGGTCTTCACCAGCCAGGCGTGGTGTTACGTTTGGCTGACTGCTCACACTACATTGGCTTGTCCGACAAATACCGGGACAGCTTTTCCGCCAACGTGTTGACGTGGGGGTTAAGCAACATGCTCACATGATCGCCTGGAACCCAGTGTTCGGTGACCGCCGCGTCAGTGCATTGCGCCCAGCCCCAAGCTTCGCGGGTATCGTTGATTTCATCATCGGCGCTTTGTTCGCTGGCTCGAAACAGATGAATCGGGCAACGCAATTTTCCAGGCATTGGTTGATTGGCCAGCGCTTGCACGGTGATTCGAGCCACGTTGACCATTGCCTTGAGTTCGTCAACCGCCGCTTTGGGGTCGAATAATAGTTTATGCCGCAGGAAAGTCTGTGCCACCACGGCATACGCCGTTTCAATGTCCGGCAGCGCTTTTAGTGTTTCTGCAGACAGATTTAGGCTGTTGCCCATCATCTGTTCATACAGGTGTACATAGGCTTCCAGGCACTCAAGCTCACTCACATGCAATGGCTTGAAACCTGGTGCGGGCGCATCCAGAATGGCCAGCAAGGATACCATCTCACCCCGCTGCTCCAGTTGCCAGGCCATTTCGAAAGCAACCCGGCCGCCCGATGAATGCCCAACCAGTTGGTAAGGCCCGCTGGCTTGCTGTTGTTGCATCAGTTTAAGGTGATGACGGGCAAGCCCTTCAATCGTCTCGGGTATTGCCGAACCATCCAGCCCCGGGGTCTGCAAGGCATAAAAACGTTGCCGCGCGCCTAAATTGGTAGCCAAAGGGTACAAATACATC
>CAIWDB010000645.1 GCA_903911305.1 uncultured Methylococcaceae bacterium | reverse complement strand
TGGCCCGGCAAAGCCGCCGCTACAACGCCAAGGGCGCCCCCGAACTGGCCGGCAGCGGCTACTGCCCGACTAAGAACCTTTACTATTACGGCGTGAAAGTCCACTTGATCGGCGACCGAAAGCCCGGTGCGCTGCCAAGTCGGGGTTGTAAGCCCAAACCGGCGGAATTTGTCCAACTCGCTAAACGGGTTGACCCAACAGTCGTATCGCCAGTCTCCATTGCCCTGTCGTAAAACATATGTTTTATGACACCGCCGTTCTCCCGCCAAAATTGCCTTTAAATTGCCTCTAAAAAGATACGGAAAACCATGTCGCAAATGGCTAGTGTGCGGAAACCAGTGCTTTATGGTTTTACGACAGTTTTAACCCGGTTTTCCGTTCCGTTCCGTTGCTCCCCAAACCACGACTTTGAGATGCTGGACAAATTCCGCCGGTTTGGGCTTACAACCCCAACATCCTGTCTTTATCGGGGTGTCTGAACGGTTATTTTCAAATTGCTTTTTTCAACAACATCGGGGTTTGGAACCCAGCCATACATTCCCTCTTTCGTCCTTCCCTATTCACCATAGCCCGTCATCGGTCTCCCTGCAAGGCTAGAACATTGACCCCTTGCGCCTTCAAAGCCACCTTCCCCATCAACATCGGATCGATTGGTTACCCGAAATTTTTTTCGCCTATCCAAATGAAATTCGAGCAAGTCGAAAATCATTTCGCATTGTAAATTTGTGAAAACTAACAATATTAGTAACTTATGGTTGGCATACAGTTTGTTTTGAAAAAGCTGTCAGGGCAAGCCCTGGTTCAAACAACCTGAAACCTGAACTGAGGAGAATCACATCATGCGCACATCAGATAGCACTTTTATGGAATACAGCCCGGAAATGCAATCTTTCGAATCCGAACAATTCGAATGGGGCGGCGAAGCAGAATGGGGTGGGGAAGCGGAATGGGGCGGCGAAGCGGAAGTTTTTAGCGAAGCCGAGGTGTTGGAGCTGGCCGGCGAACTGCTTGAAGTGACCAATGAAGCCGAACTAGATCGTTTCCTAGGCAGCTTAATAAAAAGAGCAGGCAATGCTTTAGGCCAAGTGGTGCGCTCACCGATAGGGCAAGCCGTGGGCGGGTTTATAAAAGGCGCGGCTAAAAAAGCCTTGCCTTTGGCCGGGGCCGCACTGGGAGGCTATGTCGGTGGGCCATTAGGCGCAAAGATCGGCAGTGGTCTGGCCTCAGCGGCTGGTAGTGCGCTCGGGCTGGAAGCCGAGTTTTTACATGCCGAGGATAGGGAGTTTGAAGGTGCCAAGAATCTAGTGCGCTTGGCGGGGGATGCGGTTAAAACAGCGGTGACTGCCCCAGCAACCGTAAGCCCCGCCACCGTGGCGCAATCGGCGGTGACGGCAGCGGCAAAAAGATACGCGCCCGGACTCCTCGGTGCGAATGCAGGGCCCATCCCAACACTTGGTCGTGGAGGCCGCTGGGTACGCCAAGGCCGCAACATCGTCATTGTGAATTGCCAGTAATTGCAATGGTTTGGAAGGTCAATACGCATTCAAGCGGGTAGGAGGGCATCGTGTACAACATCAACCATAGCTTTGGAGAATTGCAACCGGAAGCATTTGCCTACGCGGGTGAATGGTCCGGTGAAACTGGCTTTTTAGCGGAAGGGGAAAGCCCATTCAGTGAGGCCGAGGAAATGGAATTGGCCTATGAACTATTGGCGGTCAACAATGAAGCCGAGATGGAGCAGTTCCTGGGTAATTTGTTTAAAAAGGCTTGGAGCGGCATCAAGTCGTTTGGCTCCAAAATAATCAAGCCATTAGGCGGTGTGCTGAAAACCGTTGCCAAAACCGCATTGCCATTCTTGGCGACAGCGGCGGGCACTTTTTTTGGCGGACCCGCTGGCGGGGCCATTGCTGGAAAATTAGGCTCAATGGTGAGCCAGGCTCTGGAAGCAGAAACTGCATCGACACCGCTGGAAGACCGTGATTTCGAGAAGTGCCGGCAGTTTGTCCGCATGGCGGGGAACGCCGCCAAGGCCGCTGCGTTATCGCCTCCTGGGGCCGACCCGATCGCAGTCGCCAAACAAGCACTGACCTACTCGGCACAGGAAAAGATCGACAAGGTGGCCCCTGCTTTTAGGGCGGAGGGATTTGCGAGTCAACCGGCAACCACCACGGGATTTTCACCAAATGGCGCGGCCACTCGGCAGACAACGCAAAGCCCAAGGCATCAGGTAATGTCAAGCAACACCCTGTCCAGAGCAACAGCGAAGTTCGCCGACAAGCCCACTGGCATTGCCACTGCCCAAGTTGTCCCCAAATGGGGTGCGGGAAAGCCGCAGGGCAGTTCGGTTCAGGCCAATCCAGTGACAGGCGCTGGTCTTTCACCCGGCAAAACTTGCGGTTGTAAAAACTCTGCGAACTGCACTTGCGGAAAATGCAATAAAGCCGGACGGGTTGGTCGCTGGATCAGGCAAGGCAGCAGCATCGTCATCATCAACTGTTAGGCGGGTCTAGGGGCGGCTATGCAAGCCCCCCTCCCCCGAAAATCATGAAATCTGGAGTGTCCCATGCACGACATCGATCAAGTAAGACTAGAAACAGAATCCGAATCCGGGATTTATCCTTCCGGGGCATTTGAATCTGAATATTTTGAATACGGGGAAGCCGAAAACTACTATCCCGGCGAGACAGGGGGTGTGTTCAGCGAAACCCAAGAAATGGAATTGGCGAGCGAGTTGCTTGAGGTCATGAGCGAGGCAGAGTTGGATCGCTTCTTGGGCAATCTCATCAACCGGGCAGGTGGTGCCATTGGACGCTTCGTCAATTCGCCGACGGGCCAAGCAATGGGCGGCATTCTAAAAGGCGCAGCCAAAAAGGCATTGCCCTCGTTAGGTTCTGCCATTGGGGGCTATTTCGGTGGCTCATCGGGCGCCCAACTGGGCAGTCAGGTCGCCTCTACGGCGGGCAGACTGTTCGGATTGGAATTGGAAGGGCTCAGCTCGGAAGACCGGGAATTTGAACTCGCAAGGCGATATGTCCGCTTTGCCGGCGAGGCGATGAAAAATCTGACGCTAAACCAGACCAGCCCAGACCCAAGGACGGCGGCCAACGCCGCCGCTATTCAGGCAGCCCAGGCTTTTGCACCGGGCCTGTTGCAAGCACCTCCGACTGTCAGCATTCCAACGACTCCGTCCGCTTCCCCTTTGCCTTCCGGTCATAGTGGGCGCTGGATTCGCCGTGGCAATAAAATCATTCTTTACGGGATTTAGGCAGCCGTGAACACCGACTCTTACGCACATTGGATGCTGGAACAGGAAACCCGCGCCCTACTCGCACGCTTGGCCAGAATCAAGCCATTCGTGATGAATGAGCCGATGCTGTTGGCAGCCAGCCTGTTGCCAACAGCACAGATTGCCATTGAGCGTTTCCTCGCCACGGGGCGCAGCGATCTGAGAAGGCGGGGGGATGAATACTTGGTGTGGCTGCGTGGCAAAGGCCGCAGCGCTACCCCGGAAGAAGCGCAACGCCGATTTGTTTTCCTGAAACTGAAGTTCAACGCGGTGCTTTCCCAGCTCGATCTGTTTAACCAAGTGATCACCCAGCGCAGCGAGAGCGAGATCGGCGTTTGGTTGTCGGGCTTGGATGTCGTTTCCGCCGATGCCTTGGCATTGCCGGAACACTATCATGCTCCGCCGGTGATTTGTTATTTGGACCGCGGCATCGGTGGTGCGATCCGGCGGGCGAGAACCCGGCTGCCGGGCGGTGGAGAAAATCCGGTGGCGGTGATCCGGGTTCCACGCGAACGGATGATAGGTAGTGGCATTGCCTCATCTTTGATTCATGAAGTGGGACACCAAGGGGCAGCCTTGCTGGAGCTGGTGCCTTCCTTAAAAGCCGCTTTGCAGGCCAAACAGCGTCAGAGTGATGATACCCAAGTTTGGCGATTGTGGGAAAACTGGATTTCCGAAATCGTGGCCGACCTTTGGGCAATCGCCAAGGTGGGGATTGTTTCCACTCTAGGGCTAATCGGAATCGTCACGCTGCCACGGCCCTTTGTCTTTAGGATGAATCTGGACGACCCCCATCCGATTCCATGGATACGGGTAAAGCTGAGTTGCGCGATAGGCAATGCATTTTACCCCCATCCCCAATGGCAACGGGTGGCGACTCTTTGGGATTCATACTATCCGGCCAAGGGACTTGATGACGAGCGCCGCCAAGTGCTTGCCCGTCTTGAAGCCAGCCTGCCGGAATTTGCCAAGCTATTGGTCGGGCATCGACCCCCCTCATTGCGGGGCCGGTCCCTGAGCGAAACATTAACCGTCGCGGAGCGTGGCCCGAGTCGGCTGACGGCCCTGTTCAAGGCTTGGGAAAATGAGCCGTCACGCATGTACCGCGCCCCGCCATCGCTTTCCTTCGCCGTGCTGGGCCAGGCCAGGGCGGACGGGCTATTAGGCCCGGAAGACGAAAGCGAACTCTTGGCAAAACTACTTAGTTACTGGGCAATGCGCAGTACGCTGGATAGCTCGGCGTATTGCGCGGCATTGCCACAAGCGCGGGCAAGCAAACCGCTGATCCAAACGACAACGATTTAGGAGTACACAAAAATGTCCCACAATAATCAAGCAATGCAATGGGCTTGTCAGCTTACGGTGACACCCCCAAGAGTTCTCGAAAAAGAGAATGTCGAGTTGACGATTGCACTATCCCATAAACAATTGGGCGAATTGAAACTAGATAAATTCAAAGGCTTTTATGAGCATCTAACCTACACGTTTGATGCTGACCATCCCGCCTTGAATGGCGTATTACAAGCTTCGCCGATTTTATACATCACTTCAAACGCAGTGCCACAAGTAAAATTTAAAATGCCGCATCTAGCCGATGGCAATTATGGCATTACGGTAACTGTGAAAAAACCAGATAATGTTATCGATGCAAAACTAATCACCGAAGAATTGCAGATATTGGATACTTTCCCATCTGAAGGTGTTTCGGGGTTTGCCTCTATTCATGTCGCCAATCGCTTCGCCGAGGTGAAGGCAGATGTCAGCCTGCAACGTTCCGCCTCCCAGCCAACCAGCGACGAGGGGCTTTGGGTGGCCATTCGCAACCGCACTGCAGCCCTTGAATTTGACCGATATCACAAATTCATCAATAGCTTGTTTTCTGAAAATAGGCAGTCATTTGCACGCGGCAACATAAGCTTTGAAGGCTTAGGCAGCAATAAAATATTTGCCGCGCTCAATATCTATGGCCCTTACGCTTATAACGTCCTGAAGCTGGCGACCCAGGCGTTTCTGATGATCGAATCGGGGGTGGTGATAGACGACGCACAACACGGGCGAAAAACGTTACTCAGCCCAGAAGCGTTGGAAAAGGAACGCATCCGTTTGGGTGAACCTTCCGTCTCGTTTGGAAGCTTAAAAGATCGGCTGGGGCAATATCTCGCTCAGTCCGATCAAGGGGGCGTACTTCCCTATCTTGACCGGATTCTCTCCAATTTGGTGACACTAGACCGCGATCAAGGCGAAGTTGACGAGGTATTGCCCTATTTCAACGGGGTATTGCAACACAGGCTGACTTCTCCCAGCCTGATCGAACTGATTTGGTCTTACTGGCACGAGGAAGGCATGTTGGTGCAGACGATGAACGCCGTCGCATTGCGTTTCCAAAACCGTCGTAGTTCGCCACACGATCCCTTGGGCGAATTGGAAATCGACCCCTTGCGTCCGCTGAACAATATGATTTGGGGTTTCATCCAAGACGAGCACAACCAACTGACCGTTCCTCGTCGAGCCTATGAATATCAACACCATTACGGGCTTTCCCTGATCGGCAAGGCAGTTCAAGGGATGATTCCGGCGGATGTCCGCTCCAAGTTCATTGAGTCGTTTCATAACCTACTTTATCGGACGGCGGTGTTTTATCGAGACGATTCTGATACCACGGTGATTGCCGATGCCTTTCCGCTGTTGAATGCGTTGAAGGAAGTGCATTTATTGTTGGCTGAGGGGGCGCATAACCAATTTGGTGATCTGCCTTGGACCGCCCGCGGCGAGATGCTGATGATGCAATGGATGCTGGCCCGGCCCGAAATGCGCGAATTCCTCCGTGGACGGTACATGGTGCCTTACCAAGAACAATGGATGGGGGCTGTTGACAGCATGAAGAGGTTGCAGGGCTGGACCGACACGACCGTCACGCATTTCCATGAACTGGCCGTGACCGGTGAGCGGATATTGCTTTCGATACGCTATGGGGATTGGATCGATATTGAAAACACCCAAGAACAGGCGAAGAACTGGGCGCGTTACTGGAAACCGGAAATTCAACGCTACATTCATGGTTACATGACTGCCACGGGTGTGGATTTGATGGCGGACATCACCGACACCCGCGACGCGGCGGTGCGCTTGATCCAACCCTCGGCCTTGTTGCAGCGCAGATTGCAAGCGCAAAAGGTGCAGACAAACGCACAAAGACCGCAGTCGATCCCTAGACTGACCCGCCAAACCCCAAGCGGGTTGGGCAGTTATCCCGAACTGCCGATCCAAACGCCGAGCAGGATTCTGCGCTACAAAAAAGACGAATAGGGCAAGAAGGGGTTATGGCTGATTTTCGTTCGGCGCTTTACCTAGGCATGAGCCACGACCATCGTGGCTTGCCACCTTGGACTCGGCTGACCAAAGGACTTCCGGCGGCACTCGAACCGCCGGATGGGTCACAGGCTTTGTCTTGGCAATTGGCAAAGATCCTGGGGTTTGAATCGGCAACGCTGGCAACCTCCACCTTTCACCTGTTTTGGGATTTGTTTGGGGTGCTGGCAAACGAGCCGATAGCCATTTACCTGGACTCTGGTCTGTACCCGGTTGTCCGCTGGGGTGTGGAAAGGGTTTTAAAGCAGGGGGTTGCAACGTTCACTTTCCCCACCCATAACCCGATGGCACTGAAGGCGTTGTTGGAACGGGATCGCCGATCGGGAAAAAAGCCAGTGGTAGTCACCGATGGCTTGTCGCCGGCCACAGGACGGACGGCGCCATTGCCAGACTATTTGCAATTAGTGCGGGAGCGAAACGGCTACCTTGTCATTGACGACACCCAAGCCTTGGGTATCCTTGGCAGAAACCCTGGAACCGCGAACCCGTATGGCCATGGCGGCGGGGGAACCCCCGCTTGGCATGGACTGGAAGGCCCGGAATTGATCGTCGGCAGTTCAATGGCGAAGGGTTTTGGGGTTCCGTTGGGGATATTAACCGGCAATAGCCGGGTGATCTCTCAATTCAACTCACAGGGTTCGACCCAAGTGCATTGCAGCCCGCCTTCGGCTGCGTTGATCAGTGCAGCCATGCAAGCCTTGGCGATCAATCGGGAACAGGGCGAGCGATTGCGCAAACAGCTTCTAAATCGAGTGCTGCGATTTAAGGCAGGCTTGCGGGAGATTGGCTTGAATTCGTCCGGCGGCTTGTTTCCTGTGCAGACACTCAAGCCCGTCATTGGGCTGGACATGGTCGAATTGCATGATCGTTTGACTCGCCTAGAAATGTTGACGGTTTTGCACAAATCAGTCAATAAACAGGTTCCGAAGCTCAGTTTTTTGCTGACGGCGCATCACTCGACACTTGAAATCGATCAATGCATTCAGGCTTTACAACACATGAGCGGCCTTACCCGACCGCGGCGCAAAGGACAAACCATGATGCCAATCGAGCGCCGTAGACCAGCGATGGCCTAATTCAAGTAGTCCTGACTAAGCCATCTCCCTCCGGGAGAGGGTTGGGTGAGGGCTTTATCAATCAATCTTCTGCACGTCGGCAGTTCATTAATACTGGACTTGTTCAGAGGTTCCTTAAATCAGTATTGACGAGGAACAAACCGGCAGCATTTGTAAACACCAGCCCTATGCGAGGAGGCTCTTCATGATTGCGTTACATGAAATCCAATACGAGAACAAGCGGAGTTGCCACCCGGATCGTTGCGATCCAAATTACCTACGTTGGGTGCAGGGAAGCCTAAACCGGCTACTTGGGGTAAAGCTGAACGAAGACGGCATTCCAGGCCAGAAAACCAGGAGCGCGATCCGTACCTTTCAGCAAAGACATGGCTTGAAGCCAGATTCGACAGTTGGCCCGCAAACGGAAAAAACCCTCATCTCAGCAGGTGCGAGCCAGCCACCGGCGATTAAGGAAATGCCTTGCGCACCGACCAGCGCACAGGATTTGATCAAATTGCTGAACCAGTATCGTGGGGATATTCCGCTTGATTTTCTGTTAGGTTGGATCGAAATCGAATCGGGGCGGCGGATTGATTCCATTACCAATCTGTGCGAACGCGGTTATTTTCAAATTCATCCCGATCAGTCAAAAGATTTTGGAATAGCCCAACATCAGCGCTTGAGTTATGACCCTGACTATTCGGTCAGCAGTGGCATTAAGATTGTCCGGCTAATGATAGGGAAAACCGAGGCTTTAGCAAAGGCATACGGATTCACCAAGGATAGCGATCTGTTTTGGGGCATGGCGAAGCTTCACCATTGGCTTCCGTCAGGTCCAAAAACCCTGCTTGATCTTATGCAACGCCGAGGTGTGCGGCCAGTGAACTGGGAGACGGTCAAAAAGTTCGTTTACGCAGCCAAAGATTTGCATATCAATGGCTTCGACCCAAAAAAAGGCATCCTCAACGCCGACAAGACATTGCAATCCGCAGCAAGATGGAGTCAACAAATTGGGTCAAGCCCAAAGCAGAAAGCCCCAGCCCAAGGCAAGCCCACAGGACAAGTGCCTCAAGCCCAACCTTCATCAGGCAAAGCACCTCTGCTGCTCGGCGCGGAATCCGTGCCGCCGAGCCGGACCCTCTACCTGTCAATCCCGCTCGGAGCCGAACAACCAGCCAAACCGATGACCGGTGTTTTCATTCCAAAGGGTTTTGTCCCTCGCCCAGAAGTCGATGTAATCGTCTACCTTCATGGTGTCAAACCCTACCCGGAGCTGACCATCGACCGCTATTGGAACAAGCAGCATTTTCCCTATTGGCCATTGCGGGAAGGCTTGAACGACAGTCGCAAAAGCGCCATCCTCGTGGCTCCGACCCTGGGTCCGCGCTCGCAAGGCCAAACCGGTTGGCTGACCAAGACTGGCGGGTTGGATAAATTACTCGGTCAAGTGCTGGAGGCTCTGACGGTCAATGGCCTTTACCAAATCAAGCCTAGGCTAGGCAAGCTCATCCTAGCCAGCCATTCCGGCGGCGGTATGCCCATGCGCGTGTTGGCGCTGGCCCACAATGACTGTGCTGGCAAAATTAAAGAATGCTGGGGATTCGATTGCACTTATTTTGATGCTGACCCACCGGACTGGCCGCGCTGGGCCAAGTCACGCCCGGAGGCAAAACTATGCCTTTATTACCGGCCCAAATCACCGACCGAATCCCGTGCCATCAAAATCAAAAAACTGGGCATTCCCAACATATTCGTGCTCACTTCCCCGGTTGAGCATAACCAAGTACCGATTCGGCATTGGGGGGAAAGGCTTCGTGACGCCACTTTCCTGACACCGATGGATAACTAAAATTGGGGCATTAGGAAGATGACAGTAGCCATACTTCAGACCCTCCTGGCATATTGTTTGACAGGTGCAGAAATGTACGGAAATCGCCCAGGCTTTCCTTCTATTTGAGATTTTTCAGAGGACATCCCAACATGAACAAACTGCTCAGTTTTAATCCGGAACCGTTTGCGTCAGACTCTTTGCATGAAAGTCCCCATCAAAGTTTCGATGCGGAATTGGAATCCGAATTCGGTTCCAGAAGGCCACGTGGACGTATGCCTTATGACCCCAATAAAAACCTTAGGATGCAACCACGGGGAATGCGAAAATCCCCCATGCCACGACCCCGCCCACCAATTTTCCCCTCTAGGCTTCCGCATGGACATTTTCCGATCTTTCCCAGCATTGCGCCAAGCTGGCCCATTTTGACTGATCCCGAACGCCCACTGGAACCAACCGAACCGAGCAACGCAGGGTATCCGGGGGGCGAGCCAAGCATAGACAATCGGCCATCCTCGGATTCGGCTTCCGAGCATGTGCGATGGGTACAAAACTGCCTCAATCACTATTTGGGGCTTCGCCTGCCGACTGACGGTCGATTGACTGCCGCGACCCGCGGCGCCCTACGATTGTTTCAGGAACGGCGGGGACTGCCGGCCAACGGACTGATCGGCCCGGAAACCGAACGCGCACTGGCAGAGACATGCAATGCTTCGACCCCACCCAACTCCGAAACCAGTTACGAATTGCCGTTCGGAGAATGGGAAACTGAGACCGCACTGACCGATCGATGGATATTGCCTGAGGATGTCCGCAAGGTTGGAGAGACTCAACAGGTACGCTATGATTCCGCAGGTGCGTGGGCCAATGGCAGCCACTGTAGCGGCACACTGACCCCCGGTGCCAAGGCGCTCGGTCAGTACATCCTAGCTAATTTTCCAGGCGTGTCCGACACAGGTGGTTACAATTGCCGTCCGAATTCGGCAAACAAAAACGAAACCTCTATGCACGGGGTAGGGAGGGCCTTGGATATTATGATCCCCATGCAAGGTGGACGCGCGAATAGTACCGTCGGCGACCCCGTCGCAAACTGGCTGGTGCGTAATGCGGCGGATATTGGCATCCAGTACATCATTTGGAACCGAGTGGCATGGAATGGAAGCGGCAAGACACCCAAGAATAAGCCCTACAACGGGCCAGACCCACACAAAAATCACATTCATGCGGAATTGAACCGAGAAAGTGCCGAACGCAAAACGCCGTGGTTCCAGAAATCGCCTAGCATAGGCCCCATTCCGCCAATGCCAAGCAAAAGGCCCACACCGCCTGCCGGTGTAAACTACCCGCCTCCGCCGGGTTATCAACCTTTGCGACCGCCAGTTCCAGGCGAGGTTGTCGCAAAAGCCAATGAAGTCCTGCGTGGCTCTGATCCAATCGGAACACAGACCCAAGCCTCCGTCAACGGCAAGGATTATCTATTTGCGCTGGAATGGCATAAACACGCCCAAACCGACAATGTGCCGGCAGGATTGAAAAACTGGCATCGTGGTGTGACTGTATACCAAAAAGCGGGAAGTACGACCCCTGCACCAAAAGGAGGGGCTGTGAGTATGCGGATAGACTCGCCCTTGCCGCAGTCCGGCCCGGGGTTCTACAGCTATAAGCCTCAATCTCAACAGTACGGTTTGACGGAAACGATACGTGCTTTACAGACCATTGGCGCGGCTTGGGCAAAAGCGCATCCGCTGGGCCCGTTTATCGGTATCGGCGACATCAGCAAACGCGGCGGTGGGCCCATGTCAGGCCACAAGTCTCACCAACTAGGCTTGGATGTCGATATCCGTCTGATGCGCAAAGATGGGCGCAAAGAGGCAACCACTTACCAATCGTCCACATACTCCAGGCCCCTCACCCAAGAGTTGATCAATCTGATCCGCGCTAACGGGGTGCTTAAAGTTCAGTACATATTCTTCAACGACCCCCAAGCGAGCGGTGTGAGCAAATGGCCGAATCACGACAACCATCTGCATGTCCGTTTCTATGCCCCGCAATCCAAGGGAAGTCAAAGCCCAACCCCAAACTGGGACAAAGCCATCGAACAGAACCGTCACTATGCGACCAGCCTAGGTTGGCAGGGGAAATTCGATAAAATCGTCGCTCTGCTTGGGTTTTCCAACATGACCCCGAACGAGCGTCTGTTTGCCGAAGCGCTTGCCCGCTGGCAGGCAAGCCAAGGCATGAAGGCGGATGGCATATTGGGACCCAAGACTTGGGGGCGGATGCGCCCTGCCCTGCCAACCCCCGGCATTCCTGCCCCTGTTTCCGGTGGCTTGGCATTCGGTGCCAAAGTCAGTGCCGAATTCCGCAACCGGGTCAGGCAGATTTCCTCCGACATTGGCATCGATCCCAATTTCCTGATGGCCGCCATGGCTTTCGAGACAGGCGAGACTTTCAGCCCCTCCATCCGTAATAAGACATCCGGCGCGACTGGACTGATCCAGTTCATGCCTAAAACCGCAACAAGTTTGGGTACAACCACGGACGCATTGGCTGCCATGACGGCGGAACAGCAACTGGATTATGTTGCACGCTATTTCTCGCCCTTCCGAGGCAAACTTCGCAGCCTTGAGGATGTATACATGGCAATTCTGTGGCCCAAAGCGGTGGGTTTATCCAACGAGACAGTGCTGTTCGCAGCGCCTAGCATGGCTTACGAGCAGAATAAAGGGTTAGACCGTAACGGCGATGGCAAAGTCACCAAAGCAGAAGCCGCCGCACCTGTGGCGGCCAAGTTGGTCAGGGGCCGCCAGCCAGGATTCGTTGGCTAAGTCTGTCAAAATTTAAGAGGATTCCAAGCATGATTATCGACTGCCACTGCCATGCCGGCAAAGGTGATGGGTTGACCGGCCCTTGGGACACGGACGCGAGTTTGGAAAAATATTCACGCCGAGCCAGTCAAGCGGGGATAAACCAAACCGTCTTGTTCGCCGCCTTTCACTCGGATTACGCCGTCGCCAACCGGGAGGTGGCGCGCATAGTCGCCAGCCGCCCCGGACGCTTCTTCGGCTTCGCTTTCGTCAATGCCGTTCATGACCGGGGCCGGGTGTCGAGTCTAGTCCGGCAAGCCGTTGAAGAATTTGGTTTTGTCGGCATCAAAGTTCATCGTCATGATGGCAACATCACCCGCGAAGTTTGCACAACAGCCCGGTCTTTCTCATTGCCGGTGCTGTACGATGTCATGGGGGAAGTTGCCGTCTGCGAATTGCTTGCCCAAGAGTACCCGGATGTGAATTTCATCATTCCCCACCTAGGCAGCTTTGCCGATGACTGGCGGGCCCAGACCGCGTTGATAGACATCATGGTCAGGTACAAGAACATTTATGCCGACACGGCGGGGGTGCGGCGGTTCGACATATTGGAACAGGCCGTTCGGCGAGCCGGGGCGAAGAAATTATTGTTTGGCTCTGATGGGCCGTGGCTGCATCCGGGTGTCGAATTGGCGAAAGTACGGGCGCTGGCATTGTCAATACCCGATGAAAGCGCGGTCTTAGGCGGAAATTTTCTGCGTTTGATCGGAAAAGCCGGCCAACCGGCACGGATGGTTAACGAAGTGGGTTTGGCAGATTTTCGGCACATCCATCATCTGCCTATTGCAACCCATACACATCGCGGCGACCCTTGGCTACAGGAGGAAGTCCTTTGTTAACCGATGCGGACTAGCCAATCGTGCGTGACTCGTCTTCATCGTTTTGCCTTTTGCTGGCACGGCGCAGTTGCAGGGCACGATCGGTGACGCCAAGACGCCGTGCCGCCCGCTGAATGTTGCCCCCTTCTTCATCGGTGGCGAAGCGAATGGCGGCATCCTCGGCGGCGCGGCCAATTTCCTTCAGCCCTAACCCAAACTGCACGGCGCGCTGGATCACCCGATCAAACGACAAATCGGACCATGCCGCCTGTCCATGGTGCTGTGCAACACGCTCCTCCGGCGGGACGTTGCCGAGGGTAATCATGCCATCACCCGTGTAGCGATACATTAATCGGCAAACCACTTGCATAAGATCGCGGATATTGCCGGGGTACTCCCGGCGTAGCAGATAATTTAGCACGGCGTTGTCGAACTCAGGCGGTTCGCCGTTAGGATGAATTTGACGGAGAAAATGTTCTGCCAGCGGAATCACATCTTCAATGCGTTCACGCAGCGGCGGAAGCTTGCAGACGAAACTGGCAATTCTGAAATAAAGATCGGCGCGGAACTCGCCGCGTTGAACCATTTCGAGCAAATCCCGATTGGTCGCGCAGACCAGCCTGAAATCGGTCTTGCGCCAGATGTTGCCACCCACCCGCTTGTAACTGTGTTCTTGGATGACACGCAGTAATTGCGCTTGCATAGGCAAAGGCAATTCGCCAATTTCGTCGAGGAACAACGTGCCGCCATTCGCCATGGCGAACGCCCCTTCGCGTTCTGACATCGCCCCGGTAAAGGCACCGCGCTCGTGCCCAAAAAACTCGCTACCAGACAATTGCGGCACTAAGGTCGAGCAATCCAGAATCACTAAATCACGCTTATTCGGACGGGGGTCAAGCTGATGGATAAGATTGGCAATGACTTCCTTGCCAGTGCCACTTTCACCCAGAATGAGGGCGGGGGCGTTGCTGAAGTGCGCTATTTCAACTATGTTGCGTAGGATGCCCCGCCATGCTGAACTCTTGCCGATGGCAGTGCCGGTCACAGTTGGGTTTTCCATTAATTGATCGACGAGATGCCAGCGCATGATACGCGCATGAACCTGCCTGGCCACCCTTTGCGGGTCAGACCAGACTAAAACATCCGATGCCCCGGACTGGAGAATCTCCCAGCCAACAGTACCGTTGAGCAATTCGGCTGGGTTCGCGACGGCAATCATGCGTTCACGGCCTCCCCGGCTGACTTGTTGCAAAAATTCACATAATTCGGGTGATACTTCGCTGAATACACACACGCCAGCGCCACACGGTGACTTTTGGTCAAGCGGTTCGAGTTTGAGTCCACAACTTTCCAGTCCTTTAGTCAACACCAACTTTTCATTGTTTCCAGACTGCCCCCAATGATGGATCCAGCAAACCATGTCCATCTTGCTTCCTCCTGTTGAGAATAGTGTCAATTCATAATTTTCAACTTAAATTTAGTGGTATGAATAAGCCAGAAGTCCCAAATGCCTTTGCATCGACTATAAACGGTGTAGCATAGTATTCGGAAAGACTACGATCTTTCTATCAGTAAACATACCTATAAAATCAGATCGTTAAAATACATTATTGCAAGCAGTTTTTATTTGATCTGATTACCAAGTAAAAAACTCGGATGCGTACATTAACGCATGGTTTGATGCATGTCGTCTGTGAAAAATTCACCATCGAACGGGTTGTCCGGCAGGGCCAGCAGCCGGGGACGCTCTTGGTCGAACGCCTCGCGCACCCTCAGCGCGCGGTCCTCCGGGCAGGGCCGGTCGGCGGCCTGGCCGAGGCACCAGGCCTCGGCCTGCGCGTTGAGGTCGTCTTGGCCGGTCAAGTTCAATGTGGGCTTCTTGCCAGTCTGGACGTCCGAGACGGCCCCCGAATTCCGCTCGGGCCCAAGGCACTCTCCGACACCCCCAAGCTATCAGCCGCTTGCTGATGGGTGTAACCTTTTTCGATGACCAGCCTGGCCGCGTCTTGTTTGAATTCCAAGGTGAACTTGGGTTGTTTTAGTTTGTTTGTATCGCTCATTTTCTGCACCTCTAATGACATTGTAATCTGCCTCTAGAAGTGTCCGGCATCATTAAACCATTACAAAGTGCTGCCCGAGTGGGAGCGGGCCGTCATTGCGCACATCCAGATCAAGGCCGACAACGGCCCGGAAAGCAGCGGCAAGCGCACCCAGTTCCTCAAGCGCATGGTCGACTTTGCCGACGCCACCGGCAGGACGGACCAACTGCTTTACTTCCCACCCTACCACAGCAAGTACAACCCGGTCGAACGGTGCTGGGGCATCCTGGAGCAACATTGGAATGGCGCTAAGCTGGTGGATGCCGAAACCATGCTGGAGTGGGCGAAGAGCATGACGTGGAAAGGCATCAAGCCCGTCGTCATGCTTTGCCGCAAGACCTATGAAAAGGCGTTTCCCTGCCCAAGGCCGCCACGCGGGAAGGCGAGGCCAGTTGGAACGGAATCCTGCCCTACCCAAGTGGGACATTCTCATTCGGCCTGCTTGACGGGTAATAACTTTTTTGAAAATCACCTAAGTGCCTTTTCTGTTCGATTGCACCATCCCAAACCCGAT
The DNA here is from genome assembly GCA_903911305.1 of uncultured Methylococcaceae bacterium. Taxonomy (GTDB): domain Bacteria; phylum Pseudomonadota; class Gammaproteobacteria; order Methylococcales; family Methylococcaceae; genus Methylumidiphilus. The sequence continues at coordinate 825 of CAIWDB010000645.1, read as the reverse complement.
GCCGGTTTTATTTTCGCGTGGCGAAAATAAAACACACCCCCTGCCAGCCATGAAAAGGCGTGTCCCCCCTGCCCCGCACGGGGAGTGCCGACGACGACGGGACAAAGACCGGAATTGTTTATCAGTCGGTTACTGATAAAGGCAATCGGATAATCCTATAAAGCCAGACAACGAACATTGCCTGGCATTGTGCCATCGGCGAATTTCTGGACATTGCCTAACCTATAATGCATGCCCCGCACCTTTTGATCACCTTGAATTACGCACTGCTTTGCAACAATGCTTGACAAACAAATTTGTCTGACCTTATTCTTGCAGTGAAATTCAGGTTATTCGTAACCATATAAAATTAAGGAATTAGATGTATGTGGACACAGCGTCAAGATGTAATCGGCATGTTCATCCTAGTCTTGGCGCTATCGGTTACGGTTACGCCAGTCGAAGCAGGATCGTTACTTTATTCTTTCGGGCCAGACAGCAATGGTGTGGCCCGGGATTTCTCATCCATCACCCAGGCTGGTGTCGCAGCCAGCCAGTTCTTGCTTGGCGATGGCATCACGGCCTCCTTTAACGGTGGATTGGCCTATCGGCCAACCGACAGCCGTTTCTACGCCATCGCAAACGATAGCTCCGGCACATCGAGCTTCGCATCGTTCTCCATTGCGGGTGGAGGGACGCTCACGCCGATTTCAACGCTAGGCCAAGGATTTCTTGGCGGATTGGCTTTCGACTCTGCCGATGGCAATTTTTATGCCCTCGCTAATGATTTCAACGGTCAGTCATCACTTTACAGCATCACAGCCTCTGGTGCATCGAGCCTGGTGA
>CAIWDB010000644.1 GCA_903911305.1 uncultured Methylococcaceae bacterium | reverse complement strand
TCCGCCCGGGTCACCCTGCAAGGCATCGAACTCATGCACATGATCAAGAAAGGCCAGATGGTGGCTGGCGAAAGCCAAGGTTTGTCTGCCGCAGGACAATTCTATTCATTGGCCGCCTAAAAGCCTGTAAGGGCGGCCAAAAACTGCGGTCGAAGGAATTAACGCAACACAACCTTCGCCACAACCGCCGCTGTTGGCAAAATTAAATGTCGGGCGATTGTGGATAACATGCCAGCCTGTGGACAACTCCGCGTTGGCGCAAAATTAACTGTCGGTGCGTTGCCCGTTAAGTGGCGGCGCTTAATCAGCTTGTAAGTCAGTACACTGAGCGCGCACCATCTTGACGGCTCACGGCGGCAGCCATGCCGCCAGTGTGGGAGGTTTTGCCAGAAATGAAAACAAGCAAACCGCCATTCGATACCCTGCAAACCGCACAATCAAAACCTAAACTAAACAGGCTTGATTTCGTCAAAGTCGGGTAAAATTGAAGATTGGCGAAAAGCCAAGAAGCGAAATTAAATAAACCGGGAGCCATGCAAAGCGCAAAGGTTAAAATCAAGCGCAATAAAAACAAAACAAGAGCAAAAGCGGTTTGATAAGGAATAAGCAAATGCAATCGGAAGCGGGCAATGCTGAACTTACACTGTGTATTGTCAAAGATCGGCAGTGCGATGAAATGCGCGAAGCCAGCAACGGCAAGGGCAGGGCGGCTATGCCAGACGATGGTCATGCAACGGACAGGCTGCACCCGAATCCTCCCTACATATTTTTAGACCTATTGGAAAATAGACAGAATAATGAACCCATCCCCCGAATCCATCGAACTCCGCGCCGACGGGCTGCTGCTGCGGTTTTCGTCGAATTTGCTGAACTTCCTGGCCGGACGCGACGGCTGGCGTCGGTTTCATATCGGCGACTGGCTCCAGTCCTTGGACGGGGACATGCTCGGGCATTTGCAGCAGCTTGCCGAGGCGGCCCTGAACGACCCGCAATCCATCGGCATCGCCTTGGAGGACATGGTGTCGGTGGTCCTCCACGCCCTCGCCGCCGAGCGCCGGGCCGGGGAGGTCAGCTTTAGCCAGGACGAACTCGGCAAGCATGTCGAACTGCTGTGCATGCTGGTGACGCTGGAGCGCTTGCGCCGGAAAGGGCTGTTGTCCTACGAAAGTGTCATGAGCATCGAACTCGACGCGCCCAATTCGATAGTCCTGAACCCGGATGCGCTCGCCCATGAGGACGACATCCGGCGGCAAATGATGCGGGGCTTGCATTGATGCTGGGTAACGGCCCGACGCAAGACCAGTTCACTATTCTTTGCCCCTACTGCGGCGAGTCCGTGGAAGTCTACCTGGAACCCGATGTGGAGGGGAATCTGGTGCAGGACTGCGAGGTGTGTTGCAACCCTTGGGAGGTCAACGTATGGGATGACGGGGAAGACCGCCATATTGAGGTGTCGCGCACGGACGGCTTGGGATAGGCCATGGCACACAATGGCGCGGGCGTAATGGTTGATTCGGGGGCAATAGGCTCGGAAGCTTGGGTTCACCGGTATGCCGTCGTCAACGGTGTGCGTTTGCATTATGTGGAGTCTGGCAGCGGGCCGCTGGTGGTTCTGCTGCATGGCTTCCCGGAATTCTGGTATGCATGGCGGCATCAAATCCCGGCGCTTGCCGCCGCCGGTTATCGGGTGATCGCGCTGGACCAACGCGGCTACAATCTGTCGGACAAGCCCAAAGGGGTCGGGCATTATCGGTTGGAAGCCCTGCTTGGTGATGTGCTGGGCATTATCGGCCACGCCGGGGAACAAAGCGCCGTGGTGGTGGGACATGACTGGGGCGGGGCCATCGCTTGGAATTTTGCCATGCGCTACCCAGATGCGGTGGAAAAATTGATTGTCCTCAACGCCCCTCATCCGCAACGCTTCCTTGAAGAAATCACCGGCTTTTCGCAGTTGCGCAAATCGTGGTACATGTTTCTGTTCCAATTGCCTTGGCTACCGGAAAGGCTAATCCGGTCAGGCGATTATGCCGGGTTGGAACGCACCCTGCGCAACGACCCCATACACCCCGGAGCCTTTAGCGATGCGGACATTGCGCATTATAAACATGCCATCGCCCAGCCGGGGGCGCTCACGGCCACCATCAATTACTACCGTGCGCTGTTTCCGATCAATCCCTTTGTTTACAAACAAGCCATCACGCGCATCGACATCCCCACCTTGTTGATCTGGGGCGAACAAGACCGTTATTTGGGCATCCGCCTGACCGAAGGGCTGGAACCGTGGGTCCCCAGGCTCCAATTGGAGCGCATCCCCGACGCAAGCCATTGGGTGCAAGCCGAGGTTCCCGAGCGGGTCAATGCGCTGATGCTCGATTTTTTACAAACCACCAATGAATACGCCACAGCGTGTTCCTGCGAAAGAGATGATATCTGAAATTGCATTGCCAACGGCATCGCCGTGATTATCCGCGTATTCTGCCGAATGTTGCCGCCTTTCACCGCGTGAAAGCGGATTATCCAATCACAGAATTTTAAGAAGGATCGTTCATGGCAGGGTCTCCCCGCAATCGGTCTGCCATCAGATCGATGAACGCCCTAATCTTGGCAGAGGCGTGACGGCCCTCCCGGTGCAGCACATGGATGGGCAAGGGTTCTGGTTCCCATTCGCGCAACAATAGCTTCAGTTCCCCGCTGGCAAGCGATGCGGCAATCTGGTAGGACAGCAGCCGGGTGATGCCAAACCCTTGCCGGGCGGCTTCAATGGCTGCGTCATTGTTACTGACGGTCAGCCGGGGCTTGACCCGGACGGATGACTGTTCGATGCCTTGGCCGAACTTCCATTCATGGGTGGGGCTGACCGCAGACGCGGAAATCAGGGCATGCCCCGGCAATTCCGCCGGTGTAGCCGGTGTGCCTTGCCGCTCAAGATAGCCAGGGGCGGCGCATAGCACCCGTCGGACGGCACCCACGCGAATGGCCTTCATACTGGAATCGGGCAATTCGCCGATGCGCACCCCGACATCCAGCCCTTCCTCCAACAGGTTCACCACCCGGTCGAGGAACAGCGCGGACACCTCCATCGCCGGATAACGCTGCAAATAGTCAACGATGCCGGGCAACACAAACAGCTTGCCGAACAGCACTGGCGCGGTGACCGCCAAATGGCCGCGTGGCTCGGCGTTGACCCCCGCCGCCGCCTCGTCGGCTTCGTCCGCCTCGCCAATGATGCGGCGTGCATCGTCCAAATACCGTTGCCCCGCCTCGGTGGTACGGACAAAGCGGGTGGTCCGGTTGAGCAGTTTCACGCCCAAACGGTCTTCCAGCGCCGCGATTGCGCGGGTTGTCGCCGGTGGCGACATCCCCAGCCTTCGAGCGCCGCCCGCGAAGCTTTCCTCTTCGGCCACCGCCACGAACACCGTCATCAAATGCAGTCTGTCCATTGTCAATGTTAATTCCGCTGATTGGAATTAGTTATTGTGCTAGGCGGTGATTCTTAATTCAAGTGGAATCAGGCACAGTATGGTCACTCGCAACGCAATGGGCGGCGCGAAGCAACAATGTGGCCCAGACCGAGATCAACTTCCCCATGGTTAAGCCCAACTTGCAGGCAGCCTCGCGAGGCAAGCCATCAAGACAGTACCGGCGCTAAAACCCTAGGATTCGCCATCCGCCGATGCATCGGGTCGGCGGGTCGCGAATTGGAGTTGAAGCCTTATGATCGACAGGCCATCCATCGGAGGTAATCACCCATGGCACGCGCATTTGCAGACATCGCCTTCACCGATTCGGTCAAGCAGGCACAGAACCGCTACGGCTCCCGTAAATCTTATGCGGGGTTTGAGTCGGACGGTGGGCATCGCGACCGTCTCAGCGAAAACGAAATCGCCTTCTTGGCCGGACGCGACAGTTTTTATATGGGCTCGGTCGGCGAGAATGGCTGGCCCTATGTCCAGCACCGGGGAGGGCCTAAGGGTTTTTTGAAGGTGCTGGATGAAGCGACGATAGGTTTTGCCGACTTCAGGGGCAACCGCCAATACATCAGCGTGGGCAATCTAAACGCGGACGGCCGCGTCTCGCTGTTTCTGATGGACTACCCGAACCGGCAACGTTTGAAGCTGTGGGCGAGGGCGCGGGTAGTCCATCCTGACGAAGACCCGGAACTGGTCGCCCGGCTTGAACTGCCCGGCTACAAGGCACGCATCGAGCGCGGCATCATCATGGCGGTTGAGGCCGTCGATTGGAATTGCCCGCAGCACATCACGCCCCGGTTCACTGAGGCGGAAATCGAAAGGCTGATTGCGCCGTTGATTGAAGAAAACCGATCATTGAAAGCCCAACTCGCGCAAGTCATGTCGCGGACAGTCTGACGGATCTTCCCCCGTCCATTTCGCATAAACCATTGATCATTCATAAAAATACGATGAAAATGCCCAAACTTGTAGGCATGTAAATAGAATTATACCGCTTTATTTGTAGTGCGTAATTGGTTTATAATGCCGGCATGTTTGTAGCCACCATCCCCAACCGCAACTCCAAGCCCACCCTCCTGCTCCGCGAGTCCTACTGCGAGGGCGGCAAGGTCAAGACGCGCACCATCGCCAACCTGACGAAGTGGCCGCCGGAGCGGATCGCGGCGATGGAGCGGCTGTGCAAGGGCGAGTTCGACGGCTGGGCCGGCGGCGAGGCGGTCAGCGGCGAGATTTTCGGCGTGCTGTTCGCGCTCAAGCACTTGGCCGACTAGGTGGGCATCACGCGGGTGCTCGGCCCCTCGGCGGAGGGGCGGCTGGGCCTGTTTTTGGTCTTGGCGCGCATCGCCCACGGCGGGTCGCGGCTGTCGGCGGTGCTGGGGGTCAGCCCCAGGACCCTGCAACGGCTGG
>CAIWDB010000643.1 GCA_903911305.1 uncultured Methylococcaceae bacterium | reverse complement strand
TACGGGTTAACATGGTCGTCTCCAATATTCATTGTCTAGGGTTGATTAAACCGGCAAGCGGTGTTGCTCTTGCCTTGGTGTAAAGAATGCACCCAGAAAGTGGAGGAAATGTGTGGCAATTGTGGAATTGAAGATAGGATGGATGATGAAATTTTAAATGATTTTTATCAGTGTATGAACTTGAGCGAAATCAAAGGCGTAATGGTTAGTCGTTAGGTTATGTTGCAATAGGTCAAACCGGATACGTTAACGTTCCCTCCGGGCTAAAGTAACACACGAAACGCTTGCTGCTATGTACAATTGTGCATACAATAGACTTATGAAGATTGAATTCGATCCCGACAAAGCCGCCGCAAACCCTTTAAACCACGATGGTGTGACTTTTGAAGAAGCCAAATGGGTATTATTGGACCCATACGCGCTCACTCACGAGGATACGGCAACTGACGGCGAACAGCGTTTCATAAGCTTGGGGATGGGAGATAAAAGCCGTATTTTGATCGTAGTTTGGACCCTACGCAATGATTGTGTACGTCTTATTTCTGCTTGGAAAGCCAACCTATTGCAACGGAAACGTTATGAGCAACAATTCTGACCCTCTATTTAATCGTTATGCTGAAACCGACTTTAGCAATGCCAAGCCTGTTTCTGAAATTCCCGCTTTAGCCAAGCTTCAATCTGAACAGGGTGGAAAATCGCGAATAACTATGCGCGTGGATAATGATACTCTGGCTATTTTTAAAGCGCGGGCAGAAATGACAGGTACAAATTACCAATCTCTGATGAATGAAGCCTTACGACAATTTGCCCAAGGCATGACCTTGACAGATATTGTACGAAAAACGATTCGGGAAGAATTGCATCGAATTTAACTGACCCACGGGTGCAATCACAAAGGGCTTGCATCATGGCTCTCAACTTTGACCTAAATAACTATGAGGGTTTAATAAAATGTCAATTCAATCGGTCAGCTTCCAAGAATGCAATGATCAATTTGCAAAAGTATTTGATCGGGTTCTTAAAAACCATGAGATTATTTCTGTCAATAAAGACCCGGAACATCAAGTCATCCTATTAGATGCTCAAGAATATAATAGTTTATTGGAAACTTTATATCTACTAAGCAACCCTGCCAATGCCAACCGCCTACATGAAGGCATATCGCAACATAGAAAGGGTTTAGTAAGGGAAATAGATGTTACGGCTTACTTGGACTGAAACTGCTTTAGAAGATTTGGATTGGTGGCAACAGCACGATCCCAAGATGCTGAGGAAAATTATTCAGTTCTAGTTCTACAAGGTTTTGGAGGCAAAGTGTTGCCGCTCTACGTCACTAGACAATTCGTGCCACTTTGGATAATGTACATCTCGATGTACATTGATCTGCAATCCAAGGAGTCACCATGAAACAAGCATCATTCTCCGAATTGCGCAATAACGCCCGACATTTCTTTGATTTGGTGGAAGCAGGCGTTCCTGTCCGTATCCTCCGCAACGGCAAGCCGATTGCCGACATCGTACCTGTACCCACCAACATTCCCTCGTGGAAATACCGTCAAGCGCAACCTTTGGTGTTGGATGGAGTTTCAATCAGCCGTTTAATACTAGATGAACGCGACACGGGAGCATGATGCGGATATTTTTCGATTCCTCCGCATTGGCTCGGCAAGCCGAACTTTTCATTTCGTCAGATCGGAGGCAATGCACTGCGGCGGAAGCTTTAGGGTTAAGGGTTGTTTCGCTGTAAAATTTTTGCTAAATGTTTGGGGCGGGATTATAAATCCCACACCCAAATTAGACTTTCCATGCCTCAAGCTATAGGATTGTTTATTATGGAGCGCATACGCAACAGCTTCCGCTGCTAATGTAAGCCCCAAAGGAATCTCTAACATCATTGCCACTGCAACTACCAGTCTCCGATGTTACTGTACAAGGGGACGACACAAAACTAATTATTTTAGTTTTGCATGAACAATTGTTATTATTATACTTTGTAGAAGTTCCATTTACACAAACAGCGGATGTTTTAACAGCGGGTCCCGGTAAACCCTGCGCCCCAGTTGCACCCGTAGCTCCCCTTTCGCCAGTAGCGCCTTTGTCTCCTTTTACACCGGGAATGCCTTGCGAACCTTGATCCCCTTTGGGGCCAACAGCGCCTTGAATACCTTGTAGCCCTTGGTCTCCTTTCGGTCCTTGGGGTCCAGGGTCGCCTTTGGGACCGGGTATAGGTACAATAATGGGTGTCATGTCATCAGCAAATACAGGGACAAAGCCGCAAATAGCTAAAGCCAAGAACAGAATAAAATAATTAATAAATTTTATCATGTAGTTCTCCTTCCAATTTGATTGAGTATCTAGCAAACGAGAAAAGCCATGTGTAGAGGGGTGCGAATTTTAACTCGCGCTACTTAGAAATGTAGACACCCCAAATTTTTGGTCTACTTGCTATACATTCAGTATCACTAATGATTACTGTCACAGGTTTATTCATCGCAAAAGCCGTAAGTGTTACAGATAGGTATGTTTTATAACCAGGTTCGGTGTTTCCTGTCATATAAGCGTCTGGATATGTACAATTTGCGGGATTCAAAATCGGTTGATTGGTCATAATGGCAAATGAGTCCCCATTCCAGCCAGTACGAATGGTTGTTATCGGTAGGGGTCCGGCTGTAGTCGCCGCAAGCGAATTTGTCGATACAAGCAGGATGAACGCTGCCACTAACAGAATATAACTTTGTCTGAACATTGCTTTATCCTCAAAATGTAGATGTTATTCCAATGCTTATGTTACGCATTGCAACGTTTCGCTTGACAATGGTTCTGTGACTGCAGAACGAACACAATTATGAGTCACCAAGCTAAATTGTTGCAGTGATAACCGGCAAGCCAAGTCTGTCATTACAACCCAAGGATTTTATGGTAGACTTTGAAGTAGCGTAAATCTGTTATGCTTTTTTCACCACCAACTATAAGTTTTATTTCAACAACCTACAGTGTGTAATCATGCCCATCCATGAAAAAATTCGGCTGTTACGGCAAGTGAAGGGGTTGACGCAGGAAGAGGTGGCAGACAAGTTGAATTTGTCGGTAAATGGGTATGGCAAGATTGAACGCGGCAATTGTGATATTAATCTACATCGCTTGGAGCAAATCGCCGAGGTATTTGGTGTTGAAATTGTCGATTTATTGGGATCAACAGATAGGTATGTTTTTAATCTGTCTTGTACCAATAACATGGACACACAAAATAACCTTAATTACGCCCCAACTTCAAATATTGAACTCCAATCCGAACTAGAAAAACAACAGTTGATTATTCAACTGAAAGACAAAGAAATCGAATTAAGGGACGAGAAAATCCGCCATTTGACGGAAGTGGTCGAGTTGCTTAAAGCTAAGGATTCACTATAAAGGCTTTGGTCATGGATTTAATCTGTTGAGCGATTAGAGGAAAACTCTATGGCGGGAATAGATAGCGTGATTGCGTTGGTTACAACAGGCAAATAAGAGTGCTGGATACGAATATCCTTCTATGCTCCGATGAAATAGACCATTATGAAACACCGCATAGACCCTAAGATAGATTGCGTATTCAAGGCTTTGCTCGGTTCGGAGCAAAACCGCAATCTGCTGGTGCATTTCCTCAATGCCATATTGACCCGTGATTTGATTTCACCAATCACCGAAGTCGAAATACTCAATCCCTACAACGACAAGGAATTTT
>CAIWDB010000642.1 GCA_903911305.1 uncultured Methylococcaceae bacterium | reverse complement strand
AGAATCCGGGTCAATCTCATCGTTTAACCTCATGCGTTCTTCGTTGGACAACAGAGAAGGGTTATAATTTGTGATGAGAATCCTTCCTGTGAATTGCCGGGTAAGACGGTATTCGCGTTTAGCTGGGTCTAAGATGATGGAATACCCCTGTTCCAGGCCGCGAAACCCTTCGGCGGTGATCGTTTGAGCAGGGACAATCCAAGTCCGCTCAAAAACCAAGGGTTCGGCAAATAGTTGATTCTGGTCTTGTATGGAGGACAAATGCAGCGCAATGCGGCGGAAAGTTTCGTAACCCTGGCCATCCTTGGGGCGGTTTTGGAAAACTCTCTCCCTTCCTTGTTCCTGTGAACGAAACTCTTGGGCCACCAAGCGCAACAGCAGATCTACATCAATATTTTGCCGGAGCAGCAAAGTCATCTTGCTTTCCTGGATGGGCGTCAGCAGTCGGCGGGTGAATTCCTCGCCTTCCATCGGGACAATACTGACAGTCGGGTTTTCCGATGCCGCCATGCCAAACAAAGGTAAGATAGTCGAACCAGCCACCCCGGTCAAAGCCGGGGTGGCCCCGGCATTAGCCTGAAAATTAAAGGTTGCTGCGATGTTGGAGATGCCGGAAAAGTGGATGGGATCGTTATTCCGGGTGCGTGCGATATTGAGCAACAGTTGCTTGTACAAGATGTCGGCGGTGGCTTGATTGTAGGCAAGGGCAGCGCGATCCAAGGCTATTGGAGAAATGCAACCTGAGAGTGTCAATAGGCAAACTAGCAAAAACAGGCATGAGGCAATCACACCTAAACGCTCTTTCACAGACAAGATAGTTATTTCCATAGACGCGCAGCAACCCTTATGCCGCTGGTTTAGCCAGACCGTTTGATTATTACATTTTTACACCAACTCGTAAATTTTTACAAAAAACCTTTAGCAATTCTCATTTTGGCAGACTCACCCGGTTTACTTCTTCGGGAGTGGCGGTTACTTGAAGCTTTCAAGTAAGAAATCCATCAAGCCGTCCCAATTGTCAAAGCAGAGGTAGCTGGTTGGGAGATTAATGTCGTGCTACTGCCGCTTGCGCTAGCCCACTTAGAGCGCAATAGCGGCTCCACCACAGATGGCGGCGGCGAATTTTCTTCGAGACGTAGACCTCCGGTATGATTTTGGAAGTACGTTTCTAAGGGGTCTACACCATCCTTACCGCCGAGGACGATATCGTTGCAGTAGACTCTGGATTCTTCGATCAGTTGCTCAAAATTGTGGATTGTTGCCATTTTAGTATCTCCGGGTTGTCAGATAGTGCGCCGTGAATTGCGCGATTTGATGATCGATATATATCCAAGGCTCTTATGTGGACTGCTAAGATCCATCCTTGAGTCACAAAAGTCCATGCATGGACTGGCCCTACTCCATCCTTGATTTAAAAAGGTTCTCTGTTCATCCTTGTCGATCCATCGTTCTACTTCCTAGGTACATCGATCATGCTTTCAGACACATCCATGGATCTTCAGGGTAGATCGTTCTATATCTAGGGTCCATTGATCTACCTTACTGATACATCCATGAACCTTTATCATTGATCGTTTTATCAAAATGATCCATCGGTCTACCTTTTTGATGCATCCGTAAACCATTGAAGGTTGATCGTTCTATGGCTGAGGTCCATCAATGCACCTTCCCGATACATCTGTAGACCTTGAGTATTTATCGTTCTTTGGTAGATGTGGATCGGTCATCCTTTTCGGTTGTCGGTTCATGTACGCGGGTCTGTGCGTCATGTGCTGATTGTCTTTTCGGTCTATTTACCCCCTCCCTAAATCCCTCCCCCGCAAGGGTGGGAGGGATTTGTTTGTGTTTAGCTTCTAGCTAACCACTAGACGAATCGGGCGGGGTGGATTTGGGGTGCTTGGCGAAACGATGGCCGAGTTCGTTGACCGCATCTTCCAACTCGCCAGTGGCGATGTTGGCTGTCTTGGCATATGGATACACCAAGCGTGCGTCATTGTAGGCTTCGCTGCCGGCGGCGAAGTGGGTGTCTTCCAATTTGCCAAGCAAATTGGTGACAGTGAGGATCAGCGGGTAAAGGGCGTCAATCAATGCCACATGGGCTTGCATGTCGGCTAGGCTAAATGATCGAGGTAGAATGTCAGGGTTTTGTTCGGCGATGGCTAGGGCTTTGACGACGAAGCTGCGGTTCTTCTCACCGTACTTCGCCATGGCTTGCCGCTCTTCCGGCTTGAGGTCGATCAGAAATGGGAGGTTTTGCAGAATGACATTGATGGCATCCCGCACCGCTTGCAGTTGGGCGGATTCAACGGTGGCATTGATTCGATGTACGGTCATGGCTAATCCTATCAGCAAAATAGAGCAAAATGAAAAGCTCGATTACCGCGTCTTACCTTAACTTTCCAATCATGCGGTAATGTGTTGCGACATATCCTGAATCATGGGGGGGGTGTCAAGCGAGAAAGCTGGATTTATGCTGCTTAATTTGTTTCTTTATGGTTAACAATGATGCCTAGCGATTAGCGTGATTTGTTGCCAGAATGATCGGTTTTTCATGTTGCGTCTTTGCTTTAATGTGAGCAGTTAAAAGTGGTGTTGGAGTAAAAGGCTTGCCTTGCGGGGTCAGTTCCAAGCAAGGCAAGCCTTGCACTCCCATAAGATGTCAAATATCTTCAGTTTTCGTGTGCTTCACTATCAATCACTGATGTTACGCACGGACGCACGCTTATTGCCTAGCGCAACTGGAGCGTCAAAGCTTGCTTTTACTTGAGGTGTAGAAATGCGAAGCTTGCTTCGCCTGTCAAAGCAAGCTTTGACGCTCCAATACTAGGCCGCTGCGTAACATCAGTTATATTATAGGCATCCTGTCACATCTAAACACCAGTCATGAACAAACCCAAAATCATCCTCACCCGCCGCTGGCCGGATGCCGCCGAAGCGAAATTAATGGAGTTGTTTGATGTTAGCTTGAATGAAAACGACAAGCCATTTTCAGAAGGGCAATTGCAAGACGCTTTGCGCCACTATGACGCAGTATTGCCAACGGTAACCGATGCGTTCACCGCCGAGGTTTTGAACGCAGAACCCTTGCGAGCAAAAATCTTGGCAAATTTCGGTGTGGGTTATAACCACATCGACTTGGATGCAGCGCAAGCGCGGGGCATCACCGTCACCAACACGCCAGATGTGCTGACCGATTGCACGGCAGACATAGCTTTTGGCTTGTTGCTGGCAGTTGCCCGGCGGATCGGCGAGGGCGAGCGTATCGTCCGCGCCGGACGTTGGAAAGGCTGGCGACCCAATCAAATGCTAGGCACAAAAGTCACTGGTAAGACGCTAGGCATAATTGGTTTTGGGCGGATTGGTCAGGCCATGGCTAAGAGGGCGCATTTTGGATTTGATATGTCGGTGATCTATTACACGCCTCACCCGCCCTGCCCTGCCAATGTTGCTGATTTATTTCGCCCCCACCCTAACCCGAATGCTGTTGAATTAGCACCTTCCCCCCACGGGGGAAGGCCGGGATGGGGGCGATCAATAAGCAGCGAAGCCTCTGATTTAACTCGCCCCCACCCTAACCCTCCCCCGGGGGGGGAGGGAATTATAGAGCATCATTCAACTGCATTGCCCTCCCCTGCCCAATGGGCAAGCCCTCGCGAATCCATAGAGGCGGTATTGCGCGAGGCTGATTTTGTCTCGCTTCATTGCCCCGGCAGCAAAGCCAACCGCCATTTGATCAATGCCGAACGCTTGGCATTGATGAAACCCAGCGCTTTTCTGATTAACACGGCGCGTGGCGATGTGGTGGACAGCGTTGCCTTGATAAGCGCATTAAAAAATCAAACTATCGCAGGCGCGGGCTTGGATGTGTATGAGGGTGAACCGAATATAAACCCCGGTTTTCTTGAACTGGAAAACGCCGTGTTGGTTCCGCATTTCGGCAGTGCCACGACAGAAACCCGTGTGGCGATGGGGTTGCGGGTGATTGACAACTTGGT
>CAIWDB010000641.1 GCA_903911305.1 uncultured Methylococcaceae bacterium | reverse complement strand
TGCTGTTGAATTAGCGGCAGAAGTAGGCCGGAATAAGCCCGCCCCGACGGGCGTTTCCGGCAAAATGACAGGCCAAGTGCCGGAAACGGTCGTTGCACGACCTTATTCCGGCCTACAACCAACCCTTAATTCAACAGCATTTGATCGTTCCCACGGTCTCCGTGGGAACGCCAAGGGAGTTGCTGTGCGCCTTGGAACCGCAGGAGCGGCAGAGCCTACGCTCCCACGCCGGAGCGTGGGAGCGATCAAATTAAGAAGTAGGTCGGCATCCCCATGCCGACTCTTGCCGCTGCCTGACTGTTGGCGGCAAAGGGTTGCCGCCCTACGACTTTGACGCTCCAGAACCAAGTCAATGCGTAACATCAGTCAATATCTTGGACGGGTATCCCCTGCTTTCCAGCTTTCTCGATTGCCTTTCTCGATTGTTTGAATGATTCCGTCAAAAGGCGGTCTAACGCTATTGACTAACCGAAATAAAGCATGTAAAAGGCATTATTGTTTCCTATGATTAATCAATAAAATCCTAGTAGACTTCAAGGCGTCAGTGGGGCGGGAGTAGGCCAATGCCATTAAGTTAAGCCGTTCGTGGTGAGCTTGTCGAACCATGGACGGCTTAATATCCAAAAAGTTGGGATTTTCCGTTCCCCCTTCGACAAGCTCAGGGCGAACGGAAAAATCCTTAACTTAATGGCATTGGGGAGCAGGCTCCAGTGATGTAACCCAAACACTGCGGAGATTGATATGAGCAGCATACCGTCGGCATCTTCCACCATCGCATCCAGCCAAGCCAATGCCGCAACCGGCACCGGTTTGCTAGGGTCCGTTGGCAAGCAAGATTTGCAAAACGAATTCCTCAATTTGCTGGTGGCCGAATTAAAAAACCAAGACCCCACCAACCCCTTGTCCAACGATCAGATGATCAGCCAAATGGCGCAGATATCCAGCGTCTCAAGCATCAACTCGATACAGAAGAGCATCGCATCCTTGAGCACTAGCTTGCAGTCGTCCCAAGCGCTACAGGCGGCATCCATGATTGGCCACAATGTCTTGGCGCCGGGTTCGTCCATGGAGTTGACAGGTGGCAAATCGGTGTTTGGCGTGGAGTTGTCCGAGGCGGCGGATAGCGTGCAGATAACCGTCAAGGACGCGAACGGCAACACGGTACATTCGATGAACCTTGGGCCGCAGACTACCGGCATACTTCCGTTGGAATGGGATGGTGTCACCGACGCGGGTGAAACTGCCGCCGATGGCACGTATACCTTCGGCATTTCAGCCGCTACGTCGGGGAAACCAGTACAGGCGACGGGGTTGTCATTCGGCGCGTTGCAAAGCGTCAGCACTGGCGCAAGCGGAATTAGTGTGAACGTGGCGGGTGTCGGCAACGTTGCATTGTCCGACCTACGCCAGATACTTTAGATAAACAATTAACTTGATTTTGGTGAACGACAATGACCGATTTATCTGTCACTTCTGGACTTAACATCGCTCAATCCACTTTGGATACTATCGCCTCGAACGTGGCCAATGTGAGCACACCCGGCTATAAAGCCGGGTCATACTCGTTTCTCGCCACTTTGTCGGCCAGTGCCGATGCGGTTTTGTCCGACCCCAGCTCCGGTGTCATTCAACGGTTTAGCCAAGGGGGCATAGCCACCACCGGCAACCCTTTGAATGCCGCCATCAATGGGCAGGGGTTTTTCCAAGTGACCAATTCCAACGATCAAACCAGCTATACCCGCAATGGTGAATTCGCCATTGGCAGCAAAAGCGCCTTGCAATTGGTGAATGGCAGTAATGTCATGGGTTACAACGCGGATGGGGAAGGAAAAATATTACCGACCTTGACCAGCATTACCTTGGATCAAACCCCTTTGCCCCCTTCGGCGACCACATCCATTGGGATGAATGTCAATCTGGCCGGGTCGGCGCCTGTTCCAAGCAACCCTACGTTTGACCCTCTTGACCCCGCCAGTTACAACAACTCCCAAACTGTGGGGGTTTTCGACCAGTCCGGCTTATCGCACAACTTCCAAACTTATTTTGCGAAGTCATCCACCGCAAACACTTATGACGTGTATTTTTCGCTGGACAAGGCAAGCATTTCGCCCTCAAAGACCACTTCCCCGGTCTCGTTACTGTTCAACCCGGACGGGACGCAGTCCCCGACCAGCCCAAAGACGATTGACTTTGATATGCCCGCCAACGGCTCGACTTTTCCAATCAGTTTGGATGTCAGCAAACTGACCCAGTTTGGCAAAGCGTATCAATCCATTGCCGTCACCCAAGATGGTTATGGCGTCGGCAATTTTTCCGGCTTTTCCATTGAGCAGGACGGCAAAATCTCAGCCGCTTATTCAAACGGCCAGTCGATGGTGAAAGCGCAGCTCTCGCTGGCCAATTTCATCAATCCTGAAGGGCTGACCCGAACCAACGACGGCATGTATTTGGAATCTTCCGCTTCGGGCCAACCGACGGTAGGCATTCCCGGTTCAGGGGCCTTGGGTGTGTTGCTCCCCGCGTCGCTGGAATCTTCCAATGTGGATGTGGCCTCGGCCATGGTGGACATGATCACTGCCCAGCGTAACTATCAGGCCAATGCCCAAGCGGTCAAGATCAACGACCAAATCATGCAGACATTGGTGAGTCTGCGTTAACTATTATAGTTTGCCGTAAGGAGGAGTTGATATGAGCGTTGATCGTGTGGTTTACACCGCTAACAGCGGTTTGAAACATACTATGGATCGAATGTCCACTGCGTCTGGCAATCTGGCCAACGCCATGACCAACGGGTTTCGCGCACAAATCGACTCGCTGCGCACCGTGCCGGTGACGGGCGATGGTGCGCAAACCCGCCATTTGGCAGTCAATGCCAGCGTGGGTTCTGACTTCAGGCAAGGCACCCTGCACGAAACCGGGAACAAACTGGATGTGGCGATTCAGGGAAAAGGTTGGATTGCTGTGCAAGGGACAGACGGCAACGAGGCTTACACTCGCGCCGGGAGTTTCACCACGGATATAGCCGGCATGTTGCAAACTCAAGGCGGGCTGAAAGTGTTGGGTGATGCAGGTCCCATCACGGTTCCGCCCAACTCCACCGTGCTGATTGGCAAGGACGGCACGGTCTCGGCCTCAAAAACCGGGCTGTCGAGCAGTACCATGGAGTCCTTGGGGCGGATCAAATTGGTCAACCCGCCCGAATCGGATCTGGTTCGCGGGGATGACGGGCTATTTAGGTTATCGTCGGGGCAACCGGCAACGCCCAGCGCTTCCGTCACCTTGATCAGCGGGACCATTGAATCCAGTAATGTCAACCCGATTGAAGAAATGGTCAACATGGTCAATTTGGCCCGCCAATTCGAAATGCATGCCAAGTTGCTGCAAAACTCCGAATCCATCGCCAGCAAGGCCGACCAATTGTTGTCGATTAGCTGAATCACCCGGCAAAACCCACCCATAGAGGCAAAATCATGTTCAAAACACTGTGGATTGCGAAAACCGGCATGGAGGTCCAGCAAACGCAGATGGATATCACGGCCAATAATCTAGCCAATGTCAGCACGAATGGCTTCAAACGTTCGCGAGGCATCTTTGAGGATCTGCTCTACCAAACCATGCGCCAACCGGGCGCGCAAACGACCCAGCAAAACCAATTGTCTTCGGGTTTGCAAGTGGGCACGGGCGCACGCATCGTATCGACCTTGCGGGAATTTACCCAAGGCAATTTGGCACAAACTAACGATGAGCTTTCGGTTGCAATCGACGGGCTAGGTTTTTTTCAGGTTGCCCTCGCCGACGGTTCGATGGCCTATACACGGGATGGCGCATTTCAACGCGACTCACAGGGACAATTAGTGACCTCTAGCGGGTATGTTGTGCAACCCCCGATCACTATCCCGCCCACTGCCATCAAAACGACCATCGGCACGGACGGGACAGTGACGGTCACTTTGCCGCAAAACCCAACACCGCAACAGGTGGGGGCTTTGCAATTGACAACCTTCATCAATCCACCCGGTCTGGCGGCTCGGGGCGAAGGGCTTTACATGGAAACGCAATCGTCGGGGACACCAATAACCAATACCCCGGGCATTGACGGCGCGGGCCAACTCCAGCAGGGTTTTGTGGAAACCTCCAATGTGAATGTGGTGGAAGAGTTGGTCAACATGATCCAGAATCAGCGGGCTTACGAAATCAATAGCAAGGCGATTTCCACCGCCGATCAAATGCTACAACGCCTCACCCAAATGTGAAGGCGAGCGGGGGAGGCATTCCGAATGTTCAGCGGGATTCAATCGCGACCTTGGCTTCCCACGAAGCGCACCCTGCTGGTTTTGGGCGTGTGCAGCGTACTGGTAGCTTGCGCCATCACGCCTAGCAGTGTGATCAATCGAGACCCCGCAAAAACTAAAGAGGTTGCCGCGCCTCCCGCCAATGGCTCTATCTATCAGGCAGGGACTTTTCGCCCCCCATTCTCGAATGTGGTCGGCAGGAATATAGGGGATATGATCACCGTCATCCTTAACGAAAGCACCAGGGCCGGCAAGCAGGGAAGCAATTCTTCCAGCAAATCCGGTTCTTTCAAGGGTGCTGTGTCAGGTTCGGGCGGCTACCCATTCATTCCTTTCATTGGCAATAGCTCGGCCACTGGCTCGGCAACGACCGACAGTAAGTTGAATGATGCGGGTTCGGAAACCGCCAGCAACAATTTCAATGGCAGCGTCACGGTACAGATTATTGATGTCCAGCCCAATGGCAATCTAGTGGTGAGCGGCGAAAAGCAAGTGTCCCTTGATCGCGGCGTGGAATACATCCGTTTCTCCGGGGTTGTTTTCCCTTACCAAATCACCCCGAACAACCAAATACTTTCGAGTCAGGTTGCGGATGTCCGCGTCGAGTATCGCAGCAGCAGCCAATTGGACGCGGCTGCCATCATGTCCTCATTCTCGCGCTTCTTCCAAATCATCGCCTTGCCATTCTAATGTTCACACGATTCTGCCTGTTGATTTTCGTATTGCTCGGGGTTTTAACAACGTCGTCCGCCCATGCGCAGCGCATCAAAGATTTGGCCGATTTGCAAGGGGTTCGGGGGAACCAACTGATTGGCTACGGGGTGGTTGTCGGTTTGGACGGCACGGGTGATCAAACCTCGCAAACCCCGTTCACCACCCAGTCGATTGTCAACATGCTCATGCAATCAGGGCTAAACATGGCCCAAATCGGCAATAACCTACGCCTGAAGAATGTCGCCGCCGTGGTGGTGACCACGTCAATCCCGCCTTTTGGGCAAATCGGGCAAACCGTTGATGTGACAGTGTCTTCCATAGGCAATGCCGGGAGTTTGCGCGGAGGAACCTTGCTGATGACCCCCTTGAAAGGGGCGGACGGGCAAATTTACGCGATAGCCCAAGGGAATTTAGTC
>CAIWDB010000640.1 GCA_903911305.1 uncultured Methylococcaceae bacterium | reverse complement strand
TTGATGCTTCCCTTTCAAGCATTTTCTGATACAAATACCAATTAAGACTGATGCTTTGAAAACCTTACACTTGAGAGATGGGAATAATGATAGATTTGCCCGAAAATGAACTAGCCAATTTACAATGGGCGTATCGACATCTTGAGCATCCATCGCTTGCCGCACGGTTGAGTAGTGTGATTGGTGTCCCGATTGAGCAGGCGTTGCATCTGCTGCCACAGTCGTGGTATCGAAGAATAGACGAGACAGCGGAACGGAGCGTCAGAATCATGTTGAATTTGACTATTAAGAACATGGCCCGACTTGCACCGGATAAAGCGAATGACCCGCTGCACAGGCTGTTAGTGGTTGGAACGGGGGCAGTGAGTGGTTTTTTTGGCCCGCTCATGCTATTGGCCGAACTTCCAGTCACGACGGCTTTGATGTTGCGGTCGATTGCAGATATTGCTCACAGCCAAGGTGAGGACATGAGCAGTGATGAGGCCAAAGTGGCTTGCATGCAGGTGTTCGCGTTGGGCGGTCGAACCAAGGAGGACATCGCGGCGGACACTGGCTATTATGGGCTACGCCTTACTCTCAGTCTGCATTTTTCGCACCGGTTGCTCCAGTTCAGGGGGGTATCCAATGCACCAGTCCCAGCCGGGCTTAATTTAATCAGAGGTGTCGCTTCGCGTTTTGGCGTGGTTGTTTCAGATAAAATTGCCGCGCAAATGGTACCCGTTGCCGGTGCTGTCGGTGGGGCACTGCTAAACCTAGTGTTCATGCATCATTTCCAAGACATTGCTCGTGGGCATTTCATTGTTCGGCGCTTGGAAAGGCAATATGGCGAGGAGGAAATCCGCAGCGTCTACGAAGGAATTAGATCGCAGGATACGGAATTCGTAAAGAGTTTCAGCCCATTGGAAGGCTGGTAGTGAAGTATGAGGCTTAAAGCCTTTCCCGTGAGTAGGCGCGGGAAAGGCAAACCATTAAATTGCAACCGCTGTTGGTTCGTCGGGTGAGAGAATTTCAGCCGTCTCTTCGACGACTTCCATGATAAGTTGTTCCTTTTCTTCAACGGCTTTCTTGGCTGCTTCGGAACCGTCGTGCAAAGCCTTGGCTACCATGCTGTTTTTTGGCACGAGCAGTCTTGAAACGAGCAAAGAGCTAAACACAACCCCAAAAGACACGGCATAAACCGATTTGTAAACGGCTTTCGAAACGATTGATGCTTTGTCCTTTTCCACCACTTCATCGATTACGCTTTCAACAGATTCGATGGCTGTCTCGTCATGTTCCTCAAAAACGAGGGTTTCTTCTACGGTTTCATCTGAATTACTAGAATTTTTCTTTCTCATGATGGCTATCTCTATAGTTTGTCGTGACAATTTGCTTCCCGTCTGACCGTCATTGCCCTTGGGTTGGTCAATGGAAAGACCGGAGACAATATTGCAATTTCAATTAATATTGTCACCCAGCAATATTATACAGTAGACAAACCATGATTTTCATTTTGTCATTAAACTGTAACAATTATCTGATTCTGATTATTTGTGCGGGCATTGCCAATTGTCACAAAACCGTAACACTTGCTTGTTAAATTGTAATATATCTTTTTTAATCAAGTCACCGCAATTCATAGCAGAGCAACGGTTAATGACATATTTACCCCAATCCATTTCTAGCGCTGATCAATCCAGCTTAATTCAAGCTTATCACCGTTTGGAATACCCTAGCTTTGCAGCACGCTTAAGCAACGTGGTTGGGGCACCTATTGAAATGGGGATGAAACTTCTGCCTAGACAATGGTATTTGAATGTACAGCGCTGTGCGGAACAAGCAATTAGTAAAGCGTTAGACAAAGCCATTGCCAATGTAAAACACAAGGAAGGGTCGAGTTCTGATGACTTTCGCTATAAGGCCTTGGGCATGGTAAGTGGGGCGGTTGGCGGTTTCTTTGGTGGTCCTGCGCTCTTGCTGGAACTGCCCCTCACAACGACCCTCATGCTCAGTTCCATCGTTGACATCGCCAGCAGCCAAGGCGAGGACATTGACTCGTTCGAAACTAAAATGGCCTGTATGGAAGTATTCGCCTTAGGTGGGCGTAGCCACTCAGACGATGCCGCCGAAACGGGATATTATGGGATTCGCATGGCGTTGGAAATTCCCATAGCCAGCGCATCAAGCTTTCTGGGAAGGCAAGGAGCAACCATTTCAGGCAATGCCCCTGTTCTAGTCGATTTAATCCTATCAGTGGCAGAACGTTTCGGCGTAGTCTTGTCACAGAAAGCGGCGGCGGAAATCATTCCTATCATTGGTGCCATTGGCGGCGCATTCATTAATAATATTTTCATTCAACACTTCCAAGATATGGCGCACAGCCATTTCACCATACGTCGATTGGAACGCAAATACGGCCCTGCGTTGATTCAATCCGCTTACGAGCGTGTCAGGCATAATCGAATTCATCTCCAACAAAAAAAATTGGTGCGGCCCAGCCATAGACTACCCAAACCTATTAGAATTGCGGCATAATGCTAGCAATATTGCGTCCAAGCAGGGCGAATTAATTTCCAAGAGTATTTTATGCCAAATCTTCAAGACATTTTCAAAAATGATGCAGCCAGAGGCGCTGCGCTAGGTGTAGGGGCCGCATTGGTGGCCATAGCTGCCATTCCAGCCATCGTGATTGCCACACGACCACTCGCAAGGATTGCACTTAAGTCAAGCATTTTGCTGTTAGAAAAAGGACGTGAGGTTATGGCCGAAGCGGGCGAGCATCTCGAAGACTTAGTGGCGGAAGTAAAAGCCGAAATCGCTGCCGAACAAGAAATCTTTGTCGAAGCAGCCGCTGAAGTTGCCGAGGAATCAGCCGAATTGGATGTTTAATTTCTGTGTACCTTTTATCTAAGCTATAATAAATGCCAGAACAATTCCTGCTATCACATTACCCGCAATGCTGACTAAAAGTTCCCTTGTGAAGAATGCACCTGGGTTCATTCTGCCAACCTTTGGGTTTTTATGTTTTTGGGTGATTTCTATTTTCCCATCATTGAGTTTTTGGACAGTCAACTTAACTAACTCAATAATTTCTAATTCAGAATTCAATGCTGGGTGATACTTGATGAGTATCGTACCCGTCGTTACGTTCGGCTCTGCATGGTAAATACCCTTCGCATTTCCATCCCTAAGTAGGCTTTGTTTGAGCAGTTCTGCAAATGTCTGCTTATATCTGATCATTGGCACTATCATCCGAATTCTGTTCGGGGCCTTATTGTGAAGAATCTTTATCATGTTAGGCATCGCTGAATCATTGTTTTGATCTTGATCAATATTTGAGTGGTTTGATAGCCAATAGCTTAACTGCTATGGGTTCATTATAATATCCTAAAATCCAGTTTTATCAAATCGACATTACTGGTGCCACTGATGTCAGTGGAATAAGTGGTGAGGCCAATTTACTACCTTTAGCGGTAAACAAGCAATTGTTCCTAGACTTCAAATCCATGCTGAATAGCAATGGCATTACCAGCAATTTAATTCCTGCCAAGATTGAGGGCTTAGCCTTTGGGCTAGATGTTGTCGATAATGGTCAATTGTTGCATACACTTTACGTGGCTAATGACAATGATTTTCTGAGTACAGCGATACCTAATGGAAGTACCACACCAGTCGCCAATCCGAATATGTTTTACGTCGTCGGCTTTCAAGATTCCGACTTGCCTATAACAGGAACTTTCCAGTCACAGGTTATTCCTCTTCCGGGTACGCTCTGGCTATTTGGCGCAGGTCTGCTGGGGTGGATGATAACAGGGAAAAGGCAGAACACGATTAATATCTGATTTTGCCAAAATAGTCGCGTTATTTTGACACCGAATGGAATACAGGGAAGTATTTCAAATTGCAATCATTGATTTAATGGCAGGGCTAGGTTGATGATGCTCGTTTTCTGTTTGAACCACGTAAATGCCAGCAAGCCATTGCGCATTGGCTCGTAAACAACTGTCACATAAACTTCTTAAAACCGTAACATCCGTTAGTTACTCTTAGCAATAACTGATGTTACGCACGGATGAAAGAACGGAGCGTCAAAGCTTGCTTTGACAGGCGAAGCAAACTTCGCTTATCCAAACTCATGTCAAAGAGAGCTTTGATGCTCCAAGCCTAGGCTGCTGCGTATCATCAGTCAATAAGCTAATTAAATATTCCGGTTTGACTGATGCCTATTCAATTTTCCCGCACACCAAGGTTTTATTTTGCAATTGCGGTGCTGCTTTTATCTTCGCCAATCCATCCCGTTTCAGCCGCTAATCATTCAACGGCAGAAAACGGCGCTCAACAACTCGACAGTAAGCGGGTCGCTTCGCTATTGCAAGTCAATGGTAAACTTGCACCACCATCAAATAGTGTAATTGATATCAAATTCCGAGAATTTTTCAAAATGCCCATCGGACCCCGCGGACTGGAACCAACCGATAAACTGTTAAGCCTGAACGGCAAGCGTGTGAGGATCATTGGTTATATGGTCAACGCAGAAGAACCCTCGCCTGGCCCGTTTATTCTTGCCCCTCTTGCCGTGTCCATGGCTGAAAAGGAGGATGGTCCCGCCGATGACATGCCAGCCAGCACCTTATTCGTCCATATCGAGAATGGAGAAAAGTTGATCGTTCCCCATGTTCCGGGGTTGCTAACATTAACTGGCATTCTTGAGTTGGGTAATAAGGAGGAATCGGATGGGCGGGTTTCATCCATTCGGTTGAAGACCGACCCAGACTTGTCACGGAAACTATTAGGGGGCAAACAGGCATCTCATGCAAATAAAACCTCCAAGTCGTTAAATCAATCGGCAAACGCTCCGAAAATTTAAACTCGTTGATAATCCTATTTCTTACATCAATTGGAGAAGCAGATAAATGACCCATCATCGCCATGTGCGCCGAAACATTGCCGCAGCGATTGCCGTAATGCTGTATGCAACAGCTACCTCCAGCGTCGCCGCCTCGATCTCTCGCCTAACCCCTCCAAGCGACTTGTCTATCGCCCCGTCAGTAGTCATTTCAAGATTCATTCCCGGTCAGCGATTTGACTTACAAGCGACTGTTCAGCCAGACGCAGGCAAAACGGTCACTTCCGTGGAGTTTACCGTAGACGGAACATCGGTGAACCCATCACTAGGCACAACCAGTCTTGTAACGACAGGGTTGGTGAATGGTTTGTCAGTTGGCAGCGCGGTTGCTTCGGTTCGCGCCTATTCCAATAACATCCCCGGCATCCACTCGCTAAAAGCCACCGCCACGTTTAGCGATGGCTCCACCGTCACTAAAGATGGCAATTTTGAAATCGTAGGCTCTTCACTGTCTGGCGACAAAGTAAAGAACATCATCATATTGCTGGGTGATGGCATGGGGGCGGCCCACCGCACGGCGGCTCGCATCGTCTCGCAGGGGTATGCCCAAGGAAAAGCAAAAGGCAAACTGGCGATGGACACCTTTCCTTTCACTGGAATGGTCATGACCTCGTCACTGAACTCCATCGTCACCGACTCCGCCCCCGGCATGTCCAACTATGTAAACGGAAACAAGGCGCAGAATAACCAAGAAGGCGTATGGCCAGACGATACAACTAATGCGTTCGACAATCCACGAATTGAATATCTATCAGAGTACTTGCACCGAATACAGGGAAAATCGCTGGGTATTGTTACCACAGCAGACGTATTCGATGCCACCCCGGCGGCCAATGCTGTACACACCGCCAACCGAGGCGCCGGTACGGGCATTGTCGATCAGTATTTAGACGACAGCAAGCTCACCGGACTCACCGTGCTAATGGGTGGCGGGCGCAAATGGTTTCTTCCTAATTCCACCAATGCGATCCAGCCAGTGTCTGGAACCTATAACATCGTCAACGGTTCCCAGCGCACGAATGGCACTGACTATGAGTTGCCCACTGACATAGTCACTGGTTGGGGAGCCGCACCGGGTAAACTGGACAATAACCGTGATTTACTCAGTGATTTTCAAGCCGCTGGCTTTTCCTACGCACCTGACCGGGCCACGCTGAATTCCATCACCGCCGCCACACCCAACAAATTGCTTGGCCTGTTTGCTTGGTCGAATATGAACGTAGCCATGGATAAGATCGGCAAACGCCGGGGTAAATCCACCGTGGTTGACGATTATGGTTTGCCAGACCAGCCCATGCTAGACGAAATGGCGTTTGCCGCCTTGCAAGTGTTGGCGAAAAACCCTAGCGGCTTCGTCGCCATGATTGAAGGCGCCTCCATCGACAAACAGGCGCATTTGATGGATACCGACCGATGGATTTTGGAAGCCATCGAATTCGACCATGCCGTACAAGTTGCCAAGGATTTTGCCGCCGTGAACCTTGGCACACTGGTCATTGTGACCGCCGACCATGAATGCTCTGGCGCTGCCATCATCGGCGCTTCCACTGTCAGCGCCGCCACATTGGCAAGCAATGCGGCGGCCACGCCATCAGGCACTGGCTCTAAGACCAGCATTATGCGCGATGGCAGCCAAACCGCCATAGCGCCGGGAGTGGCTCCAAGCAGTCCAGTGGTGGGCAATTATGATGCTGCCAAATTCCCGTCCTACAGCAATAGCCCGGACGGCTTCCCCGCCACGACCGACATTGACAATAAAATGTTGATCGGCTATGGAGCCAATGCCGACCGTTATGAAACTTGGTTGAGTAATCCGCAACCTACGCAAGATTCGCAGCAGCCTTTCGTCAAAACGGGCAATGGCAATCCTTATCCTAATCTGATCGCCTATCCTACCAACCCCAGTGTCCGTAATAGCGCAACCGGCTTTTTCGTCACGGGTCAGGTGCCTGGCGATCAAGCCGTGCATACCGCGACCGATATCCCTCTGTCAGCCTTAGGCTTAGGTGCGGAATTATTCTCAGGTGTGATGGACAACACGGATGTCTTTTTCAAAATCGCGCAAGCTACGTTGGCAGGGGTTCCGGCAAGCACAGCCAATGCGGTGAAGATGAATCCGACATCACAGGAGCAATGCTTGTTAAACTGGGCTGAGTCAACGCCAAAATATGCTGGGCTATTCTTGCCGGTAGGCGCAGCAACTCAGATTTCCCCGCCTTTTACTTACCGATACTACAGTCAGACCAATACCTATGTAGGCGTTTCTTCAGACAACAACCATGTATATTATAAAGGCCCTAATGGTGTTCTGGAGGATATAGGGGATTTGTCAACATGGCTCGCCACCGCCGAATGTAATCGTTAATTCCCGCTCACTGCTAACTTTTAGGCGAAAATTGACCTTGCTTACTGTGTCAGTTTAATCATCTAAAACCGGAATAAGAAATCGAGGCTGGTCTCCTAGGATACTGAAATAGCAGCCAGTTTGACAGGCAAAGCATGCTTTGCCTGTCCTTGGAGGGGCGTGGAGAGGCTATTTCCATGTTGCCCGTCAATCCCAAATTGTTTCATTTATGTCAGTTTTGTGAGGGTTGACTGGATGGAGTTTGACGAATATGTCGAATGCAAACCATAAAAACAGCCATCCTGGCAAAGTTTCAATCATTAGCCCTCTGCGGGCGACCGACCATAAACCTGCGCTGAGGAAAGAAGCGGGTATCACCAATTTAAGATCGATAGGTATGCCTGTTACAGACTTAATACGCTGATTGAAATCTTCGACAGCATTTACAAAACTGGAAGATGATTTATCGCCCTCTACAGGCTCAACGCTAGGCAAGTGTCCTGCGGATTCGACTAATACGTCAATATCCTCCAACAACTTCATAATACCCACGGCGCTATAGCGGTTCTTGTCGAACTGCATGGTGACACTGCCATTACTCGAATTTACCTTGACATCATCAATCCCTTGGTGTGCAAGCAAATCATTTTGAATGCCTAGCAAGATCGCTTTATCACGACTGCGCGGGTGAAATTTAAGCCTCAAACGTCCAGCTATCAGACTGGCGATATGCGCTCGGTGTTTTGGGTTAGGTTTGGTTTCATTCATTTTTAATCACCATCGTTCGTTTATCAATTTTAGAATGACATATCAGATAGTCTCTTGCAAGTTTGAAACTGCAAAGCTATGGGTACAATGAGACAATCACTGACTTAACACAATGTCTCGAAACTGTAACAGTCAAATGATCCCCGAATGGCGTATCATGGGTGAATTAACTGTACATCTTTAGGAGTAAAAAAAGCATGGCAATCACTACAGATGCCGTTAAGTCCAGCAGTCTAGTCCTGTCTCGGAAAAAAACCCAGAGCATGGTCACTGACGAATTCTTGTATTTTTTCTTGCGCTTGCGCAAAGGCGAAGTACGCCGAGTCGTGCAGAGGGTTAAATCACTTTATCCCGATGATTCACCAGAACAATTGGCACAGCGCCTAATCAACACACAAAGTGTATTATCGTTTGTCGGAGGGGCAGTCTTACATTTGCCTCAACTGATTCCGGTCGCGGGCAATGTTTGGAAAATGGCTGGATTTGCCGGTGGGGCATCAATCATGACAAGGATGCATTTGTATCTCATCTTGGAAATTGCGCTACTATTTGGCCATGACATTGAGGATAAGGCACGGGTTCCAGAATTGATTGGTGTGATAGCCGCCTCTTCGGCATCCGCTGCCGTCCCCATGCTTGTCGGTCAATTGCAATGGAACCCCTTAGCCGCAATTCCAACTTCCGGGTTAACTGCCAGCATAGTGACTCAAGCAATAGGCGCACAGGCCATTCGCCTGTATAAAAAGAAGCAGTCAATCGCGAAGGAAACGGCGTAGTTCAGCAAGGCCCATAAGTCAATTCACATTTGCCTTCAAACCAAAACCACTCATCAGCATATAGGTGGCGATGCGGTCTAGGAACCAAAGGTCATGCGAGATGACCGGGAAAATCAAGCAAGGCTTTTTCCAAAGCGCCTAGGGTTTCTCCACGTCAAGATCAAGCCCTAGCCTTGACAGCAAAACCGCAGGGGGCCATGTTGCCCAGTTTAGAGTGCGGTCGTTGCTGGTTGTAGAAATCTTGTCGTGTTTGGGGTACAAAAAGATAAGGTATAATAGGTAAAAAAACGAATAGTTTACTATGCCTACTGTTGTTTCACTTTTTTCTGGCTGCGGCGGATCTGACGCGGGCATTATCAATGCCGGTTTCGATGTGCTGATGGCCAATGACATTCTGCCCTATGCCCGCGATGTCTATCTTGCCAATCACGCAGAGACAGATTATCGCTTGGGAGATATTGCTTCGATTGATGCTTTCCCACGCGCCGAGTTATTGGTGGGTTGCTACCCATGCCAAGGCTTTAGCCAAGGTGGAGTGCGCAAAGCTGACCGCAAAATCAACACGCTGTATTTGGAATTTGCCAGGGCCTTGACGCAGATTAAGCCTAAGGCATTTATCGTTGAGAATGTTTCAGGCATGGTCAGAAGTAACTTCCTGCATTTGCTGGAAGACCAGAAAAGAGTGTTCACCGAAGCTGGCTATAAAGTGAAATTGGAAGTGCTGAATGCTGCCGATTTTGGTGTAGCCCAAGAGCGCCGCCGGATTTTTATTGTCGGCTTACGAGATGATTTAGGTTTGGAATTTCAGTTTCCAGAACCCACGCATGGCATTAACCGGGCAAATCCACATGCTACGATGAAGGACGCTATTGGTGATATGCCCGAATGGCCGGAAGGCGAGTTTTATGATCGTGAGTTCCATTGGTATTATCTATCCCGTGACCGCCGCCGAGATTGGGACAAATTGTCAAAAACCATCGTTGCCAACCCACGTCATATGCCCTTGCATCCAATGAGTCCGCCGCTACAAAAGTTAGAGCATAATGTCTGGCGGTTTGCCCACGAAGGACGGGCAAGGCGTTTTAGTTATCGTGAAGCGGCAAGGTTGCAAGGGTTTGGGGATTTGGTGTTTCCCGATACCAAGGCGAGTAGTTTGGAAATGCGGTATACCGTAGTGGGGAATGCTGTGCCACCGCCTTTGTTTGAAGCAGTGGCGAAGGATTAGTTTGAAGTCAAGGATAAACTAACCGTATCGAAAAGCTCTAATCTCGTCTATAAATGGCATGACAGGTAATTGGTCATGAATTTTGTATTGGGAAGCAAGACGCAATAAACGTAATCTATCGACAATAATTGCCTGGCCTATGTCAGATTTATAAGCCCAATCCCCATCCGGCCAACGTAAATCTAAAGGTAAAAAATAATAAGTAGCCCAAGGGTGTCTTACGGGCAGATTGGTGGAATGCTTCGAATAAGATGCCTCTAATTGTTTGAAGTTCCAATCATCTTTAGAACAGCCACATTGGGCAAAAGCGATAGGAATACTTTCCCGATTATCGGCCATAGGATGCCACGCAATTAAATCGATTCCGCCATCACCCCTATCGTTTTCCTTAAAATCTCGCGGTTCAAAGTTAGCGGTGCAGCGAATGTCTTTGGCAATTTCCTGCATTTTTTCATATAGCGTTCCCTTGTAGGTTGCTTCTGGCCCTCCATTAGCCCATGTTGCCCGAATCTCAGATCCGGTAGGCATTAAGCAAGAAAAGATGACAAAACAGGTTTGCTCAAACAATTTTGCAACTTCTCCTTGACGATTTCTTGGGATATGTCTCATGCATGACGCAATAAGTAAGCCAAGATAAAGATATTTGGCGTGACTTATCTTATCTAGTTCATATAACAAAGTATCTTCGTCATCAGAGAGGCGAAATGGATAAAAATCTAAAAATTCTGCTTGGCGCATAATCGCGAAATTGGCAATTTCTCGCCAACGCTTGCGAACGTCTAGCCCACGTTTTTTTCGGCGAGTATGGATAGAATTGGTTTCAACAAAATCCTCATTGCTATCCTCTAGATCATGTATGTCTATCCATCTAGTTGAAATGGCGGCTAAATCGCCACGAGAAAAACAATGATCAGGATGAATCAAAGCTCGGAGTTCAACAAAATCGGTCCATAAGAATGAATCACTATCTTTAGGCAGCATTTCCAACGAATCCTTATCTAACACTACTTAATCCTCCAATTTGTTCCTTAAATAGTTACGAACTGATTTAACATTATCAAAAAGGTCATCGGCTTGATATAAATGTTTTTTGTTTAGAGGCTTCACATTTGGCAGGATGTTCCAGACCACGCGTAATCGCTCTGCTGCTTGATCCATAGCTTGTTCGAGAGCCGATTCCTGCCCTCCTGTGTAGAGGCAAGCTTCTGATAAGCGACCGGTCACTTCTAATGCATGAACCGCATCTTCATTTGTTACCACTGATGCCAAAGTTTTTAAATTTCGCGTTTCCCCCAAAATTGTTCTTCCTTGTTGATCTTTGGAAAACATCCAAGAAAACATACGCTTTAAATTATCCTCCCGAAGATTAAGCATCTCAAAATCTGTACGGCTTTCCAATCCAAGCCATGTATATATGTTTTTATAATTTATTGCAGTAGTAATATATGAGAATTCTATGTCTTTTGATTCAATTGGAAGGTCGTAAAATTTCGATTTGTCCGCTTTTTCATAGAGAGCCAAACCTGTCAATAGTTGAGCAATATAGTCAGGTCTTGATCCGATATCAATGGCCATAGTTCTCAACAAGTCAGATCGAGAAAGATCTGAGTAAAATGTGACCCTCAACTGATCTAGATATTTTGCTTTAGACAGTGAGTCCCACCCCATAATACCTGTTATGTGTCGATAACCTAAGTCTCGAATAATTTCTTTTTGGCTACTAAAAACTAAACATGGAAGAAACTTAGGGGCTGGTTTTTTCACATCATCCAAAATCTCTTTAATACTGTTTTTTCTTCGCATTGGCGGAAGAATTTCTCCGCTTAAAAGTTTTACCGCTGCAAGTCGTCGATTACCTTCTATGACGGTGAAGCGTTCGTTTGGTTTTCGCACAACAAGTAGCGGTTCACCAGCAAAGTAGCCATTCTTACCTATAGAACGCATTAAATCTTGCACGTTTTCATCATCAAGCATTTCCTCAATAATAGCTTGAATATTAGAAGCATTGCTTAACCGATAAAATCTTGGATTTTCTGGATCAAAATCAAGTTTTTCTGTCGGTATTATTAATACAGATTGTTCAGCCATTGATTGATTCCTAGGCACCAAACTAAAATAAAAACCTAATATTTAACACTAATCAGCACGCTATTTCATGGATTTGTGTAAAGTTAGGGCAATTAAATGGGTGGCCCTAAGGCCACCCAATCGCTTATCCCTGCAACTTCTTATACTTCAGCCGATGCGGCTGATCCGCATCCGTGCCTAGGCGGCGGTGGCGGTCAACTTCATAATCGGCATAGTTGCCTTCAAACCAAACGACTTTACTGTCCCCTTCAAACGCCAGCATATGCGTGGCGATGCGGTCTAGGAACCAACGGTCATGGGAGATGACCACCGCGCAGCCGGGGAAGTCTAGCAATGCTTCTTCCAAAGCCCGTAGCGTTTCCACGTCGAGATCGTTGGTTGGTTCGTCCAGCAGCAGCACATTGCCGCCGCTTTTCAACACTTTGGCTAGGTGGACGCGGTTGCGTTCGCCGCCGGACAGGTCACCGATGCGTTTTTGTTGGTCTGACCCTTTAAAGTTGAAGCGTCCGCAATAGGCGCGTGACGGGGTGGTGTAGGTGCCAACGGTAATCAGATCAAGGCCGTCGGAAATTTCCTCCCATACCGTCGTGTTGTCGTCCAAGCTATCGCGGCTTTGATCGACATGAGATATTTGCACCGTCTCGCCGATGCGGATGGAACCCGCGTCGGGTTGCTCGACACCGGCCATCATGCGGAACAGCGTGGTTTTGCCCGCGCCGTTGGGTCCAATGATGCCGACGATACCGCCGGG
>CAIWDB010000639.1 GCA_903911305.1 uncultured Methylococcaceae bacterium | reverse complement strand
CCAACCAAGCCATTCCTATAATGCTCATTATCCAAGATTTAGTCGGCAAAGGGATCGGAAAATTTTGGAAAGATTGAAGAGGATGAAGCATAGTGTGTAGTGATATGATAGGTGGTTTCGAGAAAGTTTGGCTACCAATTATCCGCCAAGCCCTCCCAAGTTCCTCTGCGTTGCGGACATGGTTCGAGCCTAGATTCGCGCCGGTGCTGCCCGACAATGTCTGGGTGACAAACCATACCCTTGACCTCCAAATCATGGAGCTTATGAGATGGGCGCAGAGTCAAGATGGTGGCGAGAGCTTGTTGCAGAAATTTGCGGACGATCCGCCAAATGGCAACAGTAGCCTTCCAAGCGTTATATTCCTCATCACAGAGGGTCGTATTCTGTCAAAAAACAGCAAGAAGTCAGGACCTCAGACAGCAGAACCCCATATGAGTTTTTTTGCCACCGGTCGCCCGTTCGTCAATCGTGAACAGTTTCGCAATCAGTTAGGACAACTACCTTCCGCCAAAGGTGCCAAACGCATTGTGAAAGTGCACGGGGAAAGCCGGAGTGGCAAGAGCTTTAGTACGCGGCTTGCTAAAGAATGCCACCCAGCTAAACACCGGGTTTTTCTAGATGTGAAGGCAGATTATCAGGAATTTGGTCGGCTATTAAATGCTTTCGATCTTGCGAAACGGCTGGGTAAATTCAAGGAAGACATTTTCCCTTCCTACGATATATCTAAGGAAAAAGAAATGGTTCCCAAGTTAGTTGAGGAGTTGGAAACTAGGTTGCAAGAGTTTAATGATCAAATCTGGATAATCATTGACCACTGTAAGTGCAAGTCAATGACAGAACCAGCATGCACGTTGCTGATGCTGCTTGTAAAAAAGATTGAGAATCAGGACTTGGACAATGTTCGGTTAATCCTCGTAGACTGCGATTTGACTATATCGAGTGATATACAACATAAGATTTTAATTGACGCAGCCAAACTACCAGATAAAAATGCAATACTGGAATGGGCTGAAAAAATTGTCAGTGCTGAGAGACTGAAGTGTTCAAGAAAGCAGTTGGAGGCATGGATAAGCTGTGCTTGGGAAAAGCTTGAAAGTTTGGGTAGAGAATCCGGCGAATGGGAACTGGAATACGAATCCCAATTGGAGCAGTTACATACCAATATTATGAATTGCGAGGCATTGAAATGAGTGGTTTCGAGTTGCCTATTGGCATTACCTCTTCGCCGCATTGGTCCTACCTGGCACCCGCAGCTGTGCTGAGCAACTTCAAGGCCGATATCCTCAGGCCTCTTGGTGGAGGTGAAACTGATTTGGCAGCGGTGGGCGCGATGTTGATCGCACACGGCGAAGTCATCAAGGGTGGCCCAGCCCGTGGCCGTTGGCGATTGGAAAACAACACCCGCCGCGCAGTGCTGGCTACACTTCTGCAAGACCAATCGAGCTTGGAGAAAGAGAAAGCATTGCAAGCATTGAAATATCTGCCTAACCAGGATTTTGACCCTACGCAAAAAGCACTGGTCCTTTTGCTCAGCAAGGGTCGTCCAAAAAATCTACACGGCTGGACATTAAGCGATTTGCTCGGTCTGGACCGTGCCCTTGACTGGCTAGAACCCTTGCTCCCCGGCGAAGGGGTGGGCAAAACCCAAGTGCTTGCGCGAATTGAACGCATGCGCCTATTGGAACCATTGCAACGGCTTTTGACCAATGGCTTTGAAGGACGTGAAAAAGAATTGGAACAACTTCGTGCTTATGTGGATCAACTGCCATCGCAGACTATTTTCGAGTGGCTCACACGCAATGCCAGCCGTCTAGCCGATGTGTTCCGCAAACGTCCGCCTTTGCTCATCCACGGGCCAGGCGGCGTCGGCAAATCCACACTGCTCGCCAAGTTCATTAATGAGCATGCTGACCCTGATCGGACGGACACAATGCCCTTTATTTATCTGGACTTCGGCAGCGGAAGCCTAGACCCAACAATGCCGGACACTTTGATTCGGGAAGCAGCCCGGCAAATTCAAGCCCAGTTTCCGGAATTTGCCCGTGAAGCCGAAGCTTTGGTTACTGGCGTAACGGCCAATCTGCAAACGGTTGATTATCGGGAAATCGCAAAAAGCCTGCACTTCATCCCCTCCTCCGTAGCCCGCGATGACTTAGTCAAACTGCTAGACCGAATCTCCGAGCGAACAAAATCCAAAATCCTAGTGGTTTTCGACACCTTCGAAATTGTCCAGCGGCGCGGATCAACCGCAGTCTTCAATACGCTCTCTTTAGGCGCCGACCTGCTTGCGCGGTTGTCCAGCTTGCGTTTGGTCGTGTCTGGCCGGGCACCTTTAGAACCGGAAGAATTCACTGACTTCACCGAAAAAGAGCCGCCATGGCAAACACTGCATTTGGAGGGGTTTGACCTTGACGCGGGCCGTGCCTATCTGAAAGGACGGCTTGCACGATTAGGCTCGACCGAGGCAGACGATGAAGTATTGAACCAGATCGTCAACTTGTCAGGCCGAAATCCTCTGAGCCTTAGGCTGGCTGCCGAGCTGTTCGCCAAGCAAGGGCTACCAGTGCTGAAAGATGCCATAGACCAAGCTAAATTTGTCGCTGACTATACCAACGAGCAAATTCAAGGCATGTTGCATACCCGAATCGTCGAGAGCCTGCCAGACAAGGTGCAGAAAATCGCAGATCCTGGATTGATCGTCCGGCTCATTACCCCGCAACTGATTAGCGAGGTGCTTGCTGTGCCTTGCAATCTAAAATTCAACGAAGTAGACACAGCGGAAGAGTTGTTTGACGAGCTACGCAGGGAGGTATCCCTGGTAGAGTTTGTCAGTGAAAATAAAGTTCGTCATCGGCAGGATGTGCGGATGCTGATGCTCCCCTTGCTTCGAGACAAACTAGAAGATGTTGCCTCGTCGATAGACCGTTCTGCTGTGGCTTATTGGCAAAAACAGTCAGGGGGTGCAGCACGGGCCGAAGAGATTTACCACCGAATCTGGCTCAAAGAAGACCTTAAACAACTAGAGGCTTGCTGGACTCGAAAGCCTAAAGCCTCCGATTTGCCTGACATCCGATTGCCATTGGAAGATGCATTAGATGAGTTTAACTGGCTAGCAGAAAATAACGCGCTTGACATCGATCCAACTTATCGTATTTGGCTACACGAAAAGCTTGGTCGTGAGCTCCCTGTCAGTTTGCGTAAGCAAGCAGACCAAGCAAGCTGGGAACGTGACAGCGAACGGAGAGCCCGTGAGCTGCTCGCAAAAGGCATGGCCGAAGAGTCATTGCGATTAATCAGAGGAAGACAACCGTGGTTGCCATCAAGCCAACTCTGGCTTTGTGAACAAGATGCATTGCGACTGCTCGGTCGAGACAAGGAAGCCATGCATAGGATTGACGAGGCATTGACCGCTTCTAGGAGTGGGTTAACCCTATCGCTTACACACGTACACGTTTTGACGGTTTATCGTGCCACTCTGTTGGAACGTGAAGACCGTATTGAAGAAGCACTTACCACAATTGAGGAAGCTGAAAAGTTGGCTCGGGCTATCAAACGCAAGGGCTTAATTTTTTCGACAGGCATCGGACGGATGCGTCTGTTGCGTAAGTTGGGTCGCAAACAAGAAGGCTCGGAGTTACTGCCAAACATGTTGGCCATGCTGAATGAAATTCCAGTTAAAGAAGCCTTGCAAGCACGGCCTAGCCTATTGCTGGAAGCTACTGCAGAAATTGGGATTGCTAATGTAGACTTGCTTAAGAAGGGGGCTGAATTTCTCCTGCCGGGAGGGGTTTTGGCCAGTGGTTACCCGCGTCTGACTGCCTCAATGTTGAATGAGTTTGCGACGTTGGCAAGCGCAAACGGTTACATTGAACAAGCCGAATTCTTCGCTAAAAAAGCCTTGGACATAGCCAAAGAGATTGGTGATAGAGGGTTTTACTTTCGCACCATCTTAATAGTAAGATTGTCACCGGATATGGAGCCAAAATTCATTTTTCGCCATTCGCAAAAAGATAAGCTATTCATCCTAATGCAACCGTTTGTAGATCTAATCGGTGCTCTTTTTCGAGAGTTTCTAATAACGGTGTCTGCATTTTTTGAAATCATTAAATGGAACCCAAAAGCGGGACCAGAGGCCACAAACACCCCTATTCCAGACCAGTTTTCGCCCTTGTCCTCCAATCCGCTAATCGCTTGGGAGATTGGGCAATCGCCACGGAGAGTCAGTCTGTTTATTCAAGCGGCTGTTGATTATATGATTCACCAGACTTTGCAAAAGTAATCTGAGAATTTGTATAATAGCATTGATGATGCGCAAGGGTATCTTATAGGATTCCACTGTCAGTCATCTATTAATCAAAGCGTTTCATTGGCATTTTAACCACAGCAACACGATTTGGAGGAATTTTTATGGGCGTACTAGTCGCAAAAGCTTACCCTACAATATTGTTCGCCAAGGCGGCCGATCATACCTATGTGGAATGCGGAACCGGACGGAAAGGCTGGAGTTGTTGGGGAGGGAAAAGTAATGGCACAGAAATCACTCGTGGTGTCGGGAGTACCCTGCGAGCTGATGCCATTGCACAATCCGACGAGAAAGCCAACATCAAGTGCTATCTTGTGAATGGGGTGTGCCACCAAGCTGCCAATCGCATTTTATTGCCAGCCGGAAAACTCGTCCTTAACGCTAGGGGTTATGGCTTGTCCTCATCAATCTTTGGCCCATACGGGCGTGAATTAATTTGGCCATGTTCCAGCCCTTTTTTGCAGTATCCTGAAATTAGCGGAGATTTACCAGAGTGCATTGGAAGTTCTGAAGCCATCGAATCCTCAGTAGAAACGGAAAGTGCCGGGGAAGAATCGCTGTTTATCCAAAGATCCCTAAACATCTATGATAGAGCGGGGATGTCCATGGCCGCAGAATCGGGAGCTGGCGAAGAAGCAATGGCTGAAACGGAATCGGCAATGATTATTGAGTTGTTCAATTTATTCGTTGAATACCGGTTACAATCCGCAGTCGATGCGACTAAATTGAGGGAACTGAATTCTATCCGTAAACCCCTTGAATTAGATATCCAACAAAATCGAAAGGAGTTTTCCAAAGAGGAGAAAAGTCCATTAGAATTTGTATTGGAGTTTAATCGTTTGGTG
>CAIWDB010000638.1 GCA_903911305.1 uncultured Methylococcaceae bacterium | reverse complement strand
CACCCGACGGCGAGCGCATTCAAAAAGTATTAGCCCATGCCGGTTTGGCCTCCCGCAGGGAGATTGAAACTTGGATTGAAAACGGCGAAGTGTCACTTAACGGCAAACCCGCCAAGCTTGGCGACCGTTGGAAAGAAGGTGACCTTCTGTCAGTTCGCGGGAGACCCTTCAACCTTGAAAAGCGCCAAAAACAAGAGACAAGGGTATTGGCCTACCACAAACCCACGGGGGAAGTTGTCACACGGCGCGACCCGGAGGGCCGACCCACCATTTTCACCCAATTGCCACGCTTGGAGATAGGCCGGTGGATCAATGTCGGACGGCTGGACATTAACACTCAAGGGCTATTGCTAGTCACTAATAATGGCGACTTGGCTCACAAACTGATGCACCCATCCCAACAGATCGAACGCGAATACGCCGTGCGTGTATTGGGGACCATCGGCGATGACATGCTGGAAAGGCTTAAACAAGGCGTGGAGTTGGAAGATGGCCCTGCGCATTTCAATTCGATCGCCGATGCCGGGGGCGAGGGGGCCAATCATTGGTATCATGTCACCCTGACCGAAGGCCGCAACCGCATCGTCCGCCGCTTGTGGGAATCGCAAAACGTAGTCGTGAGCCGGTTGATCCGCATTCGCTTTGGTGACATTGTACTACCCCCCCACATCAAAGCACGGGTATACACCGAACTGTCGCATGAGGAACGGGACAATCTTCTGGTTATGGCAGGACTCCCTCCAGAAAGCCCGCCAAAGAAATCTGTGCGCGTCCGCATGAGCGACGGACGGTGGCGGGATAAATAATGTCATGACGGATGTGCAAATTAAACAATTTCGACAAATTTTATTTTGGCCCCTAGAAATTGAAAATCTAAGTGCGAGGGTCAACCTACAGGAAACAGAACGGCGAACCAAAGAGTTTGAAACGCTGTTCACGAAAGAGGGCAAATGGAAACGCGTGGATGATCTGTTGAGCCGAACCGATAACACGGCCAATGCCGGCAACCAGTATTTAATCTACCCACAGCATCCAACCGATGTGGATCAAGAAACTGAATATGCCGAATTGATGTTTTTTCTCCCCATTGTTCGTCGTTTTCTTTATGGATCGTCTACCGCGAATATCAAAAATGTGGGCAATACCCTATCCCAGCCCGCCATGCGACTATACTCGCGCCAAGATATCAAAAAAGCCTCTGTGTCACTGATGGTGGACTCCTTCCATTGCTCGATTAATTTAGTCATCCATCGCATTCATTTTTATCTGTTCGACCATGGAGCGGCGCTATTGGTGGTAGAAGTTAGCACGACCAGTCCAATCCCGTTGGCCTATGCTGAAGAGTTCCTTGATCGCTTTCGCCACGTCTATCCACCGTTTTGGGAAACCAGAAATCGGGAGGCAGGCCATTGCCTGCAAAGGGTCAGGTGGAATAATTATGTTAATGCCAAAGGAACCCATTTTGGCTGCACCCGTCATTTTCGAGAACATGCACTTAAAAACAAATCCCCGCTACCCTTTGAACATTGGCAATATCTGCTACAGCCACTTGTCCATGGGCCGATTGACTACCAGCCTGATAGGTTCGGCTATAAACTAATTGATGGCGAACGCATGCCATTCATGGCCTATTTGGCGGTTGAAGACCCTCGCCAACTGACAAGGGCCGATTTTGTCCGTATCTGCTTCGCCAATGGCGGTGGCAAATCGACCCAATTGCCTTTTGCCGAAGACTTTTTGAAATCGTTTGAGAAGGATTACTGCCATGACCGCTACTGGGACCCTAAAATGGGATATGCGGACTATCCCTTCCATGCCAACCCGGTGAACAACTGGATGACAACTCGCATTCTATGCTGCGGAAATGGCTTCGTGATGGTCGGCAAGGACGAACCCAATTTTTTCACCGATGAAAGAAATGGGGCATTGGCCCAATTCCGTCATCATTATTTCCAGATGGGGTTGATCGCCCATTACAACAAGGCCGCAGTGTTGTTATTCTCAAATGCGTTAGCGGAAGCCACCGTTGGGTTAAACTCAGGCGATTCGGAGCAATACCAAACCGAAATACCAACAATCTTGCAACGCTTGTTGACGTTTTCCCATCGCTATTGTTTCAGCGAGGTTTCCGGCCAAGAGCACGCACATGGAATATACTCGCTATGGATTCGGCATCTGAACACGTTGAGTTTGCTTGAGCAAGTCAAGCAGCGGGCACAGGAAGCCAATGAGTTTTTAAGCCAGCTAGAACGGCACAGCCAAACCACCACCACAGCCCGTTTGATGGTGATGGCGGCTTTTGGATTGGCCGCCGGTCTTATTGGTAGCTATTTGGCGGTGGATTGGAGCAGGATTCAGGGGCTTGATTCCGACATCCCGGAACATTTGGAAGAAGTGCCCATCATTGGCTATGTGGTCGTGTTGGTCGTGCTTGGATTGTTGTTCGTCGTTGCAAAATCGGAGTGGCTGGCAAAATTATTGGATGGGTTGGCTGACCCAAATTTCAAATCAACTCGCTGGATAAAGCAGAAAGTGTGGTGGTTGTTCGCCACCATCAAGGCAAAGTTTTAGTTAAACGACTGATCAGTGCCTTATCGTAAAAAAAAACATTGACCTGTCGCCCATTCGGCTATTTCCAGCAGTTAGTGGCCGTACTGGACGAACTGCCCTGAATTCCACAGCTATCGAGTGTCAGACTGCCGCACTCCGTATCGGCGAAGCCGTTGGCGGGCGTTGCCGTGATGATGAAGCTATTAGCTATACTGTTGGTTAGGCTATCCCCTGCACATGACAAAGACCCGGTGCGTGAGGATGTTTTAATGTCATATTTGCGGTTTGCATAACTGCTACCTGAATAATTCTTCCAGCCTGTCGGAGTAGTCGTGCAGCCAGTGGAATTAAAGCATAGGAAAGTATTATTAGTAGTGAAATAGCGTTCCTGTAATTGGGCGATTTGATACAGTGTGCTGCGTGCCTCTGCCCTTGCCGATTTTTTTACCGCCGAAGAGTAATTGGGTATTGCCACCATAGCCAGCAGGATAACTATGGTTGTCACGGTCATCAATTCAATCAGGGTGAAACCATTTGAAGAGCGCATTTTATTGGCCATTATCTTATCTCATAATTTCTCGCCAGCTTACCCTGCCCGACTTTGTGGGGATAGACTTTGAGGTTGAGTCCATAGTGCTTCCAACATTCATATTATTGTTTTCGCCTAATTTCTGGTTGGAGACAAAATCTAAATAGTTCGCTCCAAGCGGTTTTCGGCCCAAGCTTGACATGCAACCCCAACCCGCGACAAAATCATTACAGCCTCCCGTGATGGTGACATTGCTTGGGGAAACTGAACCGCCCCCGCCCGCTCCGACTCCAGACGGCCCAGAACCATCAGGCAGGCGTAAACGTAACGGAGTTTCGCTTGCACCAGAAATTAGCAGTTTGCCCGAAGGAGCAATCCAAGTTGCAGTATCGGTGGAACTCGAACCTAGAGTAGTCACCGCTATTTTGTCATAGCTGTCAATTACTTTGTCACCATTGGTATCATAAACCCCAC
This sequence comes from uncultured Methylococcaceae bacterium, assembly GCA_903911305.1. Classification (GTDB taxonomy): domain Bacteria; phylum Pseudomonadota; class Gammaproteobacteria; order Methylococcales; family Methylococcaceae; genus Methylumidiphilus. Next base: position 2,812 of record CAIWDB010000638.1, on the reverse strand, counting down.
CCCCTCGGGTGACTCTGCCACCCGAGGCATAGTCTAGGTCATACATTTTCCCTACTGTATTTCCGGTGCAAGGGTCGCTGGCAGGAGTCAATGACGTGAACGTAAGGATTCCGCCTTGCACCATAGGACGGTCAGCAATCATTCGCTCTCCCGAACCAGGCAAATCAAATTTCCAACCCAACTGCTGTCCGGTACTAGACATGCCGTCCGGGCAGTTAGTGGAATCTGCCGTTTTGTACCCAGAGGAATCCGTTTTGTAGGGGTACGTACTAGCGTTGCCAGTCCCATAGTTGGGAATGCAATTAGATTGGATGTAAAAGGTATTGTCTTCATTTTGACATGTTGTTCCGTTATCAGCGTCGGTAATGCATACTGTGTCAGTATGCTTTTGTGTGCTAAGGACTCTCTGACTTTGCAAATTACTCCTAGTGATAGTAGTAAACCCGGTATTGGGGTACAGGTAGTTATCCTTATCCCAAACTCCGTAAAACGTTTGAGTATTAAACACTTGAGTAGTACTGTTCTCAGGCTGTGGATCGGTATTATCTATATAAGAACCCGTGCCGAAAAATGCTAAAAATCCGCCTAGTGGATGCCTGGATATTTCTAGTGACGAGGTAATCTGTTGGGCATTGCCCGAACTGTCTTTTGCCGTAAACAACGGTGTTGGATATGAAGTTGTTCCCAAAACAGTACCCCATGAACTAGGGGTTTGGCTGGAAACATCGATTTTCCAAATATTGCCCTTACGGTCGCCTGCATAGATCAGGTCTATAGTGCCATTGAGCGTTTTATCAACTGCCACGGGTGCGGATAATCCATTGGGTGGGTTATTAGGTAACGGCGAAGTTTCACCTGTGGTTTTTAGTTCGATTTTGACATAGTCCGTACCCAGCTTCCACCAAGGTTTACCCGTACCACTTGGTCCATCGACAAAAACTATATATAGATAAGCCCTGCCCGTAGTGCTTCCTGGAGTGTCAGTTAAAGAATTCGTATTATTATAGCCGTTACCTAAAATCACCGCCCACTTGCCATTATTCATCTTCTTGATAATAGGTTCTCCGAAAGTGTACCCCAAATCCGCATCATCCTGATTGGTAAATTCCCATAGCACAAGATTAGGACCGGTTGTTGTTGCAAACAAAGCAGGGTCGGTCACATCCAGTGCATAGATACCCCGTCCACCCGCGTTTAACCCACCCACTAACATTGTTTTCCAGACGGGGTTAGCCGCTGGACAATCGCCAAAACATACCTCGCTGACCACTGGATTGCCATCGACATAGTATTTATGGCTGTAACTGGATGACATGAGGTATCTCAGTTTTGGATAAACTGCACTGGGCATGTATGCCAATAACTCCTGTCCCGGGGTTGCACCCGAAGTACCCGGCGAACTAGCATCGAATCCGTGTAAAAAACCATCATTGGAGCCTGCATACAGCATGGGTTTTCTGTTTGCATGGTCCTGCCTAAACGTTCCATAGCCCGGCCCAACCAGTCCCGGTAATGGATCGCCTACATAAGCCGGGCTGGAGTTGACGAAATCGCCAAGTTTACTAGTTCGCACGCGCCATTTCTTGCCCAAGGTACCCTCATTGCCGGTATCTCCAATAATATAGTTAACCCGATCCTTACCAAAGCCATCGCTTGTTGGCGTTTCAAGATCATTGAGATTAAGTTGGTCCCGTTGGCGTGAGGAGAAAAGACTCGTGAACTGTGCGTCTGTTAATAGAGACTGAGGAAGACGGATGCCTTTGCGGGAATTGATGTTGCCTGTATCTGCAATGACGGTGTTGCTTGCTCCCGCTTTCAGACCATCGTTAAAGCTGAAAATATTGCGGTTGGCATAGGTGTGGCTGCCCAGCCAAGTGGACGTTTTCCATACCGGGTCACTGGTTGCATCCCCGTTAGTGTCGACTACTGTTCCTCTAGTGTTAATCAGGAAACCCATCACATCGCCATACCAGCCCCCAGAGTTGAAAATCGCCTGATAGATATAAGACCCGCCCGCCGTGCGCAAGTCTCCCGACGATTGCGCCAAAGCGGATTCCACCCCGTAAATACCGGCAAGAATACTCTCAAATGCCGTTTTCACGGCTAATTCCATCTTTGTAGGGTCGCCCGCCGCAAGCAGGGTTTTGGGCCAGGTTCCAGTGCTGTCAGCCCAACTGAGTGGTTTATCCCGATTCGCAACAACGGGATCGGTCTTAGCCACGAAGGAATCCGCCCCGCCATACTTGGTGGCTAACCAGTATTGTGAGTACCAAGGCAGTGAGGTAGGCGATTGGGTGTTACCCTTATCCTTGTTTTCCTGCACATCGACGACGAATGTTTTGACGGTCTGTGTGCCAACCGTCTGGGCTTTACTGGTCAAGGGCCGTATGTCGTTTAATTTAGCCCAATAAGCCAAACCTGCCATGTAGTAACTTCCGGCGTCGCCAGCACCGGTTGTTTCTGTCGCCAAGGTGCTATGTCCCTCCATAGTGCCCAACTTATTGGTCCATGTGGTGACAAACTTGTCATTCGCAACCGCAGAATCGCCAGTATCCCCATTATTGCCAAGATTATTGGTAGTATTTTTATCGGGGGGGTTATTGGCATCACTCGTACTGCCGGCACATTGAGAAGGGCCAGACGAAGACAGGGAGCTACCCGGCAAGTTTTTATCACAATGGGTATGCGAATCCCCCATCACAATAATATAGTTTTTTTGGCAAGAATACTGGATGGGATCATCCCAATCAGAACCTTTAATCACTGGAAACGAGTCATTATTGGTTTTGGTGGCGGCATAATATAATAATGT
>CAIWDB010000637.1 GCA_903911305.1 uncultured Methylococcaceae bacterium | reverse complement strand
TTGGTTTTTGGCGTTATTGGAGTACCAAGCATAGTCGCCCAAACCGGTTTCGTCGTCGCCATAACAATAACGTGTCGCACTCCCGGCCCGACAGGCGTATTCCCACTCGGCTTCGGTGGCGAGCCGGTAGTGTTCGCCGGTTTGCTGGCTTAACCACTCGCAATAGGCTTGGGCATCCTCCCAATTCACGTTGATCACGGGCCGACTATCCCGGCCCCAGCTTTGATCATCGGGGGGCTTCCGCTGGGTCGCCGAGCAAAATCGGTCGTATTCGGCAAACGTCACCGGGTATTGGCCGATGGAAACCGCATCCACCCGCACCGGGTGGGCGGGTTTTTCGTCACTCTGATCACTGTCGTCCGATCCCATCATGAACTCGCCGCCGGGTAGCCAGACCATGGCAGGGCCTTCGCTGCCATCGTGGATCGGGTCGCGCAAGCCTTCGATGAATTCAGGCAAGGCGGGTTTTTCCGGCTCGGCGTCGCCAAGGGTAAAAGGGTAAGAGGGTAAAGGGCCAGTCCTCGAAAGGCGGAAACCGAGGTCGTTGTAGCGGTACTCCGGGTCGTCGTTGAAGCGGTAGGCCGAGCGGCAGAGGTCGGCGCCGTCGCCCCAGGAGCCGCCGCGAACGACACGGTCGGAGCCGCTCGCAGGGCCACTCGGGTTTACACTCGCAGTATTTTGTAGGCCGGAATAAGCCTGTCCTGAGCGAAGACGAAGGGGGCGCCCTGCGACCGTTTCCGGCATCACGGACACCGAGTCGCCGGAAACGCCCGCCAAGGCGGGCTTATTCCGGCCTACTTCTTCGGCAAGTTGTTGGTAGTAATCGTTTGCATACCAGTCCGCACACCACTCCCACACGTTGCCGTGCAGGTCGTACAGATGCCAGGCATTGGGCTTTTTCTCCCCGACGGGATGGGTCTGGCTGTTGGCGTTGTTGAAATACCAAGCATACTCGCCCAAACCATCTTCGCCGTCACCGTAACAATAGCGGGCATTACTCCCGGTCCGGCAGGCATGTTCCCACTGCGCCTCGGTCAGCAGCCCATAAGCTTGACCGGTCTGTTCGACTAGCCAGTCACAATAGGCTTGCGCGTCGTTCCAACTGAGGCAGACGACGGGGTTTTGATCAGTTTGATCGAAATAAGGCTTACGCCAACTGGCATCCTTGACCTTTTCCCAGGTACCTTTCTTGTCCCAGACATACTTGTTCCAGACATAAGTCCCATCGCCCTGCTCCGCCTCGGTGCGATAGCCGGTGGCTTCGACAAAGCGGCGGAACTCGGCGACCGTGACCGGATATTGGCCCACGGCGTAATGGGTTAGCGTAACTTCATGTTGTGGGTGTTCGTCATCGTTGCCAATCACATCGGGGCTGCCCATCAAGAACGTGCCGCCGGGCAGCCAGACCATGGCCGGGCCTGGTTGGGTTGCATCCTTCACCCAGGAGCCGTCTTCCATTCGAGTTAGGAACAGGTCGCGGAAGCGGGTGGGGACGGTGGGGGACTCCCCTGCCACCCGATGGCTATTACGGGTGAAGCCGGGGTTGCATTGCAGCCGGTCGGCTAGGTCAAGGTAGTCGCCGCCAAAGCGCCGAAGCACCGTAGCGCCTAGGCGGGCAAAGTAGAGGGCATTGCCGAGCAAGCGCAAATCCCCGGTCGCCTCGGGGTCGGCCAACAAGGCGTGGAAGTCGATGACACCGCCCGTGCGGTGGGCAACGAAGGCGGACACCCGGCGCAGCACGTCGGCAGCCTCGTCGATGCCGATGTGATCCAGCAGGCGTTCGCGCAAGCCCGGATGAAAATCAAAGAACGGGGCGTCATCCGGTTCCGCCAGTTCGGGGAGTTTGCGCAACAGGCCACTGACGAAGACTTCGGCCAGTTGGGTTTGCCCAGACACCGGCAACAAAGTTTGCTGGATTAGGCGCATGACCGGCAAGGTCAATGGCGCGGCGGCCAGATAGCCGGCCAGTCGCTGGGCCAAAGGCGAAGCATCACGGTAAAAGCG
>CAIWDB010000636.1 GCA_903911305.1 uncultured Methylococcaceae bacterium | reverse complement strand
TCGATCCGGTAAATTCTCCTTCCTGCTATTCTTTAGGCAGATTATCGGGTTACCCGCTTGGAGATCAAGTTCAACGTTTCCAATTTTCTTTCGGGCAAGGGTTCTGATCTATGCATGTTAATGCGCTTGGGGTAATTTCTCGTTCGCTGGGCTTTAATCTTGTATAATACCTTATCCGAAATACTGGAGACGGAATGGCCTGGTGTTGGCAATCGGGATGTTTTAAGAGTGTGCCAGTTTGTTCTATCAACGTTTGAACGTTCAACTTTTTGATTTGGAGTGAGATTTGAATATGTCGAAAACAAGCCTGTGGTCTGTGCTACTGGGATTTCTGATGATCATAATTGCGCAAGCCGCCAGTGCTGAACCAGCGGCGGATTTTGATTTAAGCGCTGCCGGAGGCGGTAAGGCGCAGACATCAGGGTTAAAGATCGGGGTTGTTGAATACCGGTTGCTGATGGAGAAGGTTGCTCAAAGAGAACAAACCGAAAAAAAGATGGAGCGTGAATTCAAGGAGCGACAGGAAAAGCTTAAAAAGGAATTTAGTGAAATAGAAAAAATAAAACAGCGCTTCGCTAAGGATGATGCGATTATGAGCGAGGAGGAAAAAATAAAATTAAGTAAAGAAGGGCAAGAGCGAGTTTTGAATTTTAAGAATGCAGAGAACAAGTTCAATCAAGACCTTAATCAGACCCGCAATGAAGAGCAACAGAAACTGTTTAAATTTGTAACCGATGCCGTTCAAGCCGTTGCCAGGGAGGAAAATTACGACTTGATTCTGGAAAGCGCAAGCACTCCGTTTGCCAAGGATTCATTCAATGTGACTGCCAAAGTGGCAAGTAAACTTGAAAGTGGGAGTGGCGGTGGCAAGCCCACTAAAAAGTAAATTGTGCTGTCAAGATTAGAATCGCTTTGAAATATTTCGCACTTTAAGGAATAAAACCATTGGATATACAACAAATAAAGGAATACCTGCCTCACCGATACCCGTTTCTTCTGGTTGACCGGGTGATCGAATGTGAGCCGATGATACGCCTCTTGGCTATTAAGAACGTAACCTTTAACGAACCTTTCTTTCAAGGCCATTTCCCCGGGCTACCCATCATGCCCGGAGTTCTGATTATTGAAGCCATGGCCCAAACCACTGGATTGTTGGCCGGGGAGTCCGCTCCTGATGTGTTGGGCAAAGGGAAGACATATTATTTGGTGGGACTCGACGACGTGCGCTTTAAGCGTCCTGTTGTACCCGGAGATCAACTGAAGCTAGAAGCTCGATACGTCAAACATAAGAGAAATATTTGGCAATTTGAATGTCGCGCCGAGGTGGAGGGTGAGCTAGTGGCAAGCGCGAAAATCATGTGTGCTGCAGCGGAGCAGAACTCTTGATTCATCCGACAGCGATCATTGATCCTTCGGCCATATTGGCAGATAACGTCAGTATCGGGCCTTACAGCTTGGTAGGTTCGGGTGTTGAAATCGACGAAGGTACGATTGTGGGTTCCCATGTAGTCATCAAAGGGCCGACAAGCATAGGAAAAGATAACCGGATTTTCCAGTTTTCTTCCGTGGGTGAGGACACTCAAGACAAGAAATACCGAGGCGAACATACTCGTTTGGAAATCGGAGACCGTAATATTATTCGCGAGTATTGCACACTTCACCGTGGCACTATGCAAGACAAGGCCCTCACCAAAGTGGGTAGCGACAATTTGTTGATGGCCTATACACATGTCGCTCACGATTGTATGGTCGGTGATCACGTCATTATGGCGAATGCCGCATCAATTGCAGGTCATGTGCAAGTCGAAAGCCATGCCATACTGGGTGGTTTTACCCTGGTTCATCAATTTTGTAAGATCGGCCAGTATAGCTTCTCCGCGATGGGGAGTATCATTTCAAGGGACATACCTCCCTTTGTGCTTGTCGGTGGTCAACCCACAAAGCCACACGGTATCAATGCGGTGGGTTTGGAAAGGCAAGGATTCAGCCAAGAAGCGATCCGGCAGATCAAAAAGGCTTATAAGATTGTCTACAAAGCCGGTTTGAAATTGGAATCTGCCATTGAAGCATTGGAGGAAATGGCACAAGAGACACCTGAGATTGAGTGTTTAGTCACTTTCCTCAAGCAAACTCAGCGCAGCATTTTGCGGTAAAGCCGACAGTCTCTTCTGGTGAATTCATATAACGGGCAATTGGTCGCCGGTATTGACGAAGTAGGCAGGGGTTGCATAGCCGGGCCGGTGGTTGCAGCCATTGTGATATTGGGTCAAGACGCTGGAATTGTTGGTTTGACTGATTCAAAAAAATTGACGTCCACTCGGCGGGAAGACTTGGCTCGTCAGATAAGAGAATTATCTGTGGCATGGGCGGTGGGGCGTGCAGAACCAAGTGAAATAGATCGGATAAATATCTTACAAGCTTCCTTGCTTGCCATGCAAAGGGCTTTCGCTGCCTTGAAAATCCACCCAGATTGGGTGAAAGTTGACGGCAACCGCCTCCCCAAACTGCCCTGCAATGGAGAAGCCATCGTTGGGGGTGACTTGATTGTTTCTGAAATATCGGCAGCATCCATCGTAGCGAAAGTTTGGCGTGATGCCGAGATGGGCATTTTAGATGCCATTTACCCCGGCTATGGTTTTGCCGTCCATAAGGGCTATCCTACCCCGGCACACAAGTCGAAGCTGATTGAATTGGGCGCATCGCCAGTTCACAGGCGAAGCTTTGCCCCAGTTTCCCGTTCAATTTCCATCCTCGGCTAAAGCCGCAATATGTAAAAGGTATACTTGCATGCACATTCAGTCCATCAGTGTCTCCGGCTTGACGCGAATCGAACATCAGGGCCACAGCAAAATCACCGGCATCTGCAAACAACCCGTCAATGGGCCAGTCAAGGTAAGCAAGCAAGGCATGGAGGGCGACCAGCAGGCCGACCGGAAAAACCATGGTGGAGTCGATAAGGCAGTTTATGCTTATGCAGTGGAGAATTATCGGTTCTGGGAGGCAGAGCTAGGAAGATCGTTGCCTTTTGGTCAGTTTGGGGAAAATCTTGCCGTCAGCGGAATGACTGATGATGTTATCCATATTGGGGACATATTTAATTTTGGTGCTGTGGAAGTCCAAGTAACCCAACCACGGGTGCCCTGCTCCAAGCTTGGAATGAGGATGGAGGATGCCGAATTTGTGGGCCGTTTTCATTTTTCCGGCAGGGTCGGATTTTACCTCAGAGTGTTGAAAGAAGGCATGATCAACCTAGGGGACAATATCATTAGGCTTCATGCTGATGAAGGAGGCTTGACTATACGAGATGCCATGCTTGCCCTCAACAAAAATCCACGTCAACAAGAAATCATCAACCGTGCCTTGGCAATCCCTGCGTTGTCCCAAGCATGGCGGGAAAGTATAAAGAAGAAACAAAAATGAATCCAAATATGCTCGAAGCGCCTGTCGAAGCGGATGAGATTGCACGGATAATAGAAGAAGATTTGGGTACGGGTGATCTTACCGCCTTGATCGTGCCAGAATCGGCTCAAGCTGAGGCCAGCGTGATCACCCGAGAAGACATGGTTCTGTGTGGTCGGCCATGGTTTGATGCGGTGTTTGCCAAGATAGACTCTTTGGTGAACATAACGTGGTTTGCCGATGAAGGGGCGGATGTTTTTGCTGGCGGATTGTTATGCACACTGTCCGGCCCTGCTAGGGCACTTTTGACAGGTGAGCGCACTGCTCTGAATTTGTTGCAAATGCTGTCTGCGATAGCCACCTTGTCCCGTGCCTATGCACATGAGGCGGCAGGCACGGGACTCACCGTTTTGGACACTCGCAAGACGATACCGGGATTGCGTATGGCCGAGAAATACGCCGTTCGTTGCGGGGGTTGCACCAACCATCGATTTGGGCTTTACGATGGCATCCTCATCAAGGAAAACCATATTCTTGCGGCGGGTTCGATTGCCATGGCAGTCCGTAAAGCCTATGAATTGAAGGCGAAAGTGCCGATTGAAGTGGAAGTCGAAAGCTTGGACGAGTTGGCCCAGGCGCTGGATGCCGGTGCCAATCGCATCATGTTGGATAATTTTGATCTGGACATGATGAAAGACGCGGTCAAACTCAATGCCGGAAGGGCCAAGCTAGAAGTGTCAGGCAATGTAGGCTTGGACAACATCAAGACAATCGCTGCGACGGGGGTGGATTATGTCTCCGTTGGCGCTCTGACCAAGAATGTGCATGCGATTGATTTGTCGATGCGTATTAATTTAGCAAACATGCCAAAACCGTTTGTAGTTCCGGCTTTAGCCGGTCTTTCCGGGTTGTCTTCCGCCTAAAGGCGGGATTACGAGCGCTAACATTAAATGGCAGTGACGGGGTGTGGGAGAATCAACGGCGTTGGACTCCTAACGCCCGCCCGCCCGTTACATCTTCAAGTCCGCCACGGATGATCCGGCAGATCGGACACGCCGATGGCTTCTGCTCCGGATCTTGCTACGAGGTCGTCATTCTCCACCGCGCTGCCGCTGACCCCGATAGCCCCGATCAATACGCCTTCTTTGGTGACAATTGGCACACCGCCGGGAAAAGTAATGAGACCGTCATTGGAATGCTCAATGCCATAGAGCGGCCCGCCCGGTTGGGATAATTGGCCAATTTGCCCCGTCTTCATGCCAAAGAAGCAGGCGGTTTTGGCTTTCTTGATGGCAATGTCAACGCTGCCCACCCAAGCATCGTCCATCCTCACAAAGAGCTTCAGGTCAGCACCCGAATCCACCACCGCAATGCACATTTGCGTCCCCAATTCCTTGGCTTTTTTAATGGCGGCTGCCAAGGCGAGTTCGGATTGTTCGTGATCGACGTGCATGAGTATTCTCCTCGTTGTTATTAATTGTTTCAGGTAGAAACGATTTCTCATTTGGTGTTTGCATATTTGGAACCAAGTGCTGAATAAATGCAAGCCCGATTTGTATTTATCAGCAATTCTCAACGTATCCTGTCATATTTTTATAATCTAGCCGTCATCCAACTGTCATGCGGAATTCCTATGATTGCAACATAGCAATCGAAGGAGTAGCAGTATGAAACTAATGCAGACCATTCAAAATTATGACGTTTCCATTTTTACTTGGGTTAGCCGACGCAAATCTCAGAAAATCCTCGTCCGTTTAGCCCGGGCCATTTCCAGTTCTGGCAACGGGCCGCTTTATTTAGTGCTGGCCGGGATGCTGTATTGGATGGGTGGGCCTGACGAAATTCGCCTGTTGACATGCATGGCCTTAGCTTTGTTGATCGAACGCCCGGTATATTTTATCTTGAAAAACGCCTTCAAGCGTGACCGGCCTTCAGTGGCGCTCAACATGAAAAGTTTCGTCATCCCATCTGACCGCTTCAGCTTTCCTTCCGGTCATACGTCGGCAGCATTTCTGATGGCATCCTTGTGGGGTTGGTATTATCCAGCGTTATTACCTGCCTTGTTTCTATGGGCAGCAATGGTAGGCATGGCGCGAGTCATCCTCGGTGTGCATTATCCTACCGATACTATGATTGGTGCGTTGATGGGTTCCAGTATTGCCTTATACAGTATGAGGATAATTTTCGCGTGAAAGTATTTTATGGGGTTCAAGCGACCGGCAATGGGCATATCACACGTGCGAGGGCGATGGCGCCTAAGCTTAAACAGGCGGGCATTGATGTCACTTGGATGTTCACAGGCCGTCCATGGGAACAATTGTTCGACATGGAGGTTTTTGCTGACTATGAATGGCGCACAGGGCTAACCTTTGCCACCAAAGCCGGACATGTGCAATATCTGCAAACGGCTTGGGAAAACCCAATTGCCCGGTTTGTACGCGATGTCAAGCAGTTGGATTTAAGCGGTTACGATCTGGTTGTTTGCGATTTCGAGCCAGTCACTGCGTGGGCTGCCAAATTGCAAGGCATCAAAACGGTCGGTATTGGACATCAATATGCATTTTGTTACGACATCCCAAGGGCTGGGGCGGATTTCCTCGGCGAAAAAGTGTTACGGTATTTTGCCCCCGTCAGTGTCGGTTTGGGTGTGCATTGGCATCATTTTCACCATCCCATTCTACCGCCGGTCATAGAGAGAGACATGGGGGCTGCCGAGACAATCCCAAACAAGGTGATTGTCTATCTCCCGTTTGAAGATGTTAATCATGTCATCCAACTATTGAAGCAATTCCATGGCTATCAATTTTATATTTACAGTCCAACTTCCCCCAATACTCAGGAGCATCCTGCCAACATCCATGTCAGGCAGCTTTCCCGTGTCGGTTTTCAAAATGACTTTGCCGATTCCTCAGCCGTGATTAGCAATGCTGGCTTTGAACTTGCCAGCGAAGCCCTGCAAACGGGTAAGAAAATACTGGTGAAACCCTTGCGCGGTCAGATGGAGCAAGTATCCAATGCGTTGGCGCTAGAATTATTACAATTGGGTCAAGTGATGCAATCTTTGGATGCTGCGTCTATAGCCACTTGGCTGGAGCAAAGCCGCGCCATCCATGTTCAATATCCAGATTCAGCACAGGCTATTGTCGATTGGATGCAACGGGGGGATCTGCTCGTGGAGCAGTCATGGATCGATGGGGTTTGGGCGCAAACCATAATCGGTTAAAATGCCGGTTCTTCTCATTCAATCATTATTTAGCACACACTATGGCAGGTCAAAATCTCAAGGGCGTGGCCCGTATCTATGCCGCATTTTTCAATTCGCTGAAAGGTTTCAAAGCCACTTGGGCGCATGAAGAGGCGTTCCGTCAAGAAGCTTTGCTTTGCTTGGTGACTATTCCGTTGGGGCTTTGGCTAGGCCAGACCGGGGTGGAGAAGGCTTTGCTTGTGAGTAGTATGCTGCTGGTGCTGATAGTTGAACTGCTCAACACTGGCATAGAAATAGTGGTTGACCGCATCAGCTTTGAGCGTCATGAACTGTCTGGACGTGCCAAAGATGTGGCTTCCGCCGCCGTGCTGACTTCACTGGTATTGGCTGGTGTGGTGTGGGCTTTGGTGTTGTGGCCGCATTATTTATAGCGTGATTGAATAGCCAAGTCAGAGTATTCAAGCCTTAGTCAACTCGTTCGGCTCGCCAACAGGAACTGACATCGAAGGAACCACGATGACGGGTGAGAAACCGCCGCCGGGTGTGCGAAAGTTGGTTGTCTGTCCTTGGTATATACGCGCAGCGGTCAGTTGCGTGTCGGCGCAATAGACATAGTGGCGCACATCAAATTTGAGCGTGGTAAGCTCACCGCCCACGCGAAGCAGACGTTCGCCCGGAGGCACCAATGCTTGTGCCACATAATCGCCTTGCAGGATTTCCTCGAAAACACGGCGTGTCAGTTTGTCACCCCGGTAAGCGCCCTTGCCGCCGTATCCCGCCACTGGTTTGAAGAATAGCCGTTTACGCTTGGCCCATAGTTCGTCTGCCTCTTCTTTAAACACAAGGCGAGTGTGGGCGATTCCTTGTAGCAACAGATTAATCGTTTCGCTATCGACTCCCAAATCGAGCAAAGCCGCCTCATCCGTCAAAAGTGCCAGGTTGCGCTTGTCAGCATAGAGGGCGTGGGCACGGGGATGCGGTGTCACGACCACGCCTCGATTGAGGTAAGCCTCGCGCAAGCAAGCATTGGATGGGGATTCAAGCCCAAAGTCAGTCAGGCGGTTATAAACTAAGTCGATGGGTCGCTGACCTTGCCAAAGTACTTCATCCCTCCATTCCAGTGCTTTAGGTTCGCAGATCGTCGCATCAATCCCATTCTGTTTGAATAGGCGTTCAAACATGAGGAATTCTGGATATAAAAACTGGTTTTCGGGTGTTTCATCCACGATGGCGATGGAACGCAAAGGGGCATCGCCTTTTTCTAGCCGCCATTCATTAAGGAACATAGACAGGAAGGCTTGCTCGGCTGGCGGTGTGGCAGGCCGCATCAGAGACGGTATGAGATTGTCATTTACCGTCCGGTCACTACAGGCTTTTTGAGCTTGTATCAGCAAGTCAGTCAGCAAGCCTCCGCCGGCGTTGGTGTTTATTTCAAACAGTCGAGGGCCATCCATACTCGGATGGAAATCGTAACTCAAGAAAACGCCCTTGGAATTGGGTATGAATTGAGCGGCAGTTGGCGCATAGGCCAAAACCCGTTCCCGGTAGCTCGGCATTGCCACCACCTTTTCCACAGCAGCGATGGTTGACCTCTGTCGGAGCAGGCAGTAATCGTCAATAAATATCGGTGAACCTGCGAAAAGTTGAGGACGCTCGTCAAGGAGCGGCAGCAGCGAGTCGGTGTGCTCTCCCATTCGCCTTGTAACCTCGGCTACAAAAACTTCACGGTTCAGCGAGACGCACTGAGATCTGCGGTTCAAGCCCTCCGCCAGACCTTTGCCATCATTTGGCGAAACAAGCACTGAAGTTGTGCCATCTATTTGAATTGTATCGCTCAAGCCGAATGACCTAGCAATGCATGGCAGAGTGGGCCATTGGAATCAGGTTTCCGTATTCGTATTGCTATATTTATGGTCGGATTGCTTCATGGCACATATGATAATCTATCAAATTGCTGCGGTACATAATTACTGCCTATTTTGTTGGTGATGAAATGGATAGGCAAGAAATCAAAACCGTGGCTCTCGGTTAGTCCTTTGGATGGCTACATGGGGAAAAAAGCCGTAACCCTAACAGGCAAAATAATCGATAAAGAAAGTAAACCAAAGACAAATAGGCGAATTGGCGATTTTTGTCTACCCGGTTGAGGTAGATTTTGTACTATAATGAGTTTTGGCTGGGAAAATAGCCCCGTCGGCTTAGGTCGGCGAGTCACAAACAACGGGGAAGTCACTCAAGCTGACCTCAACCTAGTGTCGGCTGGACGAATGGGTATACGGTCTAGTATCGGCCGTCCATGCGTCTGGCAGGTCTTCCCTAGTTTTCAAACCATTGGAAATAACGGGTTACAAAATGCAAGTACCATTAGAGATTACGTTCCACGGCATAGCCCACTCCGACGCAGCAGAAGCGAAAATTCGAGAGAAAACAGCCAAATTGGAGCAATTCTGCGACAACATTATCAGTTGCAGGGTAGCAGTTGAACTCGATCATCAAAACCAGCAACAAGGTAATCTCTTCCATGTTCGCATCGATCTCAGCGTTCCCAATAAGCATATCGTGATCAGCCGCGAGCGTCATGACAAGCAATCGCATGAGGATCTTTACGTGGCTCTGCGCGATGCCTTCGATGTGGCCAAGCGCCAACTTGAAGAATATGTCCGCATTCAACGCGGCGAAGTGAAAAAGCATCAGGCCCCCGCCATTACTGATGTGCCCTGAGGCATAGCTTGCCATCTGCGTCGGCTTCAACGGTGGCGTCCTCTGTCAACGCTGAAGCTGGCCAGCCTAAAGCCTGATCGGTTTCGCAGAACTTTCACATTTCGGCAGTTTATTGATGCTGCTTTATATGTACAGTTTGCGAAAATATATGCTATAAATTCGTTGGATTTGAAGCTGCGGTAGATAAAGGCATCTTGCAGTGGCTTTACAATCGTCGAATTCAATCATTCATCACTAAAATCATGGGTTTGAACATGGCGAAAACACTCATTACAAACACTGGCTATAAATTTCTAAAAAATGCGCTGTTGGCGGTTTCCGTTGTAGGTTTGGGGCTAATGGCCGGTTGCGGCGACCAGGGCAGTTCCAGTAGTGGTCCGGCCAGCATTCCTGCCAAAATCAGCGGCAAGGTTAGCAACAAGAATGGAACCATTGGGGAAGGCAAGCTGGAAGTGCAAGACACATCCGGCAGAGTTGTGACTACCACCCATTTTACTAATGGGCAGTTCACCGTAGCCGTGCCAGCCGGTACACCTTACCCGATTGTGATTGCCGCATTTCCCCCAATTGATGCGCAGTTGAACGATCCTGTGAAGGCAGTGGTGACTAGCCCAATCGCTGATACCATGGATATCTCGGCAGTGACCACCGACATCGTTGACGGTGCAATCGCTTTAGGCGGGTTAAACGAGCAAAACATCACCAAAGCCTCCGGTGTTGCCATCAATATGCGCCAAAAGGAAGGGGTTAGCGCCGGTGCCGGCGGCAGTGGTGGCGGACCGGGCAACAGCGGCGGTGGCGCAGGCGCGGGTGGTCATGGCGGTCATAATATGGATGCCATGCGAAAGTCTCAGGCTGAAAGCGAACCTGAGAAGAAATAAAATATCAGTTCTTTAACGCTTCCGCACTGGCCCTCATTATTCGGCGCAAAACAGTGATGTTTTGCGCCGACTCATCAACAAAAGTCATCAAAACCGGCCTTTTCGACACGCATGGCTAGAACCAGCGAACCCGTGCAAGATTCGCGGGGGTTTTCCCTATGGGGCTTGCTGCTTTTTGTTATTCGTCTGGGTGGCCTGATGCCGTTTTCCGCATGGTTTGCCCTCAGCGTGCTGCTTGGGGCTTGGTATGCGTTTGAAGTCCATGTTGGCCGACCGCCCATGTTCTGGATGGGAGAGCCAATCCAGTCAGATAAAATGAATCCTTTCACCTACACTCGACTGTTACGCAATCAAGGTTTCATAGTGGGGTATTCAGACCTTAGGGGTAATCCGCTATGGGCAACTTATGCGCTGACTCCCAAGCCAGCTATGACCAGTTTGAAGCCAGCCGATGAGTTTGTGAGCGACTGGCGTGCCATTAACCACGTTCCACCCGAACTTTATAATGACAGTGGCTACGAGCGCGGACATTTGGCACCCGGTTACAACTTGGGACAAGTATACGGACAAGATGCTCAACTGGATGCTCACCGAATGACCAATGTCACGCCGCAAAAGTCTGGACTCAGTGATAGGCTTTGGGTGCGTCTGGAAGAATTGGAATTGGAGCAGTTTGCCAAGCAATTTGGGAAAATTTGGGTCATGACCGGCCCTATTTTCGACCCGCCTGTGGAGCGTTTGCATAAGTCTTGGCGGGTTGAAGCACCGGATGCCTTCTACAAAATCATTGTTGCCCCGGAAGCCAAAACCATGTTGGCTCTGATCGTGCCACAAACCGTGCGCGGAGACGAACCATTGGATCATTATGTGACCAGTGTGGATGCCATTGAAAAGCGAACGGGCTTTGATTTCTTTCCTGAACTCGATAAAGCCGATGAAGCCCGCCTTGAATCTGCCATAGATCCTGCTCCTTGGCATTTGCGTGAAATAGTCCGCCAGCCTAAGCATGATGTAAAAAAATCGAGCCAGCAGCCTGAAGCCGATGTTCCGCGAAAAACCCATGTTGAGCAGGCACACAAACCGAACCAGCAACTTGAAGCCGAGGTTCCGCGCAAAACTCATGTTGAGCAGACACGCAAATCGAACCAGCAGCCTAAAGCCGAGGTTCCGCGAAGAACTCACGTCGAGCAGGCACACAAATCGAACCCGCAGCCTGAAGCGAAAGGAAGGCCGTGAGCCATTCGGTTAACCGCCTATTTCCGCCACCTTACCAAGCGATGCCGTTATCTGGGCTTTACCTTGGTCTGAAATTGCATGAACTGGGAACACCCCATCAACCTTTGGTATATGCCAATTTCTTGTCCAGTTTAGATGGGCGCATTGCCTTGGAAAAGCCAAGCGGCGATGCTTATCTGCCGAAGAGCCTGACTAGCCCGAATGATTTTCGATTGTTTCTTGAATTAGAAGCCCAAGCGGATTGTCTGATTACCCATGGCGGTTATCTGCGTTCGCTGGCTGCGGGCAAACTTGGCAATATCCTGCAAATTGGCCAGCGCGAAGAAACTGCCGATCTCGTCCAGTGGCGTGTCGGGCAGGGTTTGAATCCACAGCCTGGCATTGTGGTTGCTAGTGCAAGTTTGGACTTCCCGTTGCCGGACTCAATCCATGAACACGGTCAAACCTGCTTGATTGCCACCGGGCAAAATGCCGATCCTGCCAAGGTCGGGCAATGGCGGCAAAAAGGCTATGAGGTCATTTTTGCCGGTAAAGACCGCCGGGTTGAGGGCGGGCCATTAGTGGACGCATTGGGAAAACGGGGTTTTCGTAGCCTTTATCTAATTGCAGGGCCTGAGATGTTGGAAACCATGTTACGTGACGGCAAGCTGTGCCGCTTATTCCAAACCATCACCCACCAATTGATGGGGGGGCATGCTTTCCGCACGATGTCACCCGGTCCAGAGTATGGCCCGGTTGGGCATCTCAAGCTGCTGTCATTATATTATGACACCTGTTCGCCAAGTGACACTGGGCAGTGGTATGCACAATTTGATGCAATTTCCTGATTTTGAAAAACTGAGAATCTGACAATGAGCCAACAATTATTTGAACAAGCCAAACAACATATCCCCGGTGGAGTGAACTCCCCGGTACGCGCATTCAAGGGCGTGGGAGGAACGCCAGTGTTTGTGGAGCGAGCAGAAGGGCCTTATTTTCTAGCCGCTGATGGCAAGTATTACATCGACTATGTGGGTTCTTGGGGTCCAATGGTGCTGGGGCATACCCATCCCGAAGTCATCAAGGCTGTGCATAAAGCTGTGGATAAGGGCTTGAGTTTTGGTGCGCCAACCAAACTGGAAACCGCCATGGCAGAGAAAGTTTGCGGGTTGGTGCCTTCCATGGAGTTGGTGCGTATGGTCAGTTCCGGTACTGAAGCCACCATGAGCGCAATCCGCTTGGCGAGGGGGTATACCGGACGCGACAAGATTGTCAAATTTGAAGGCTGCTACCACGGTCATTCCGATTCACTATTAGTCAAAGCCGGGTCCGGGGCTTTGACTTTGGGTGTGCCCAGTTCGCCCGGCGTACCCGCGTCATTGGCGGAGCATACTTTAACCTTAGCCTATAACGACTCTGCGGCAGTGCGTGAAACCTTTGCCCGCGTGGGTTCGGAAATCGCCTGCATCATAGTTGAGCCAGTGGCTGGTAATATGAATTGTGTTCCGCCTGTCGCCGGTTTTTTGGAAACCTTGCGGGAGGTCTGTGACCAATCGGGCGCAGTATTGATTTTCGATGAGGTGATGACGGGTTTTCGCGTGGCTTTGGGCGGCGCACAAGCCTTATATGGAGTCACGCCGGATTTGACGACCTTGGGTAAAGTCATCGGTGGTGGGATGCCAGTGGGGGCGTTTGGTGGCAAGCGCAGCATCATGGAACAACTGGCCCCGCTGGGTCCGGTTTATCAAGCGGGCACTTTGTCAGGGAATCCAGTGGCGATGGCGGCAGGATTGAGGACATTGGAATTGGTTTCAGTGCCAGGGTTTTTTGATGATCTGACCGATAAAACACTCTACTTGGTAGACGGTTTAAAGGATAGGGCAAAAACAGCGGGCATTGCGTTTACCACCAACCAAGTCGGCGGCATGTTTGGTTTGTTCTTTACCCATGAAAAAATAGTCGATAGTTTCGCCAAGGTCATGGCTTGCGACGTGGAACGTTTCAAACGCTTCTTCCATGGCATGTTGGAGCAAGGGGTCTATTTGGCGCCTTCGGCATTCGAGGCTGGCTTTGTCTCTGCCGCACATGATCGCTTGGTGCTGGATGAAACGCTGGCAGCGGCTGAGCGTGTATTTGCCCAATTGTAAGCATCACGAGTAAGTTGCAAATCTGATGGAATCCGCTACTTCCTACGACTGGGCTTATATACGCAAGATCGCCTTGCAGCACAAAAGCAAGCTAGTGAAGGCCAATCTGATCGCCGTATTGGCGACGCTTGCTTCCGTGCCCATCCCCTTGTTGATGCCGCTCTTAGTGGACGAGGTATTGCTCAACCATCCCGGCGTTTCGGTGCGATTCCTCAATAGCCTCACGCCGCCGGAATGGCATGAGCCGTTACTATATATTCTGTCGGTGTTGGGGATCACTTTATTCCTGCGTCTGCTGAGCATCTTGCTCAGCGTTTGGCAGACGCAACAGTTCACACTCGTGTCGAAAGACATCACTTTCCGTATCCGTTCTGGGTTGATTCATCGGCTAGAGCGGATTTCCATGGCCGAATATGAGGGCTTGGGCAGTGGCAAAGTCATCACCAACCTCGTCACCGACTTGGAAACCATCGACGGCTTTATCGGCGGGGCGGTGGCGAGATTGCTCGTCGCCTTGCTGTCCATTATCGGCGTGGCTGTCATCTTGTTGTGGATGCATTGGCAATTGGCAGTGTTCATTCTGCTGTTAAACCCGGTGGTGATTTACTTGACTGGCGTAATGGGTAAGCAGGTCAAAACCCTCAAGCAGCGGGAAAATTCCGCGATGGAGGCGTTTCAACAAGCCTTGGGGGAAACCTTGGAAGCCATCCATCAAATTCGTGCCGCCAACCGGGAGAGGCATTACTTAAGCCGTTTGCTGGATCAAGCGCGGAATGTGCGGACGAGTGCGGCGGCCTATTCTTGGAAATCCGATGCGGCTGGCCGTTTGAGTTTTACGATATTTTTGGGCGGTGTCGAAATTTTCCGTGCCATTGCCATGTTCATGGTGATTTATTCCGGCTTGAGCATTGGTCAAATGATGGCGGTCTTCAGTTATTTATGGTTCATGATGGTTCCGGTGCAAGAGGTCTTGAATATCCAGTATGCCTTTTCCAGCGCCAAAGGCGCTTTGGAGCGGATCAACCAACTGCTGCTATTGAAGCTGGAACCCCGCTATCCGCATAAAGCCGACCCATTCACCGGGAAACTCACGGTGGGCGTGGCGATCAATGACCTATATTTTTCCTATCCCAATGGTTCTGAGGTGCTGCAAGGGATTAGTTTGGATATTCAACCCGGTGAAAAGATTGGCATCGTCGGGGCCAGCGGTGGCGGCAAATCCACTCTGATACAAGCTTTGATCGGGCTTTATCCGCCCAGTGCGGGGATGATTTATTTCGACGGGGTTCCAATGACCGACATCGGCTTGGATGTGGTGAGGGAAAACGTTGCGACGGTGTTGCAACACCCTGCGTTGTTCAATGACACGGTGAGGGCCAACCTTGCCATGGGGCGTGAGGCTGACGACATAGCGCTCTGGCGGGCCTTACGCATTGCCCAATTGGAAGACACGGTGAGGGCGACTTCAGACGGGCTGAATACCATGGTGGGGCGTTCCGGTATGCGGCTGTCGGGTGGGCAGAGGCAACGCCTGGCCATCGCCCGGATGGTGCTGGCGAACCCAAAGGTCGTCATTTTTGACGAGGCGACCTCGGCCTTGGATAGCCAAACCGAAGCCAAGCTACATCAGGCATTGCAACAATTCCTCGTCGGTCGGACGACCATCATCGTTGCCCATCGACTTAGCGCCATTCGTCATGCCGACCGGGTGTTTGTGTTTGAAGACGGCATCATCAGTGAGCAAGGTGTGCATGAGGAATTAATGGCGCAAGGGGGTTTGTATGCGAGGTTGTATGGGGGGCATTGAAGTTAAGATTGCGGCAATTATTATTTTTGGAAAAAGTGCCGGTTTACTTTGTATCTGTGGGTGTAAAATTTACTGACACTTCCGAATTTTGATTAATCCAGTCAATCGTTTATTATCAAAATTAATTTTTTTTGCCTTAGTGTTGCATGAAACCTTCGGCATGGAAGTCACTAACACTACCCAAAGGATGAAGCGTTAGATGCATCAAGCCGAATTTTAACCGTATGAGCAATTTTGTTCGCATGTCGATTGGGTCAATGACAAACAGTTAAATGTTCGTCCTCAGCATGGTTTCCATGTATTTGTGAGGAATGCTGGGACGTTTAGCGGTGTGTCAGCTTATTTTACAAAGGCTGTCAGTTGGGCCGATACTAAAATTATTTTCTATCTTACTGTTTTAGAAGTTGTATCTACAGATTCATCAATTGAAGGGGGAATCAAGTCAGGAGTTGGCTTAAATCGGCTTTAGTTTAACGATCGTTATCAGATCAGGGGATGTCAGTATTTTTTACAGTTACTCGTTGATGCTATAAGTCTTGTGTGAATTAAAATTTATTAATAGTTGATATTAATGAAATAAATTAAGTTGGCAAGCTTTGTGCTAACTTTGAAGCACGACCAGCTAACATAGTATCTGAGCGGTTTGAAAGATTTCGTATTTGATTACAGTCTCTCATTCCTTCTCTAAATAGAGTGGGTTTTCGAGAGCGTGAGAGAAGAATTTATAAATCCAAACTATAAGGGGTTAAAATGAAAAATAGCATTAAAATGGCAGCAATTGCTGTAAGCTTGGCACTAGGCGCAAGCGTATTTGTGGGTAATGCCAACGCGGCTGGTATTGATATCAGTGGTTCCGCTGGGATGTCTGTCCTAGGCGGGGTAACAATCAATGGTGGTGCTGATCTTTCCAGCTTTACCTCTCTGACATTTCTTGGTTCTACATTAATTGGGTCAGGCACCGTTGATTACCTTAATGTTCCCACTGCTGTTTTCACCATGCCTAACACTCCGATGAGCTTGAGCAGCCTTTCGTCATGGAATATGTCTTCTGCGAGCTTAGGCAGCTATGTAGTGAGTCAATTAATCGTTGAAATACAGCAAGCCGACTTCTTGAACGTGTATACCCGTGGTATTACGACTCCAAGTGGTTCCACGGGTTCTCAAGCTGGTGGTTGCGCCACTGGCGGCAATACCTGTAATGCAACCGACACCAGCTTACGGTGGAGTTTCACGAAGTCAGGCGCTACAACGTCTGTCAGCGGTACGCTGAATTCACCGTCCGTCCCACCTTCAAAAGTGCCTGAACCCGATTCAATTGCACTGTTCGGCGTGGGTCTGGCGGCTCTCGTTGCGGGTTCTCGCCGTAAATCAGTTAAATAATTCGTTTTTTAGCTGAAAAAAAGCCGGGCAACTCTTTAGAGTTGTCCGGTTTTTTTTGCGTTTAAAATTGCTGAAGTTTGTCGTAATGTAATGAATTATCTACTGATGTTACGCACGAACGCGAAAGCTGCTTATTTCCGTGCAGGCCGGGAGCGTCAAAGCAAGCCCTTCGACTTTGCTCAGGACAGGCTTTGACGCTCCAATCTTAGACCATTGCGTAACTTCCGTTAATAAGTTAATAAGACTAACGCAAGTTTATGAACTAATTTCCCCGTCGCATTTCGAATTCATATAGCCTAAAAACTCGGCAAACATCAGGAATGCACTCGACATGTCCACGTCCCAAGCAATTCAAGTGAAAAAATCTATTTCTGCCATTCCCAAGCAAACAGCCACGCCACTCTTGCGTCTTCAAGGCGTGCATTGCGGCTATCGAGAGGCGGGCGAATGGCGGGAAATTTTGCGCGGGGTTGATTTGGAGGTGAGTATCGGCGAGCAGCTTGCGCTAGTGGGGCTGAGTGGTTCAGGAAAATCGACCTTGCTGCACTTGTTGGGCGGTTTGGATGTGCCCAGCGCGGGGCATGTTACCTTTGACGGACAAGATTTGGCGGGTTTGGGCGAACCGGCCCGTAGCCTTTGGAGAAGGCGGCATGTGGGTTTTATTTATCAGTTCTTCAACCTGATCCCCACCCTCAGTGTGTTGGAAAATGTGATGCTGCCTTTGGAATTAAATGGCATGGACGAAAAACTAGGGAGGGGGAAGGCTCTGGACTTGTTGGACGAAGTGGGATTGTCAGATCGGGCAGGGGCTTATCCTGACAAGTTGTCCGGTGGAGAGCAGCAGCGGGTCGCCATGGTCAGAGCCTTAATCCACCAACCGGCTTTGGTGTTGGCCGATGAGCCGACTGGCAATTTGGATTTTGCAACCGGGGAAAAAGTGCTGGACCTTTTGGATAGGCTAGTCAGGGCGCAGGGCCACACCTTGATTTTGGTCACGCATAGCCCGGAAGTCGCAAGGCGGGCGGATCGAGTGATTCGTTTGCTTGACGGACAATTGGTAGCGGCTTGAAGGTGGCTATCTTAGCGCGGGCCAACCGCCGTCATTTTTTGCGCCATCCTGTGCAATTGCTGTTGGCGATCATCGGTGTGGCTTTGGGTGTGGCGATGGTGGTCTCCATCGACTTGGCTGCGGAAAGTACCCACCGGGGCTTTGCGCTGTCCATGGAGGCATTGATTGGTCGCTATACCCATCATATTGCCGGTGGCCCTGCCGGATTGCCAGAATCTTTGTTTACTCGATTGCGCGTTGAGGAGGGTTTGCGAGAGACTGCCCCGGCCATTGAAGGCTATGTCACGGTCAACGGCAGCACCTTGAGATTGGTGGGGTTTGACCCCTTCTCCGAACGCAACCTCCGTAGCCGTTTTGTCAAAGCGGCGAGGGGCGATGAAGCGGTTCGGTTGCTAACCGAGCCGAATGCGGTCATGTTATCGGCTGTCACCGCAAGGCGTTTGGGTCTTGAACCCGGTCAAACTTTAGATGTGACGGTCAACGGGCAACCCCATCAATTGAAAATCGTGGCCTTTGTGGAGGGCGATGATGCGCCCGACCCGGCTCTGGAAGGGATGGTATTGGCAGACATCGGCACCGTGCAGGAATTATTGGGCAGAGTGGGGGTGCTGGATCGAATTGATTTGATTTTAAGCAACAATGCAGCCCAAGAACAGCATATTCGCAGTCTGTTGCCACCCGGTGTGGAACTGGAAAGTGCCGCCGGACGCAATTCGGCAACACAGAACATGACGGCGGCATTTGAGTTGAATTTGCGGGCGATGAGTTTGCTCGCATTATTGGTCGGCGCATTCCTTATTTACAACACCATGGCATTTTCGGTGTTGCAACGTCGGGAACTCCTCGCCACCTTGCGCATATTAGGTGCGACTCGTGGGCAGTTGCTTCGGGAAATCATCATCGAAGCGGCATTGCTCGGTTTGTTCGGCGGCTTGTTGGGTTTGGCATTCGGCGTGTTGGCGGCTAAAGGTTTGCTGCTTATGGTCACCCGTACCATCAATGATCTTTATTTTGTGCTGACCGTCACTGAATTCATGCTTGATCCCATGATTCTGTTGCGAGGACTGGCCTTGGGTGTCGCTGTTGCCATCATCGCGGCGATAGGCCCGGCTTTGGAAGCGGCTTGGTCATCGCCGTTAGCGTCGAAGGCCCGCTCCGGGGTGGAAAGCACAGCGAGGCGAGGACTTCCATGGTTGGCGGGGTGTGGTGTGTTGTGTTTGGCTATCGCCTTTGCATTGCTTAATTCAGACAGTTCCGGTTTGATTTCTGCCATTACCGGGGTGTTCCTGTTGCTGCTGGGTTATGGATTATTAACCCCTTTGGCTTTATTGGGCCTTGCCGCATTAACCGTGCGATTGGCCCGCCTGTGCGGTGCATGGCTGTTGCGATTGGCGGTGCGCGGCGTGTCGGCTTCGGTCAGTCGGGCCGGACTAGCCATTGCCGCGTTGACGGTCGCGGTGGCGGTCAGTGTCGGTGTCGGTACGATGATCGAAAGCTTTCGCGGCACGATAGCCGAATGGTTGGGCCAGATTCTCCAAGCCGACATTTATGTGTCTGCCCCATCCACTGCGGCCCGGTACAGTCCACCCTTGCCCGATGGATTGTCAGAAAAACTAGGCCGAATTGATGGCGTGGATAAAGCCAGCACGGGCAGACGCATTATCATTTCAACTTCACTTGGCGAGAGCGAATTGCTTGCCTTAGACCCGCCCAATTTAGACCAGCCCGGTTTCCGCTTCAAACAGGCCGATGGCAAACTGCTGTGGTCTGGCTTTCCAACGATGAAAGCGGTGTTTGTTTCGGAGCCTTATGCGCAACGCCATGGCTTGAAAGTGGGTGATTCATTGCAACTGGTGACCGATTCAGGCTCCGTCACTCTACCTGTAGCCGGGATTTTCTTTGATTACCGCTCAGATCAAGGTTTGATCGTGATGCACAGATCGCTTTACGATAGGCTTTGGAAGGACGGCGCAAATACTTCTGTGGGGCTTTACTTGCGAGCGGATGCCAATGTGGAGCAAGTCAAGCGGCAAGTCGGGCAGCTATTGTCAGATGAGCGGCAGCCTTTGGTTGTGCGTTCCAACCGGGAAATCCGCGATGCCTCCTTGGACACGTTTGAACGGACTTTCGCCATCACCCAAGTCTTGCGTTTGCTTGCCGTTGGGGTGGCATTTGTTGGTATCCTCAGTGCGTTAATGGCTTTCCAATACGAGCGAAGACGCGAACTTGCCGTATTGCGGGCCACTGGGTTAACCCCGGCTCAAGCGGGATGGTTGGTGTTGTTACAAACCGGCTTCATGGGGCTGACGGCGGGGTTGTTGTCGATACCCCTTGGGCTTGCGGTTGCCGTTGCGTTGGTGCGGGTCATCAATTTGCGGTCTTTTGGTTGGACCATGGACTTGATGGTTTCACTACCCCCGTTGTTTGCCGCCGTCATTTTGGCGGTGGTTGCCGCATTGCTGGCTGGTTTATATCCGGCTTATCAGGTCATGCGGGTGGAACCTTCGGCGGCATTGCGGGAGGAATAGGCATGAATTTAACTGTTTGGATAGGTGGAATTTTCCTTGTTTTGATGATGACGGCTTGCAACCAACAAGCACAAACCGACGAAGGGGTGGCGGCGACCTTGCGCGAACCGGACTACGCCGGTTTCGAGCGCGCCTATGCGCCTAAGCCATTCAATTTTCCGGCGGATCACGGGCCGCATCCCGATTATCGCGACGAATGGTGGTATGTCACCGGCAATCTGGACGGACCTGACGGGCGGCGATTTGGCTTTCAAATTACGTTTTTCCGCCATGGCTTGAAGCGTGGCATTCCCAACCGCGCATCACACTGGGCAGGTCAAGATGCCAATATGGCTCATTTTGCGCTGACCGATGTGGCAGGCAAAAAATATACCTCCTTCCAAAGGATTTCGCGCAGTGGCGCGGGTTTGGCCGGGGCGCAAGCCGAACCATTCAAAGTGTGGTTGGACGATTGGCGCATGGAAGCCAGTCGTCCTAGTGGCAATGCGGTTGAATTAGTTCCTCCCCTCACCGGGGGGAGGCTAGGAGGCAATGCTGTTGAATTAGCGGCAGAAGTAGGCCGGAATAAGCCCGCCCCGACGGGCGTTTCCGGCAAAATGACAGGCCAAGTGCCGGAAACGGTCGTTGCACGACCTTATTCCGG
>CAIWDB010000635.1 GCA_903911305.1 uncultured Methylococcaceae bacterium | reverse complement strand
TTTTTCACCAATCCGATGTGCTGTTCAAATAGCGAATTTTTATCCGGCAACCCAAGTTCAGTATACATAAGTTCAAATCGCGACAAGATTTTCGGCAATCCGCTTGAATGCAATGGCTGCATCGGCAAGGGGGAACGCATTGACGACCGATTTGCCCATCTTGGCGGCATGGTCGATTTGAATGTCCGCAGGGACCCATCCTAGGGGGTTCAATGAGATCGCCAAATAGCGGTTCGCCGCTTCGACCAGATTGTGAGAAACAATGCCCGCTTCCCGCTCGCTCGCACCGGTCACCAAAATGCTGAATGGCCTGCGCCCCAAGCGGGCATTCAAGCGTTTAAGCAGTGCGTAGGCAGACTTGATCGACGCTTGATTGGAAGAGAGTTGCAAAACGATGTCCCCCTCCTCCATGGCCGTCAATGGGAAAGGGTCATCCTTGGCGGTTTCGCCGTCAATCAATATGAATCCACAGTCCCGTGTGGTGTTTTCAAAGGCTTGCGCGAGCAGAGTGGAATCGGCCGCATTCAAGGTTTCCCTTTTAGGCATCAGCGTCATTAGGCGGCACCCTTGTGTAATCTGTGAAAAGACATTTTTAAAGTCTACATTGCCGCAAATGGCTTCTGCAAGCGACAACCGCTTCGGGTTGGCTACCCGGTCGGCAATACCGCTGGAAGTCGATCTTGCATCCACCAGCAGCACCTCGCTTCCGGTTCGCTCCAAAGCGGCACTCAAATTGACCAATAACAAGTCCTTGTCTGCATCCGGCAGATTGGACAACACGGTGACGACACGGGGCTTCGGGGTGGCAAACAAACGCCTCAAGCCTTCGGCTTGGTCATGGCGTACATTATGAACGGAATGGTTCAAGAAACATGCCCCCGGATAGGAAGGGAGGCGGATTTCGCATGAGACATCATCAGGGACAGTTCGCTTTCCTTAATTTGAAATTGCCGGGCCAGCTTGTTTTCGCTAAACACCATATCGATCAGCGTGGGAACGTCCGGTATCAGCAAATCCTCGGGAACCCGCTGGCCATTGGCTATATAATAAAGAGGGAATTTTTTTCGAATAATGACATCCAGAACACCGCCTAGCGTGACCGCCTCGTCGAGTTTGGTGATAATGGCTCCGGTCAGCTTGTCGCCATAGGCAAGGGCGACTTCCTCCAATGTACCCATTTGCGAGGTTGCGCAAATGCAGAGCAATCGCTTGACGCTGGCATTGCGCAACATGGCGATTTGCGCCTCCACTCGCTTGTCGCGCTGGCTCATGCCAACCGTGTCAATCAGGATCGTATGCTTGTTTTGCAACTCACCCAGCGCGATGCGCATTTCAACTTCATCTGTCACCGTATGCACCATCACCCCCAGCAAGCGGCCATAGGTCCTTAACTGTTCATGGCCGGCGATACGATAATTGTCAGTGGTGATCAATGCCAGTTTGCCTGGCCCGTGTCGCATGACAAACCGTGCCGCCAGCTTTGCCGTGGTCGTCGTCTTCCCCACGCCAGTGGGTCCGACCAGTGCAAACGCCCCCCCTTTGTCAAGCAATTCGCTGTCATCGACTTGGCTGTGCAGATTGTCATTGAGGACCGATTTCACCCAATTGAGGGCATTGGCTGCCGTGCAATTTTCAGTGGCGGGATATTGCTCTGCAAGGTGGCGCGCCAAGGTCGGGCTAAAACCGGCATCCAGTGTTTCCCGCAAAATAGCCACCCTGCGGGGGTCCTGATTTTGCGAAGCGCCCCAGGCGATATCCACAATCTGCGTTTCCAACAGGGTTCGCATTGAGCGGATTTCGCCAATCACCCCCATCATGTCAGAGCCATGTGGATACTGTTCCGAAGCGGGAGAGGCGGTTTCAGGCTTTCTGACTGGCGGCGTCGGGTTGTCAGCCGATGCGGCATTGGCAAGCAAATCGACATCTTCTTGGGTCAACACCAGAAACTCGATACCGCCTTCCACTGTGCGGTTTGATACGATCATCGCATCTTCCCCCATTTCGTTCCGAATCCGCTGCATGACCGAGCGCGTGTCTTTTCCGACAAATTTTCTGACGGTCATGACTGCACTCCCACAAGACCATTGATTTTAATCGTTTTGGAGTCGGGAAGCTCATCGTGGGAGAGTACTTTGATTTGGGGGATTGCCCTGCGTAGGAATCGGGCCAGCAGCATCCTCAAGTCTTGCGGCACGAGCAACACCGCAGGCAGCCCCGATTGTTCCTGCTTGCGAGCGGCTTCACCGGCTTGCCGAATAACGGTGTCGGCCAAATCAGGCTCAATCCCGAAGCCAGCAGGACCGCCGGTACGCAAGCTATTCAGCATCAGGCGTTCAAGCTGCGGGTCAAGCGCTATGACGGACAATTCGTCACCTTCAGGGAAAAGTTGCTGCACAATGGATCTGCCTAGCGCAATACGCACCCAGGCGGTAAGCTGATTGGTATCTTGGGTGATGGGCGCGTATTCCGTGATTGTTTCGATGATAGTTCGCATGTCGCGAATATGAACACCCTCGGAAATAAGATTGCGCAAGACCTTTTGAAGGACGGAGAGCGGGATGGTTTTGGGGATAAAATCCTCCACCAATTTTGGCGACTCTGACCCAAGATGGTCGAGCAAGCCTTGCACCTCTTGCCGCCCCAGCAACTCGTCCGCGTACAGAGTGACCAAATGATTCAGATGGGTAGCCACCGCTGTGCTGGCATCCACCACCGTGTAGCCCGAGGTTTGGGCTTGTTCCCGCAACGTTGGATCAATCCACACCGCAGACAGCCCAAAGGCCGGGTCACGAGTGGGAGTGCCAGGCAATGGGCCGGAAACCATGCCAGGGTTGATTGCCAGATATTGACCAACGTGGGCCTCTCCCCCGCCAATATCAACACCCTTCATTGTAATACGGTAAGCCAGTGGTTTCAATTCAAGGTTGTCCCGAACGTGAACCGGAGGGGCAAGGAAACCTATTTCTTGGGCGAACTTTTTGCGGATGCCCTTAATGCGGCGAAGCAGTTCCCCATTTTGCCTTTCATCGACCAGCGGAATGAGACGGTAGCCCACCTCCAAGCCCAGCATATCGACTGGCGTGACATCTTTCCAAGTGGCTTCCTTTATTTCCGCGTGGGCGGCCTCTTGAGTGGTGGACGAGACGGCAGTGGTGGCGGCGGCAACGACTAATTTTTCCTTCTTACCCATCCAGTAAGCCCCGCTGCCAATCATAATGGCTAGAGACAGAAAAGGCAGGTTTGGCATGCCCGGTATCAAACCCATGCCACCGATAATGGTGGCTGTGATGCTCATGACCTCGGGGCTGGAAAACAATTGGTTTAGCAGTTGTTGGCCAATATCCTGATCGCTTGCCACTCGTGAAACAACGATGCCCGCTGCGATTGAAATCATCAACGAAGGAATTTGCGCCACCAGCCCGTCGCCGATGGCCAGTAGCGTATAGATTTCGATGGCCTCGGAGAACCCCAGATCATGCTGGACCATGCCAACAATCAAACCGCCTACGATGTTGATCACCACGATGATGATGCCGGCAATGGCATCGCCGCGCACATATTTGCTGGCACCGTCCATTGCTCCGTAGAATTCAGCTTCCTGGCTCACCTCCGAGCGGCGTTCACGGGCTTCTTGCTCCCCAATCAGACCGGCATTGAGATCGGCATCAATGGCCATCTGTTTGCCCGGCATGGCGTCCAAGGTAAATCGCGCACCTACTTCGGCGATGCGCCCTGCGCCTTTGGTCACCACCACAAAATTGACAATAGTCAGGATAACGAATACCACAATTCCGACGGAATAATTCCCTCCGATCAAAAAATGTCCAAACGCCTCGATCACCTTGCCTGCCGCATCCGGCCCGGTGTGGCCCTCGGTCAGGACGATACGCGCCGAAGCAACGTTCAAGGCAAGCCGCAGCAGTGTGCTAACCAGTAGCACGATGGGGAACGCCATAAAATCAAGCGGCTTCACGGTGTATAACCCAGTCAACAACACAATGATGGACAGGGCTAGGTTGAAGCTGAAAAAAATATCCAACATGAATGCCGGCAGAGGCAAAATCATCAATGCCAGCAAGACGATGATCAGTATGGGAGCGGCAATTCCCTTGCCAATGATGTGGCTCAACCAGTCGGGCAGCTTCAAACTATTCATACACTATGGTCGCACGTCTTGGTCTGTGCCAGTCTGTCGCGGGGGAGTGGCAAAATTGTCGGGAATGTCGATATGTTCCGGGGGTGCGGGTGGCTCGCCCCCTCTCTGCTGGTAGCTGCGCAATTGGTAAACATAAGCAATCACCTCGGCCACGGCGTTATACAGCCCAACCGGAATGCTTTTGCCCAATCGCACATGATAATACAGGGTTCTCGCCAAGGCAGGAGCCTCGATGATAGGCACGCCATTAATGCTGGCAATTTCCCGTATTGTCTCTGCCAGTTTGTCTGCGCCCTTTGCCACCACGATAGGGGTGCTGTCCACCGTCTTATCGTATTTTAGCGCCACGGCAAAATGGTCGGGGTTAGTCACCACTACGTCGGCAGTCGGCACCTCGCCCATCATGCGCCGCTTGGCCATTTCCCGCTGCTGGGCGCGTATCCTGCCCTTGACCTGCGGGTCGCCCTCGCTTTCCTTGGACTCTTGGCGCAACTCTTCACGGGTCATTTTCAATTTTTCGCCATAATGCCAAGTCTGATAAGCGGCATCAATGATCGCGATGATGCCTAATGCGCCAATAATGGAGAAGTAAGTGGTCCACAACAGGCTGGCGACATGGCTCCCGCTTTCGTCCACGGGCTCATAGGCGAGTCCGATGATGGCTTCTTGCTGATGTTGCAAAACCAGCCATGCCACCATGCCAACCAAGGCTGACTTGGCGATGGCTTTGAATATTTCGACCAGTGAGTTGGACGAGAACAAATTGCCAAGCCACCGCATCGGGTTTATCCGGTTAAAGTCGGGGGTTAAGGCGGTGGCGCTAAACAGCCAGCCTCCGATTAGCGCCGGCGTCCCGATGATGGCAATGATCAGGGCCACCACTAGCGGTACGAACACCAACATAACCTCCCTGATTTGAACACCGAGGGAAGTTATCAGCAGCATGGGGTCCATCAATGTCTCCCGGTCCATCGACAATGTTGCCGTCATAAAATGAGTAAACTGCCGCCATAGATTTTCGCCAAAAACCCACAGGCCAACCCCGATCACCATCATCAAGACAAACGTGTCCAAATCCCGCGACCTGGGTACGGAGCCTTCCTCGCGGGCCTTTTCCAGTTTTCGCGGCGATGCTTCTTCTGTTCGCTCTTGGTCGCTATCTTCCGCCATAGGGTTAGCTTACGTTAAATTAGAAGGATAAAAAATTGGAATTTCAATTTTGGGTAAACTCACCACCACTTAAGCAGTGTAAAACCGCGCTCGTAAAGCGGCAGCCGCTCGCTTGGGTTCAGTGATATCGTCGAACACACTGTACACTTCCGATGGAGATCCCTCGTCTGGACAAAAAACCGGCACGGTATCCATGTTGATCCAGCGGTATTCATTGCTCCGAGGGTTGAATATGCCAATGACCGTGCCGAGCACCTTTTTCCCTGTGCGCAAGGCTAAACAGGCAGGATGCTCCTTGCCGGGTAAAGGCGAACCGTCTTCACGAATGGCACCAAACTCCTCGAAAGCCGGGCTGTTGTCAGCGATTAATTCCTTATGGCTGCGACCTAGAATGATTTCGGCGGCTGGATTCATCGAGATGATTTGCCCAACGGCATTTCGGTAGATGACTCCCCGCGACATCGTATCGGCCAGCAACCGGTAGCGCTTCTCACTTTCCTGTAACATCTTCATGGCCTGCTTGTAATCAGTGACATCGCGGGCCGTGACCACCGACCCGACAATCAAGCCATGCTCGTTGCGGATGGGAGCGAAACTGTAACTCCCCACCCATGTTTCACCCGTTTCCTTGCGCCGCAAGGTGTACTCGGCATTTTTTTCGATCTCGCCCTGAAGCGCCCTGGAAATCACCCACTGGTCTGGGCGAGCCAGCTCGCCGTTGGTCATGAATACGTCAGTTTTGACAGATTCCCCTTCTTTTTTGATTTTATGAAAAGTGATGAAGGCATCGTTAAATTCAATAATCCGCCCAGATGCATCGGATATGAATACAGCATCGGTCATGCTGGACAGAGCCGCCTTCAGTTTTGCCCTGCTCGCCAATAATTCATTTTCCGCCTCTTTTCGGTCGGTGATGTCAATATTGGTGCCCAGCATCCGCACCGGCTTTCCGTTCTCGTCGTGGAATACCGTCGCCACGGCCTTGATGTGGCGAACCGCACCGTTTGGCCAGCGCACGCGAAACTCCGTGTTGAAAGGCTTTTTGCCCGAAAGTGCAGCCTGCAACTGCTTTTGGGCATGCTCACGATCATCGGTGTGCAAAGATTTTGCCCAAGTATCCACAGTGCCGGAGAAGTCTTCTTCACGAATATGGTAGAGACGGTACATCGAATCGTCCCATATCATCTTCGAAGTCCGCAAATTCCAGTCCCAAACCCCCACGCCATTGTGGAGAGTGGCCAGTGCCAAACGTGCTTCGCTTTCTTTTAACGCAATTTCAATATGCTTACGATCTGTGATGTCCTGCACGATACCAGACACACAAACGGGATCGCCCTCCGAATTTTTCACATGACCGCCAGCGGCATAAATCCATCTCACTTCGCCATCGGGACGGCGAATGCGAAACTCAAAGCTCCAGTCAGTCTTCGCTGCACAAGCCTCATGGAAGGTTCGATCCACCCTTTGGCGGTCTTCGGGCAATACATGCTCAAGGAACATCGTGTAAGTCCAGATGGGCAACAACGCTTGGTAGCCATAAATCTGGTCGTGGATGAGTGTGCGCTGCGTGAAATTGTCGCTTAGGTTCATCTCCCATGCCCCGATAGAACTATTTTTCAACGCAAAATCCAGCCGTGCTTCGCTCTTCCGCAGTTCATCTTCCACCCGCTTGCGCTCGGTGATATCGCGAGCGGCTGCAAATACGCCAACCACGTTTCCGGCTTCGTCCTTATAAACGGAGGCGTTATACAAGACGGGTGTCTGATGGCCATTCCTGTGGCGCATTGTCAGGGCAAAGTTGCGCACTGATCCTGTTTGAAATGCCAACTGATAACCCGCCTTTGCCAATATTGGCTCGGTAAAGCACTCCGAGAACTCAGCGCCAATAAGTGCGTTCCTAGGCCAACCAGTCACTGCTTCTGTTGCCGAATTGACATCGGTGATAACCCCGTCAGAAGTGATGGTGACCATCGGGTCAAGACTGACCTCGATTAGGCTGCGGTTATAGGCATTCGCACGGCTTAATTCCTTCTCAATAAGTTTGCACTCGGCGATCTGGTGCGATAGTTCGAGCATGGCATGGTGTGTGCGAATGGCCATGTAAACAGTACTAAAAATCTTGTCGGCGGTCAGTTCGGATTTGATCTGATAGCCGTTGATTTTATATTCCGTCACCACACGGCGTTGCGGGGCATACCCCGGCTGGCCTGTGACCAAAACGATCTGTATTTGCCGGTTGTCTAGTGTCTGCCGGATATAATGTGCCAACACCAATCCGGCCTGTTCGGTTTCCATGACGACATCAAGCAGAACCAGCGCCATCTCGGGGTGTTCGGAGAGTATCACCTTGGCTTCTTCGGCAGAGCCGGCACCGAACAGTTGGAGGGGGCGCTCTTCCATCACGACCCCATGAAGCGCAAGACGAAACAGCGCGTGAATGTCGGACTCGTCGTCCACCAACAGGATTTTCCAAGTGGCACTGGCATCGTCAGCCACAGCAATGGCAGGCGTGTTTGGCTCTTGGGCGAACAAGGCCGAAAATCCGTCTTGACTATCGGGTTGGCTCATAGGCGTGCCTCAATATGAAAATGCGTCCCTTGTGAAGGATTGCCGCAGGTGATGCTTCCGTTCAGTTTTTGCGAAATTAGATTGTAGATGAGATGCATGCCCAAACCCATGCCATGCTGCATGTCTGTGGTAAAAAACGGGTCAAAAATGCGCGCCTGAACTTCAGATGATAGTCCTACCCCGTCATCATCATAATCTACCACTAGCTTTTCGGCTTGTGTCGTCACCTTGATTTCAATCGTGCCATCATTGCGCCCCTTGAAACCGTGCTGCAACGAATTGGTGATTAGGTTAATGAAAATACTCGCCCAGTCGGTCAAAAAACCCTCTATCTCCAGCCCTTTATCGCAGTGGTTATGCACAACAACATGACGGGTTCTCAAAGGCCGGTCCAGACTGGTCAAAACATCGTCAATGCAACGGTTGAAATTGAAACGGGCCTTGGTTGATGCTTGGTCGCTGACTGCCAGTTGATGAAACGATTTTGTTATATGGCCAATGCGTTTCAGGTTGGTGTGGATCAATTGCGTTTCCAGCAAAGCCTTGTTTAGAAAACCATCCAATTCGGAATGGGTCATCCTGCGTTCGGCAAAGTTTTGTGCCAACGACTGCGATTGCTGTTCCAGTAACGAGGCACTGCCAAGGCTGACGCCAAGCGGTGTATTGATCTCATGCGCCACTCCCGCCACCAAGATGCCTAGCGAGGCCATTTTCTCCGCCTCGACCAACTGCCTTTGAGTTGTTTTCAAGCGGAGGTTAGCGGCCTCAAGTTGAGCTAAAGATTGCTCGAGCTCGACTTCGCGCCGCTTTAACTTGAGGTTCATTTGAGTGATCTCGAACTGGGCCTTGGCATAATCTCTGTTAAGTTGGAGCACGGTGTCGTTGATGCGCTCCAAGCTTTCAACATCATACTCTGCCAGCACACACAGTTGGTTTGCTTCTCGCCAAACATGGGTTTGCAGGGAGCGTGTCTGCCCCGTGTATTCACCGATGGTCAGTAGGCCATGGTAGATTTCCCCCTCGACACCCGGTTGTGTGTTGATCAGCGTTGCATAAGTGGGCTGAATGAAAAAATGATCGACACGCTCGGTGTTTGGCTTCGGCTTATTAATGAGCCTAAGAAACCCAGAATTCGCGTCGATAAGCATCCCATCTACATCAATCGTTGCTATGGCGACGGCATTCAGTGTCTCTAGCTTAGAGGCAAACAACTCTATCACCTAGCCGCTTACGACACGATTCCCATATTCGACCGCTGCCTTGGAGTCAGTGCCGAAAATATCCGCACCCACCACGTCGGCCAATCCTCTAAAGCGGTTGAAGGCAAGTCCACCAACAATGACTGCCGGGCGTTGACGGCCAAAACGCTCATACAGTTGGGCGATGATTGCCTTGGCAACCCGTAACTGCTGAGGGAATGAAACCGACAGCCCGACAAGATCAGGCTTCCATTCGGCAACCTGCTGGATAAGCGACAGGGTAGGCACATTGGCACCGAGATACTGCACCTCCCATCCGGCAAGTAAGAAGGCATCGGCCACCATCTGTAGCCCTAAAGCATGATTGTTGCCTTCGACACAAGCCAGCAACACGCGCTTGTTGACGGACGGGGGAGGTTGCGAGTTTTGCAAAGCCACCGCCATCACGGACTGGGCAATTGCGGTTGCCATGTGCTCCTGTGCGACTGACACTTGGTTGGCTTGCCATTTTTCACCAATGTCGTAAAGTGCAGGCTGAATAATGTGCAACTCCAACTCGACGAGGCTATGTCCATTATCAATACAGCGTTGCAAGATGGCATGAGCCTCGCGATGATTGCCGCCTAACAGTGCAGCTTGGAATTCAGCCATTTCCGCCCAAGGTTCACGGGGAGCCAACGGCATCAATGGAGTGTCGTTCGTTTTATGAAAACAGGTTCGTGCCGCAAGTAGTGCTTCGACCACTATCGCACCCTCTGACGCTTCCATGCGGTCTTGGAAAAACTCCGCCAGCCAATCTAGCGACTGGCTCAGGTGTTCGGTTGGAATCGCCCTCGCACTCAGTACGCCATTCAGCCAGTGCAAGTAATCCACCATCGGTTGCAGTAGCCCGAATTCCAGGACTGGCCTTAGAAATTCAAGATGGAACGCCAAGTCTTCTCGACAGGCTTCCCGTCCGCGCGACCCGAAGCGCTCATACAACGATCCGTGAGTTGCGTAGAAACGTTCGGTGACCACGCTGACCGCCTCGGCATGCAAATCAAGAAACTGTCGCAATCCTTCTTCATCCAACGTATTAAGCAGGGCATCTTCACTCATCGGCTTCCCCTATATTATTATTCGGCAAACACTTCCAACAGCGTTATTTTTGTGGAACCCGGCACCAGCTTGAGTCCCTTGGGGATGCCTTTGTGCGATTCATGGTATTCATGCCCCTTATGCCAATCAGAGTAACTCTGCTCATCGCTCCAACGGGTGAAAAGCCATACTTCTGTTGGATTATCGGTTGGACTCAT
This sequence comes from uncultured Methylococcaceae bacterium, assembly GCA_903911305.1. Classification (GTDB taxonomy): domain Bacteria; phylum Pseudomonadota; class Gammaproteobacteria; order Methylococcales; family Methylococcaceae; genus Methylumidiphilus. The sequence goes on along the minus strand of CAIWDB010000635.1, from coordinate 687 downwards.
GACTTCCATGCCAAGGAAACCGGGGGCTTCATCAACGAGATGGGGCCGTTGGGTAAACGCTATGCGTACCTCTTCTGCCATATTGTTGGCAATCGTAAATCGGCTCAATACTACAATCATTTCGGAATCATGGTTATATAGACGTTGATATGATTATCTCTAAATTTATCCTTCCACCACAAGTTAATCCAGCAAGGTATCCAAGTTACGGCAAGATAATTCCGGGTCGAAACAGGGTATGCCATGCCCAAATCAACTGCTAAGTTTAGTTTGGCGTGAGTGACGCAGATTCCGACAAAATCGCCAATGCCGCATAAAATGTTAGAATCGTTTGCAAAGCACAGAACCTGATTAACGATAATTTTAACGTGATTTATGAACAGAATTGATACCAATGGGATTCAAGAGTTGCTCGCGCAACTCAGATCAATGGCGGCACAGGCCAGCCCTGCCAAAGGGTCGGCAGAAGGTGGGTGGGCTCACAAAGGCGTCGGGGACGGCGCAGTGGATTTTGCCGATGTACTCAAATCCACGTTAGATCAAGTGAGTGCCGTCCAGAAAAAAGCCACCGCCCTAGGGCATCGCTTTACCTTTGGCGATGACTCGGTGAACATATCCGATGTCATGATTGAGGAGCAGAAAGCCAGCATTGCCATGCAAGCCACCCTTCGAGTCCGTGATCGCTTA
>CAIWDB010000634.1 GCA_903911305.1 uncultured Methylococcaceae bacterium | reverse complement strand
TTACCTTATCAGTAACCCATGCTGGTCGCAACGCTTTGGTATTCCAGATGCCGGAATAGTTTTTAACGCACCAGACGGGTTCACTCAATTGTCTGCGGGAGAAATAGCCCTCAAATATCCATCCAATAAAGCCCCCACATTTGTAGTTGGCAATAAAAAAAGAACCACCACTATTGCATATGATTTAAAGCCTGATAAATTATCAGTTGAACGCTTACCCGAAATTAAAGCAAGCTTTGAACAGATATTTGAACGCATCATTCCGGGCATTGAATGGAAAAAGCGAGAGATTATTGATTTTCAAAATAAAAAATGGATATATTTTGAAATGACCAGCCGTGCGATTGATACCGATATTTACAATATCATGCTGGTAACGCCTTTGAAGGGGAAGATGCTGGTCTTGAATTTTAATTCAACTGCAAAGGAATTTCCAAAAATCGAGACATCGCTTAGGAAAAGCATTCAATCTATTGAATTTACGGAAGAGTGAAGATTGTGCAGAGATGCTGGATGTGCCGCAGTGGGAGGCACATCAAACAATACACAGGATTAATCCAGTCCGGCTTTATTACCGCCTTAGAAATGCAAAAAGCAAGAACTGCCCCCTTCTTTCCAAGCCATCAAGCCGTTAGTCGGTGCGTTGCCCAAGGGCATTGACCGTAGTCCAGCGTCGAAATGTCGGGCAACAAAAAAGACGTAGCCAGACCTACATGGCTGCGGATTTACCTACATCGCGGCAACCCTTATATTTGGGCAAGGTAATCCCACGATTATATTATTTCATTTCATTAGGCTGCGGCACATTCGAGGGACAAAGGGTGTCTAAATCGGGGAAAGTGATAGTAGAATCACGATCCGCTTTTATGCTCAATCTGGATAAACAAGCTGAACGCGCATTATCTTGTCGAAGATTGAATGTCGGCTCTTTGTCTTCATGCCCATAGGCGTAAGCCAATGTCATGAGGCAGTCAGCATCACCAACCTTAGCGCCTTTCAGATAATAGCGGTAGGCCAAGCTAGGTTGGTTTGTATTTTTATAGTGCATTGCCAAAAAGAAATGGGCTTGTTTATGTCCCTGATCGGATGCGCATTGCCAAATCTTTAGGGCATATATTTGATAGATTTTGTTTTGCCTTTGCATGGCATACAAATCATGCCCTAAATAAAACTGCGAATCAGCATCGCCCATTTGGGCTGCTTTGATCATGTATTCTCGGGCCTTTTCTGTATCTGCCTGAAGCCCAATGCCTTTACGATAAACTAATGCCATATTGGCGTAACCCTCTGGAATATCCAATTTTTCAATTTCCTTGAACCAGAACAGGGCTTTTTCCTCGCTTGCTTCGATACCGGCACCTTGGTAATAACTCATTGCCAGATTGTGCATGGCCAGCCAATAGCCTTTGTTAGCAGCCTGTTGATAGAGTTTAACAATCTCTTCTTGTGGCATGTTTTTTGGGATTGATTTATCTGCTTCAGCAGCTTTATTGTAAAAGGCCAGTGCATCAGGGTTAGGTTTAGGATAATGGCTTTTTTCTGCTTTGGGACAGATTGTCATGTTTTGTATCCAGTCATACATAATTTCCCCCTTTTTGCTTGTTGTGAGGCTGTAACTCTGTGCAGCGGCATTTAATAGAAAATAGAAAATTAAAAAAAGCAATATCTTATCCAGAATTTTGCATTTTATTATCAATTGGTTGCCCCCATTTTTTATTCAAGTTAGTGATGTCTTCAAAATATGGAAACAAATTCATAATCAAAGGAGCTTCTAGCATATATAACCCCCAATTATCAGATAGTTTCATACGCCATTGTCTGTACCAGTTTTCAGGAGTTGTTATTCCATTCTTATCCTTACTCTTCCAAAGCCCGTTTAAATGTTTACCCCAAAGTTTTTCCCTAAACTTCTGGGCAAGATCATCATGGGATTCAATGGCTATATCTAACTCGCTGTCCATGGTCATGCTTCGAAGATTCCAGTTGGCAGAACCTAAAAGTAAATAAGCATTATCATAAAAACTGATTTTAGCGTGTACATAGATATTTTGGTAGGATACTATATTTTTTAGGTGTATTCCACTCAAACTGTAAACGTATTCTTGACCAGTTATACTAGCTTGTAATTGGCAGATATGAACCATAACCCCTTGCGTCGTCATTTTATGTTTTACTTTTTCAAGTTCTACCTGATTGTTCTGAGTTTTATCAAATGTCTCTTTGTTTGCATTAACATCATCACGTTCCAAGAGATGAATCATATGTTGCCTTACACTTGACTCACCCTTTGCGATTTCATTTAATGAAGTTACAACAAAAAGATAGAGTTTTTTTTGCCCTTTAGATTTTTCCATGATGGTCTTGGCCCGTTGAACAAGAAGTTCTGCGAACTCTGGCATGCGAAAGTATTGGTCTTCGATGTAAATAAATTCATTGACCCTTGGAATTGCACTTTTTATAAATTTAAAAATCTGCTGTTCTTCCTTGATCGGCCAAGTACGCAAGATTTGAGCATAGTATAGTCCACCGTCTTTGGGATTCAGTGGCTCTATTTTTGGCGGATCTTTATCAATACGATGAGCCTTTCCATTGACTTCCCTGTTCCAGCCTTCCTTGAAGTTTTGAAAGAGGTCATTTAAACACGGTCCTCTTAAATGTAAACCTACGTCTTGATAGTGAGCACCACCTTCCCGCCAAGTATGATTGGCATAATCAAAATAATTAGGCCATAAATTAAAACCCTGAACAAATCCGTTGGCTTTATCAGGTATGCTATAATCTATTAAAATAGCTTTTTGGTGGTGTGTAGGAAAACTACCCATATCGGCAACAGGCCAACCTTTTTTTATTCGCTCCAATTGCACATCATCGGTGTTAACACCTGCTCTTTTTAAGAGGGCAATATGATTGTTTAGCGCACTAACTCTTTTTTGTTCTTCGGATGTTAGAACTACTCCAACTTCTGGGTCATAATAAGCTTGAGAATATATTTGTGATTTTTCATTTTCAAGGCTTTTAACCCTTTCGTTCCCTCTTAGTGAATCATGTAAATTGCTAGGATTACGAGTCAAAAATTCCACGTTTTTAAATTTTCCAGCCACTGCTTTATCCCACCAAGCAGAATAGGTTGCACTGACTTTTAATGTAGATTCGCCGAATGTATTGGCTGCCTTATCGTGCCACACCAAAATTTTTACTTCTACACCATGATTTTCTGCCCTGTCCTGTAGAAGTGTAGAAATTATTGGATCTTTGTCATCTAGTCCTAATCTTAGGGTCTCATCAATCCCCCAAATTGCAATATAGATAGACTTTGTAGCATTTTTAATAGCATTGAGTAATTTTGGTAAATACTCTTCACCACAGTTCAACAATTTAATGGTATTGCCACCATAGGGTATATATTTGTCTGAATAAGGTGATTTAATAAACCACCAGTTAGTCATTGTAGGGCTGCTTTCAGCAGGGTTCGAGTCTGTTTTTCCTTTGTATTGATCCGACTTTTCTGACATTCTCACTACCTAGGGTATGATAGGTTTTAGGGTCTTTATAAAAGCATTGTCTAAAGTGCCGCTCATTGTTGCTCCAATGATAGTTTGTGCATGTTCATAATGCGGCTTGCCGCCTTCATTATGCGCCGAACCTGAATAGTCTTCCGGGTAGAACCCCAACATGGCAAGGCGCTGCAACATGCCTTGTTCGGTATCAACGGGAGCCATCGGCGTTGGATGAAAGGTATAAGCCCCCATTTCGGTTTCCACTTTAAGCACACTTTTCCACGGCGGGTCATATTCGTATTCGATCAAGCCGTTTTCGTCAGTATGGCCTTCTTTTTCCAAGCTGCCGTCTTTATAGAGTTTGTACGGTTCGAAAGTATAAGGGTTGTTTTGATTGCCGGGGGTTTGGGTCAGATAGAGCTTTAACTTGGGCCGGGCAGGCAGGCTTTCCAACCCGGCCCAGCTTAAGTCGCCAATAAACACGTTCCCTGAACCCGTTTGCAGAGTGCCGCCACAATCAATGGAATCACCAACTCGAACCGCCGGTTTGCCATTGATGTTCACTGAGGCTGAACCCTTGGAGGCTTTTCTGCCATGCGGCGGGCACTGCCCGCAGCCGTGGGCGATGATGGCATCGCCAACGCGCATGGCGGGTTGACCGTTGATGATGACATCAGAACTGCCTTCAATGGAGGGACTGGGCGGAAAACAGCCATGGGCCGAGCCAATGTCGCCTTTGCGCGCTGCATTAGGCATAGGTTGCCCCCTCAGGATTTTGTTCGATGGTCATGACGGCACGGAAGGTTTCGCTGCTTGATGGCTCAAGGTTTACACACCAAGCCTTTAGATAATTGAATAAGGTTTCCACTTGCTTTTCATTTAACTGCGGAGGCACGGTGATATATAAGCAGTGGCTTTGATCTTTCGGCGCGGCCTTCAGCATGAAGCCATGGTCAGAACCTTCCTGTTCGTGGGTCTGCAATTGCACACGCCGTTTTAGCTTGGGGTGGCGCACTGCCAGGATGGCTTTGCTCCAGTCACTGTGGCAGGCTTGCCAGCCGGGCTGTTGTTGGAGTGTATATTTTAGCAACGTGTAATAAAGCCCCTGGCGCAACACCTTGGGTAGAAGCCCCGTCAAATCGCCGGAGTCATTGTCGGCAGTTGGTGTGAAGCTGGCAATTTGCGTTAATCGGTGCTTTAGGGGGTATACGCTGAAAGCTTCGTAGGGGAAAGGGTCGGAGAACGTGCGCTCTTGGTGCAATTGAAAAAGATAGCTGATAAGCTCAAGGCGATCTTCAGGCAGGAGCCAATCCAGCTTTAAAGCGGAATCGAGCCAAGGCCGTTTGGACACCGCGCATTGATGCCGATATTCCATGCCCATCAGTTTCTCCAAGTGTTGCGCTTGCCCCATGCCGTGATTGACCAGTTTTTCGGCTTGTAAGCAGTAATAGCGCTGATGGGTTTCTGGCGTAGATAGGTTCCAAAAATCAGGGAATTGTTGTTGCAAACGTAGCAATACTTCCGGCATAGCCATCAACAGTTGGTCGGTTTGCCAAATCTCTTGTAACTGCGTCATTTGCGCTTGGGTAAATGTCAGCATTGCCCCTCCCCCGGTGAAAAACAATCATTGGATGGGGCAATGCTCATGAGCTTGCTGAATAATTTGCCATCCTGCATTCCGTAGTGGGTGATTTGAGATGCGAAGCCTATTCTTTCAGCCCACCAGCCTAGCTGGGGACTAAACAAAGCCATGCGTTGTTGGTCATCCAGCACAGACAGGTAGGCGCGCAAGACGCGCGGATCGTAGGCCCTGATCCAATGTAAACGCCCTGTCTCATCTTGAACGGTGAGAAATTGCTGCAAATGTTGGACTAAGGCAGACAATTTCAGCGGACACCCCAAAACTACCCCCCAGCATTTGCCCTCGCTTTCTTGCAAATACCACTGGCTAAACAAATCATCCGGGCGTAGTTCAAAAAGCCATGGACGCTGTTCTGGAGGAACGTCTTCGCGATCTAACACTGCAATACAAGGAACTTCATAAGCCTGAAGATGGGCATAAATATAGTGGTTTAAAGCGCCGTCGGCCAAACCGTAGTAATGGGGATAAGTACCCATTTGTGAAACTGTTTGCCATAAATTTTGCATTTTATAGCCACTCACTCAAAGGAATAGTCGGCAAGCCTTGAAGGGCGGCTTGTTTAACTTTGCCTGCAAGTGAATTTGGCAGCGCTACGGGCTGGGTAGCAGGCATGGGGCTTAAATTGGGTGCAGGTGGCGGTTCTTTTTCAGCGCTATCGGAACCCCCTGGATTATTGACATCGGTCGCCAACATGGCGTTTTTGGCAACATTGGCTTGGATAGGAAATCCTGTACCAGGTGAACCGCCTGTGTTGATGTTGACCACTTTCCCCTGAATCGTGATACCAGAACCGTCGATTTTAATAAACCCGCCCGAGGATCGGATGGTTAGCTCCTGTCCACTTTCTAGGACTATATGCCTTCCTGATTGGAAATATTGCGATTTTCCGGTCGTCAAATGGTAAGCATCGCCCACCTTTACGGTATGTTCTTCGCCGATGGTTTGGCTAAGCTTGCGGCCCGTGGCTTCTGTGCGGTCACGGTCCACCTTGGAGGAGGAATCATTGCGCACTTCTTCTATGCGGTCATTGTTGACGCGCAAGTGCCGGTCATGCTGAACCCATTCGCGTCGGTCATGCTCGATCATCATATCCAAGTCCTTTTCAGCTTGGACGTATATATGCTCTTGGCCTTTTTTGTCCTCAAAGCGGATTTCGTTGAAATGGGCAGGCTGGCCTCCTTTGCTACTTCGGCTCTTGATGCCGGTTTGGGTCTTGTTGGCGGGCAGGGCGTAGGGCGGCATCTGGCTGTTGTTGTAGACGCTGCCGGTGATGAGCGGGCGGTCGGGGTCGCCTTCGAGGAATTCGACCACGACTTCCTGGCCGATGCGGGGGATCGCCATCATGCCCCAGTTCTTGCCCGCCCAGGGTTGGGCGACCCTGATCCAGCAGGA
>CAIWDB010000633.1 GCA_903911305.1 uncultured Methylococcaceae bacterium | reverse complement strand
GCATCACGGAAGTTATCAGGTTCAAGTCTACCTTGGAATTTCTTGGGGCTTTTCGCATATTGATGAATGCCAAAACCCCTAGAGTTGCTTAAAACGGGAATACTCAAATAGACATATTTGTTCACATTCAACTGGAGTTGGAAAAATGGAAAAGCGGCTCTAAACTATCAATGCATACAATACCCTATAAGCTTGATATTTAAAATGAGGCGAATTGTCGCAGTTCTTTATCAGCAAATAAAATGAGCGTTTTGAGGCATATCACACAGTAATAAAAGACACTATTATGTTATATGACATATTGCGACAATATGTCACATTATATATTTATCGCTTATTTGTTACATTTAAACACGCCAGCACCAAGCTGGAGTTCTCTTCAAATCAAGCTATAGCAATGAGCGGCATAATCTGCCGCTTCATCGCTCAGGGATAAAGGACTATCCCTGCTCTTTTTCTTAGTTATGGCAAGCCATGTTAAATGGCGTTGGCTTAAGCCTATTAAGACATCTTTTTTCATCTGAACCATCATTAAAATGAATGATACACCCCTGTATTTTCGGGACGGATGCTGTTGATTTCTTTAGTGACTAAAAAATACAGCAACCTAAGATGAAAAAAGTGGGAAATGGCTTACCACCTGTGCCAAATAACCCAATTTGATAAAGCGTAGCATGATAATATATCATTATAAATCATTGAGTTGTGTATGGCACATTTTTTGATAACGACAATACACAATAGATTTTACCGATGCATAAGCTACCCAATCAAGCGGCATCGTCAAACCATCTTGGAATATTTATCCATAGATTATAAGTCATTGAAATACACACTTAATATCTATAACTTATAGCATGGTTAAATTTTTGTGAACAATGCTGAGGAGACATACACTGTATTTATTTTTTATATGGGCAATGCTTGCTATCCCCACGCTGGGGCATTGTATTGATTACCCTCAATATCCTGCTAGTGACTTGACTGACATACAGGGTATGGACATCTATAAGGATGGGAATTCTCTTCATATAGTGCTTGTTGGGAAACTAAAGGATTCAGGTGAATCGAGGGTTGCCTATGTCCATTCCAAAAATAATGGTGAGACATGGGGCAAGCCAGTGACGATTAACCGTCAAGGGGGTGGCAAGGTCGTTTCGCGGAGAGGAAACGAAGCGCAAGTGACTGCATCGGGAAAGCGGATCGCCGTGATTTTTAATCAATCCACAGAATTGCCCAACGCAGGCCCTATGGCAGTGGCTTATTCCTCCAACGGAGGCATTAATTGGCAATTAGGTGAAAGTCCTGCCGTGGGGGATATTACCCACAACCAATCTTATCTAGACATGGCTGCGGACAAAGCAGGCGCTTTGCATTTGATCTGGCTGGATGACCGCGAGGAACATGGCAATACCCAAGGGTTGCGCTACGCCAAATCCAGAGATGGTGGTCGCCACTGGCAAGGTGATGTCACATTGGACCCCGTTGTATGCACCTGTTGCTGGAATCGACTGGTGGTTTTGCCCGACCAAAGCGTCGCGGCTTTATACAGGGATGACGATCCGCACGATATGCACTTGGTTCGGGTGTCCCCCGACGGTCAGTCTTGGCGGAGTCTCGGTGCAGTGGGTGCTTTTGATTGGCGGTTCAATGGTTGTCCACACTGCGGCGGCGGAATTGCAGGCGCACCGAGGAAAAGTGGCTATCTTCATAGCGTGGTGTGGAGCGGAAAGGAAGGTTCTTCCGGTCTTTTTCATCTGATATCCACCGACCTCGGCGAACATTGGTCTACGCCACATCGCATTGCCGATGGGCAAAGCCGGGAAAGTGACATCGCTGTCCTATCTGATGCTTGGATCGGTGTGGTTTACGTGGGTCCGTCGGATGAAGGAGAAGGTGTGCAGTTCATCGCTTCCGCCGATCAAGGAAAATCGTGGACGCCACCTCGTCGGCTCAGCACACCCGGTCTTGTCGCCGACCATCCTAGAATCGTATCGACACCCGATGGGTTCCGGGTATTTTGGACGGAAAAACATCCATCGGCAGGGAAGGTGCTGGCAATGTATTTTGTTACTAAACCTAAAGGGGATCAATCTAAAACATGAGAACGTTTATCACTAGGATGACAGTAATTTTGCTGTTGACAGGCAACGGACAGGTGCAGGCAAGCATTGGCCAATACAACCAAGGTTTTGAAGGCATATCCACAAAACCCTCCATTGAGGTTCGGGCGATTTTCGGAGGTAACGAGGGATTGACTCCCCCCGTATCCCGCTCGCATAAGCCGATCATGCTGGCACATGCGATTTTGGTGAAGGCAAACCCCGAGCGCGAATCGACGATTTCGGACGCGCCCGACGAGGTGACTTTGATTTTTAACGACTCCGTCGGTCAGGAATTTCTGGCCTTGGCAGTCATTGACCCAACTGGTAAGCGCGTGGACAACCACGACGCAAAACTGGACTTCACCGACCATTCCCATTTAAGGGCATCGGTGTCGAAGCTATCCCCTGGCCGATATACCGTTCGTTACCGTGTCCTTTCGGCTGACGGGCATGTGGTGAGCGGGAAATATTTTTTTGATGTGCAAAGCAAATAACCTGAGGTGTAATCCAATGATTAAGCAAACTCAACTATCTTTCTTATGTGTCGCTTTAATGATGCTGACAGCTTTCGCCTTTGACCGTGAGGCAATCGCGGCTGGGGAAGCAAAATCCGCAAGACAAGCTTATTCTGGCTCGAATATGACCTGTTTAGTCGGCAATGACTTTTATGCCGTCCATTTCACTGCCATCCAAGAAGGCCGCCAAAAAGGGGAAAGGACAGACTTCACTAAATATTGTCAAGAAATCCCGGCAATCGGCAAAACTTATCTAAGCATCGACTTGCTGGATCGTGATGTCAGGAAAACTCCAATGGCCTTGCGTGTGATCAAGGAGGAATTTAGCGAAGAAGATGGCCGCCCGCCACAAGAACTGGGAACACTGACAGAAACCCCGGCCAAGGTTTACCCCAATGGTACAGCGGATATCGCAGTTGACATCAAGCAACCGGGTCATTATGCATTAATAGCCATCATCGGCAATGAGGCTATTAGTGAGGACGACAGGTTGCGCATTCCCTTCACGGTGGCGGTTGAGGGTGCCGCAGGCGCAGCAAAAATAAACTGGCTGGGACGGATCACGGGTTTCATTGTGCTGAGCTTCTTTGGCGTAATGGGCTTGATAGGTTTGCGCACTTATCGCGCCTATCGCCCCAAGAGAAGGGCTTCGGTCGGGGCTGAGGCTTGAGGGCATTGGTAGATTGGATAGAATGCCTACACAGAGGGCTTTTATGGCTCGAATAATGGCCCTATTTGCCCTACTACTGGCAAACGGTTCGGTACTGGCCGATTGGATGGGATTCTCAAACACTGACGAGATTGCAGAGTTATCGGTCATGCCGGGTCAGATAACTCTGAATCTGCGGATCACGGATTCTAGTGTGCCGAGCGAATCAAGCCTGCCCATCGGATCAACCGGATCACTGCCGCCTTGGCTGGCAATGCGCTTGCCTTCACTTCAGGCAAAAAGCGGCAAACCCTATGCGAGCCGTTTGTTGTCTTTGGAACTTAAAGCTGCCAATCCTGAAACATCCGCAGACGATGGCGGCAAGGCTTATTACGAGGCCATATTAGCCTATCCGATTGAAGAGCGGATGGATGGGTTTGTCATCATTCCACCCGTGGAGTCCAGCCGACCCATAGGCTTGGTAACGCTCCACCGTGGAGTGCCGGTGAGCGATTTGATGCCCTTGAAAAATCCAGTCACCGTCAGTTTAGATTGGAACGACCCTTGGCGTTCCCGCTTCGACAATCCCGATTTTATCCGCCGACATGCCGAGCCTAGTTCTTACCTTTATGTCGAATCGTATGAAGTGCGGCATGAGTTGTTGTTGCGACTGAAAGATATTAAAGCTTGGCTTGACCTTGGGCTGGCAAACGGGCATTTTGTGGAGGACGGTGAAAAGGAAGCGGTGAAGAAAAAAGTGGGCGAATTTCTTCTGGCCCGTAACCCGATCAGCATTGACGACACCCATATTTCACCGCAGCTCGGTCGGGTTGAGTTCGTCCGCTTCGACCAGTCAGGTGTGGTGCCGGTGACCGGACAGGGGCGATTGGAAACTGAAACGGCCTTGGTGGGCGTGATGCTGTCCTACTTAACCGAACAACCCGCCCAAAATATTCGTTTGCAGTGGGATCTATTTGGCGAAAATTTGGAAACACGACAGATTAATCTAATAGTGGGCAAAGAAACTTTCGAATCCTATGTTAATCCAAAACAGCCGTTTTTCGATTGGTCGCTGGATGAATCACTGAACCCCGTCCCAGCGGTCGAAAAACCATCCGATTTGATTGAAACCATGTTCCTCGATACCGACCAACACCGCCCCTTGATGACAGCGACAAGGGTAATCACAGTAATTTTTATGGCATTTCTTGTTGGATTTTCCGTCCTGTTGTTTAAACCCCGATTGATCGAGCAGGTTCATGTTCAAACATGGATGGGAATGCTCTTGATTCTGGCGGTTGGAGCGCTCTTCCATCCTTTCCCGGCCAGTTTTGCCGGAAAAACCGGCCAAGTGATGGCTTCATCCGATGACGGCCAAACCAAAATCGTTCTACAGTCATTGCTACACAATGCTTACCGTGCTTTCCAATTGTACGACGAAGAAAAAGCCTATGACCGCCTTTCTAAAAGCTTGGATGGCGACTTGTTGGAAAACATTTATCTACAACAGCGCAAGGCGATTATTCAACAATCCAAAGGACTGAGTGGAGAGGGGCAGATCGAGCGCATAGAGGTGCTGGAAAGCCACATTCATGGCGAGGGTCAAACACCAGGTGTGCTGGTGGTGTCGTCTCGTTGGCTGGCACACGGAACCGTCTCTCACTGGGGGCATTCCCACGAACGGCATAACCTTTACCAAGCCCGCCTGACCTTGCGCAAAATCAAACAGGCTGGATGGAAAATCGTCGGCATGGAGTTTCTCGACGGGCAAAGGTTGGGGCAGGGGGCTTCATCATGATTGCAGTAGACTTGCTGCGCTTTAGCTACTCCAAGCTTGGATTTAGCCTGAATATCGACGAATTTAAGATTGAGAGTGGCGAAAAAGTGGCTATCATCGGGCCTAGCGGTGTCGGCAAAACCACTTTGTTGAAGATCATTGCCGGCATCATCCGCCCCAATTTTGGCGAAATCCAGGTTGACGGGGTGGGGTTGCATCAATTGGACGATCAAGCTAGGCGCAACTTTCGGATTACCCGTATCGGGTTTGTATTCCAAGAATTAGAGTTGTTGGATTACCTAAACGTATTCGACAATATCATCCACACCTATCGAATCAATCCAGTGCTTGATTTGGACTATTCTGTGCGCGAACGGGCGCATCGTTTGGCGGACGAGGTTGGCTTGGGTAACAAGCTGGCAAGAATGCCAGACGCACTTTCTCAAGGGGAGCGGCAACGCGCTGCCGTCTGTCGGGCTTTGCTCCCTAACCCTAGGCTGATTCTTGCCGACGAGGCGACCGGCAACCTTGACCCGGCCAACAAGTCGCATATTTTGGATTTGCTGTTTCAATCGGCTGACAAGGGAAATGCCAGCTTGCTGGCGGTGACCCATGATCATGAACTATTGCCGCGTTTTGACCGGGTAGTCGATTTTAGGTCATTGCTTGATATTCAACACATCCCGCCAATTCCAGAAGAATATAGGGCAAACGTGTTGACAAGGCACTGCTAGCTGTCCCATTTGATGCAACACGACTTTTATCTCGCTTGGCGCTATTTGCGCCATCACCGGACGCGCACCTTTATTTTGATTGCCTGTCTGAGCCTGCTGG
>CAIWDB010000632.1 GCA_903911305.1 uncultured Methylococcaceae bacterium | reverse complement strand
GAGTCAAAGGCTTCAAAATAGAAATAATCGATGTTTTTACTTCGTGCCCAAGAGACAAAATCGAGAAAATACCAACTCGCATTGTCCAAACTTGGCAAAGCATCGCCTTTTTTATCACCGTCACTGGGCCATCCCGCTTCCGAGACGATGACTTTCTTGCCGCCGGCAATTGCCACCACTTGCTCGTGCTTATAGTTTAAGTCAAGCATGGCTTTATCCACGCGAATACCCTCCCAATAGGGATAATAGTTGACAAACAATACATCCCGGCAAGCGGTGATTAAGTTGGCATGATTCAGTAGAGTATTATAAGTGTCCGCGTAAGTAATGGGAATATTGGCGGGTACGGCATTTTTGACCCGATTGAGATATTCAATGATTTTGGCTTCAGCACCGGGAAAAGGAGTGGTTCCGTTCTCGGCGCGTAAAACCGTCTCACTGCCGACGATCAGCAAATCGGCTTCACCGCGATTGGCGGCGGCGATCAGATTATTGATTTCAGTTTCGTTCGCCGTCAAATTATTGGAAATCCATGCCCCCATGGCAATTTTCAAACCTAGGCTATGAGCCACCGCCCCGGCATTTTCCAAACCTTTGCTCACGCCAAAGGTACGCACCCACTGAGTATAGTTTTTGACTAGATTCATCCGTGTTTCCAATTGCGCACGGCTAATCGGGGTGTTGTCGGTTTGCCCGGCTATGATTGGACTGAAGTTTACCCCATGTAGCTTATATGAATCGCCTAGCGTAAATATGGCATCATTGCCCATACCTGTTCCTTCACTATTCGTCGCCGTCAGTCGGTAATGATAGGTGACACCCGGTTGTAGTCCGTTGATAGGTGTGCTGACATTTTGGGCAGTCGTACCATCATTGGGTGAAAGTACGGCTGTTACGACATTGCCGTAGAAGGGAGCGTCCCCGGTTGGATAGGTCCATATTGTTTCATCAACCGAACTGCCGGTAAAATCTTCAAAAAACTGGGATTCGGCTTGAACGTAAGAATTGCTTAGAAATAGCAGCAATAAGGCGATTGTTAGACAAAAGACAGCTTTCTGAATAAAAGCAGCTAAAAATGCGAAATTCCAAGATACTAAATAATGGTACATATCGAACACCTTCTGCCATGAAAAAAGTTAGGCAAAAAAAACCGGATTGACATAAAACGCCTCTGCAGTAGAGGCATTGATGGCAATCCGGCTTTCCCAATATCTATAAAAATATTGTCATGGAACCCGCGACTTTCCGTCCCCGCCTTACGGTCGGATTTAGCTTTTGGTCGAGTCTACTCTCTCGTTTTTAAGCATGTCAATCATGAACATTTTAGTCGGGATTTATAATTGCCAATCTGCCCTACTCCAAACCCTTAATCCAGTCTACAATTTACACTTCCTTACCGAAGTGAAAAATGCGTGAACAATTGGGTGTTAAAGCGAATTTCAAAGAATGCCATCCCTCCTTTCGGAGTGTCCTTCTGGGCCATTGCTGTTGAATTAACGCATCCCCCAATCGGTAGGAGGTTGGGAGGGGGGCGGACAGAAAGCAGCAAAGCCACTGATTTAACTCGCCCCCACCCTAACCCTCCCCCCGATCTCAAAACCCCCTCTCCCTTTGGGAGAGGGTTGGGTGAGGGTCTTGGGGAGGGAACTGGTTCGCTT
>CAIWDB010000631.1 GCA_903911305.1 uncultured Methylococcaceae bacterium | reverse complement strand
TCCACCACTTCACCCGCGCCGTCACAACCCAGAACAGCGGGCAGGGCGTTTTCGTAAAAAACCCCTCGCTTCCGTAATTTAGTGTCAATGGGATTGACCCCGGCGGCAATCAAGCGAACCTTTATTTGGCTTGGTTCCGTGATGGCTGGCTCGGGGGTGTCTACAATTTTTAGCACTTCAGGCCCGCCGGTTTGTGACATGACTACGGCTTTCATGGATAACCTCGTATTAATATTTTCATCGGCGATGAAATGAAATCCAAACACCTAAGGGAACCTCGAAAAACCCCGCACTTCGACATGCTCAGTGCGAACGGTATTAAGCTAATCCGTAGGTTACGTTCGTGGTGAGCCTGTCGAACCATGAACGTAACCAGTTTTTCGAGGCTCCCTTAAGTATAAACTTTTATACATGCCTATCTGGACTTTTCAATGACAGCGTAAGCAGAATGGTTGTGAATGGATTCAAAATTTTCCGTTTCGAGTTTATAGTAATGTAAATCCGTGCGTTGATTGAGTTCATTGGCTATGTCACGCACAATGTCCTCTACGAATTTAGGATTGTTATAGGCTCGTTCGGTGACATATTTTTCATCGGCCCGTTTTAACAAACCATAGATTTGGCTGGATGCTTGACGCTCGATCAGTTCGACCAAATCCTCCACCCAGATGGTTTGCTCAGATCGCACCGTCAACGTTACATGCGAACGCTGGTTGTGAGCGCCATAGTCGGATATTTTCTTCGAGCAGGGGCAAAGGCTGGTGACCGGAACCACCACTTTGAGCCAGAGTTTGGCAACGCCTTCAATCCATTCGCCGGTTAGGGTGACTTCGTAATCCAGCAAACTAGGGGCTCCTGTCACAGGTGCTTTTTTGCGCACAAAGAACGGAAAACGGGTTTCTATATACCCACGCTCCGCTTCCAGTCGGGAAGTCATGTCGGCTATCACTTTAGGGAATGTGACGAGATCAAGCTCGCTCAGTTCTTCGTTGAGAATTTCGACGAAGCGTGACATATGAGTCCCTTTCTGCTCATGGGACAGGTTCACCGTCATGTCAAAAACGGCTACGGTCGCTTGTAATACGCCGTCGCGTTGCCGGAAAAGTATGGGATGGCGAATAGACTTGATGCCAACCCGATCGATCACGATCCGGCGGGTGTCTTCGCTGTTTTGGACATCTTCGATGGATCTATTGGCTTTATGGTCAGACATTGCAACGTGGCTTAAATTGACTTAATTAGTTGGGATACTAAGCGATTGGCTTGTCTATGACAATAAAAAGCCCTCATTTTCCTGGTAACTCAGTATTTGAAGAAATGTTCGCGGTAAAATCGCAACTCGGCGATGGACTCCAAAATGTCATCCAAGGCCAAATGTGAATTTGATTTTTTAAACGCGTTTTTCATGTCGGGCGCCCAACGAGAGGCTAGTTCTTTGATAGTAGACACATCCAAGTTGCGATAGTGAAAAAAAGCTTCCAGCTTTGGCATGCAACGGTAGAGAAATCGACGGTCTTGGCATATGCTATTGCCACACATAGGCGAAGTTCTGGTCGGCACCCAATCCCGCATGAAATCCAATGTAATCCGCTCGGCGGAGGCTTCATCAACATCACTATCCCTAACCCGTTGAATGAGGGCGGAACCTCCGTGCTGTTTTTTGTTCCAATCATCCATGCTGTCTAGCACTGCTTCTGGCTGATGTATAGCCAATACGGGCCCTTCTGCCAGCAGATTGAGGTTTTTATCAGTGACCACAGTGGCAATCTCGATGATTGAATCGTTTTGTGGATCGAGTCCAGTCATTTCCAAATCGATCCAAATCATGTTTTGTGGGTCAATAGCCATTTTATTTTGCCTTTATAGAAGAGTTTATCATTCCAATATGGGAAGATAATAAGAAGATTAACGATGCAAAAGCCTTGCTGTCAACACTATTAATCCCTGTAAGGGGTGGTTTAACACCAATGAAGGTTAACTGATGAATGCATTTACGATTATTTTCCTTGTCGCCGTCTTCATTTCCTATGCCGTGGAGTATTGGCTGGCAAGACGGCAATGTGCGCATGTACTAGCCCATCGCGACGCGGTGCCAGAGGCTTTCCGCGATAGTATTACACTTGAGGCTCATCAAAAAGCCGCTGATTATACCCTAGCCAAGGGAAAGCTGGGTGAAATTGACCGTGTCATCAGCTTGGCAGTATTACTTCTTTTCACGCTAGGCGGCGGCATTGACTGGATTGCAGAATTTTGGATGGGTTTTGCATGGTCTACCACACTGATTGGGGTAGCCATCATACTTTCCACCATGCTATTGATACAACTTATTGATTTACCAATCAGTATTTACAAAACTTTCAGCCTTGAAGAACGTTTTGGATTTAATCGCAACACCCTAAAACAGTTCGCCACTGATCTAGTGATGCAACTAGCGTTGACACTCGCCCTAGGGGGACCGCTACTGGCGTTGATCTTGTGGGTCATGGGTGCGGTTGGGCCTTATTGGTGGGTGTGGGCTTGGGCCATTCTGCAAAGCTTTTCGATATTGATGAGTTGGGCTTTCCCCACATTTATAGCGCCACTGTTCAATAAATTTTCACCTTTGGAAGATGCGAGCTTGCGCGAGAAAATTGAAGCATTACTTGTCCGTTGTGGTTTTCATAGCAAGGGCATCTTTGTCATGGACGGTTCACGTCGCTCAGGCCACGGCAATGCTTATTTCACCGGCCTTGGCAACAATAAGCGAATCGTGTTTTTTGACACCTTGGTCAATTCGCTAAACCATGAAGAATTGGAGGCCGTACTCGCCCATGAATTAGGCCACTTCAAACGCAAGCATGTGCTAAAAATGCTAGTTGCCAGTGCAGCCATCAGTTTGACAGGGCTTGGCCTGTTAGGCTGGCTCATGGGTCAGAATTGGTTCTATGAAGGTTTGGGCGTGAGTCAGCAATCCAACTCCACTGCCCTGCTGCTATTCATGCTGGCATTTCCGGCATTTACTTTATTTCTACAGCCAACCATGGCTTATTTTCAACGCAAGTTCGAATTTGAGGCTGACGATTTCGCCGCCATGTATGCGCATCCCCGCGACCTCATCAGCGCCTTGGTCAAACTTTACCGCGACAATGCGAGTACCTTGACGCCTGACCCATTGTATTCGGCTTTCCATTACAGCCATCCGCCGGCTGCTATACGCATCGCCAATTTGGAAACCAAGGCCACCTAGCCCATGAAAGGGACAGGTCGCCGTAATTCACCGCAAAGGCCCAATCTTGGTTTACCCCCTCCCGACAATTTGCTGGATGGTTTGGTGATTTCCCATTTAGGACAGGGTTTGGCCGTCGAAACGCCGGACGGAACCATTATGTTATGCCAAACCCGCCGTCGTTTAGGTGATGTGGCGGTGGGGGATAGGATCAGGTGGTCGCCCAGTGACGATGGAATGCAAGGCAGGGTGGAAGAGGTTCTGGCGCGCAGTTCTGTCCTAGTTCGCCCCGGCTATGCCGGTAAAAATAGAGTCGTGGCCGCCAATTTGGACCGGGTGTTTATCGTCATTGCACCTTCCCCCCAACCGGACTGGTTGCTGGTCGATCAATATCTGGCAGTGTGTGAGTTTAGACACATTGCAGCCGAAATCATCTACAACAAGATTGATTTGGCCGAGAACGAAGCGCAAGCACAAACCGAACTCAATGATTTTGTTCGCATTGGTTATCCGGTTCATCCGGTTAGCGCACGTAAAGACATCGGCATTATTGAATTAAAGCAGGGCTTGCATGGGCACTGTTCAATGTTTTCCGGTCAATCGGGTGTTGGGAAATCGTCTCTGACCAATGCATTGTTGCCTGATAAGAATTTGCGCACCAATGAAATCTCCGAACGCAGCGGCCTAGGGCGGCACACCACGACAGCCGCCACCTTATACCATTTGCCCGAAGGGGGTGATTTGATTGACAGCCCCGGCGTTGCGGTATTTGGCTTGGCTGAAATCAAAGGTCAAGATTTAGCATGGTGTTATCGAGAATTCCAAGCCCACATCGGCCATTGCCGATTTAATGATTGCCGTCACATCAACGACAAAGGCTGCGCCGTGCGTGAGGCTGTGGAAAAAGGGGAAATTGCCCTAGCCCGTCATCAGCGATACGTCAAATTACTCGACAAACTGGCTCAACCCGATACGGTTTGGGAGTGATTATTGTAGCCTACGGACTGAATGCAATATGGTCGGCATTCATGCCCTTAAATGCATCGATGTGAAACAGCGGCCTAAAATTGGAGCGTCAAAGCCTGCTTTGACGCTACCGTCATGCATGGAAATAAGCAGCTTTCGCGTCCGTGAGTAAGATCAGTTAGGCTGAAGAAAGTTGTTAAGCGAGAATCCTTATACCAACTTTCTACCCACCAATCTTTCCAATTTGCGTAATGGCGAGAGCGCGGGCTCTTGCATAGACTCGACGGGTAAGTAGAAAGTTTGCTCCAAGCAATATTGACCGGATTTGACCGCATGGGGAACCAAGTCAGTATAGACAATCCAAGTCGAACTGGCTGGAAGGCTGACCGCCGTTTTCGGGCAAGTTTGTTGATAGTGGGTGTCTAATTTTTCTTGGTCATGCAGTTGCAGCATATAATGATCATACTCGGTGCGTTTCCCCTTGGTGATCCCTAGGGTTTTCAGCAGCCATGAGGAACCGGGGAATGGCTTGGGAATCTTGGGCAAAAATCGTGGAGCCAACATATCGAACGATTCACCTAATACCCATTCGCGGGGTTTGCCTTCTGGGTTGATATTACTGAAAATGCGCAAAATCCGCTCACCTTGTACAGGGCTAGCTGCAAAAGCGTCCACATGCAATAAACGATCATCTTTCCTAACCGAGCTTGAGCGCCCATCGGCTTCGACAGGCCGGTAACTGGTCCTACCAATCCTTATGCCTTTGGAATAGTTCGGAAACAGGGTTAGGACCAGCTTATTGGCGTAATCCGCGTACCGCGCCATCATCTGACCAATGGCTTCCTTGTCAGTGCCTAGTGCAGAGGTATGTTTGACGAGCTTAGTTTGAGGGTCATAACTAATGTTTTTGGCTTTGCCATCGGACCATTGTGGTGACAGTAAACGCCGCTCGTTTTCCGCAAGCTCGAAGTTTAACTGTGGAAGAAATGCAACATAGCCTGATTCAAGGGCATGGGTATATTCTTTCGTTGCGTCGCTTTCTAAAGGGGGAGTCCATGAGGATATATCTAGGGTTTTAAGGATTTGCATGAGTCACCTGTATGAGTCGTATTGCTGAAAAGTGGTTCGAGAGCGGCAAGCTCAGGAAATAGCCCAAGAAGCCGCTCCTTGATGTTTGCCAAAGCTTCTGCCAAAACTGTAATATTCTGGTGTGCCGCTATTAATGCATTCTGCAATTCGCTAGGTTCATCCACGTACTCATGAATCATGCGATTGCGCAATTTACGCACTGCCAACCACGTATCGGCAGATCGGATCAAACCCAGTTTTTCGGCACGATCAAAGTTTTCCAATGCGGTTCCGAGCTTTTCCGCCGTGACCATTAAAAATGCAGGGAGCAATTTGTCCCCCACGGTATCTTGCAATCGCCCAAAACGGGCTACGAAGGCATCGACCCGCTCAGCCAATTCATCGTCATAGGGCAATTGCCCCACTTGTTCGACAGTGAACGGCACTCCAAAAAGCCGTGAATTGGTGCGAGAAAGATAATACAATTCTGCCTCGGCCATTTGGAGGAGTGAACGCAAGCGAACAAGTTGTTGCGAAGTGAGACGTCCATTCATAAGGCCACACCCGTGCGCAACGCTATCTCATGGATGGGCCGGGAAGGCGAACTAGGTGTGCGAAGGACAATGTCCACCTTGCGACCATCCAAAGCACGTTCCAATTTAATGGCAAGAAACGCCGCAGTGTAGGCAGGGTTCATCAGTGTTTGACTGATAGTAATCAACAAATCCACATCCCCCCCTGCTGCGCCCTCATCCACTCGCGAGCCGAACAGGACAATCTCAGCTCCTTGCCCAAGCACGGCAGCGACGGTCTGACGAATGGTCTGAGCTTGTATTGATGAAAGGCGCATATTATTGAAAATTTGAAGGAGGTTTGAGTATAAGCTCGGTATTGCTCAACATTCTGGCATAGAAAAACAGCATTTCCAGTATTTGTATGTTGGGACATTTTAACATTATTGCCAACATGTCTTCCATGTAATTCAAGCCTAAATTTGCCCGGC
>CAIWDB010000630.1 GCA_903911305.1 uncultured Methylococcaceae bacterium | reverse complement strand
TTACCCGCGGCTTGACCCCTACGCTTGCGACATGGACTTTAGGCACTTCCTGAACACCAATGCGACGGAACAGCCCCACAATTACGATGCCGCCTTTATGGGGTTTGCCAAGAAATGGGCTAAAAATAACTGCTAGGTTCCGCCCACGGAGACAGAAAAGCCCTGCCTTGTGCTGAGCTTTTTTGTTTACAGCTTCCCTAAAGTTCGTATCATCGCCCCCCTAAAGTTATCCACAGATTGGTTTTTTTGTTCGTGTCATCGCCCCCCAAAGTTCGTGTCATCGCCCCCCCAAAGTTCGTGTCATCGCCCCCCCAAAGTTCGTGTCATCGCCCCCCCAAAGTTCGTGTCATCGCCCCCCCTACACTATTACAAATATCTATCGATTAGCTTTTGCGATTAGATCCTCAATTAGCCCGTGGCAGCCTGTGGACAACTTCGGCGGTCGACACTCTCGTACTAACGGCAAGACAGCCGATCAAGGGCGATTGATCTGCCACCAGGGGCGGAGACCGATGCGCATGGCAAACAGCAAGAGCAACCAAAAACGAAGGGAAACGAGTTTGCTATCGTTCACAACCCGTTTCGGAAAAAGCAAGATCAAGAGCAAAAGCGTTTTTTAAGGCTGTCGTATGGCGAAGACAGCAGGAAACCCATAGCCAATCGCACAAACCAAGCCATCAAAGAGCAAGATCAAGAGCGTTAAAAGCGGTTTACGCCAAGGGGGAACGAACAATCCTTGTTGAAATTCCCAACATCCCAAAAAGCAGACACACCCCGCCGCCCATCGACAAGCTGAAACCGACCGACAAGCCAAAAAGATCAAACAGAAGCGCCAAGCCATCAAAAAAACCACGCAGGAAGCCGCACAGAGCCGCTACAAGCTTAAAACGCAACCGAACAGCAAGGGTTGTAGCGAGATGCGATATTAAACGCCTTAAATCGGCCCTAGAGTCTTAAAATAAGGGGTGTATTTCTGACGAAAAGGCAAAAGACGGGTAGTACCGCCTTGGTCTGGCACTGAGGCCATGAATGGAGTAGGATTTAATCCTATTCCATCCAATGGAGGTTTACCCATGCGCACGACCCAACAATTCAGCATTACCCTGCCCAATGAGATGGCGGACGTTGTTAAGCGCAAGGTTGCGGCTGGCGAGTACGCCACCGAAAGCGAAGTGATCCGGGACGGGCTGCGCGTCCTGATGGCCCGTGACCGCGCCGTAGAAAATTGGCTCAATGAGCAGGTAGGGCCAGCCTATGACGCACTGAAGGCCGATCCGTCGAGAGCGGTCAGCGTTGACCAGGTGCGGGCGATGCTTGCAGCAGAACACAAGCAATTCACTGCAAAAGCGTGATGCGGCACACCGTCGTTTTCACGCCAGAAGCACAGGAACAACTTGCCGCGCTCTATCGCTACATCGCCGTTGCCGCATCGCCCACGATTGCGGAACGCTACGTCAGCGCGGTTATCACCTATTGCGAAGGCTTGAAGACCTTCCCGCATCGGGGAACCCGTCGCGATGACATACGCCCTGGCCTACGCATCACGAATTATAAAAAACGGGTCGCAATCGCTTTCAATGTGGATACTGAACAAGTATCCATCCTTGGCGTGTTTTACGGCGGACAAGACTACGAGACCGTTTTGCAGTCTGATTTTGACGAATCCGAAAACTAGAGTTGCCTCCCATTGGGCATGATGTCACTCAATCAAGAATGAATCTTTACGGCTACTCAAGACCGCAATGGTTGAGCGTATACAGACTAGCTGCCAACAGTTCGACCATGTTTTACGCCCCTAGCCCATCCGCTTCACTTCAAGTGCCACACCTTGAAGAAGATGCAGCCAACCAAAGCGAAGGCAGACACCACCGCGCTCCAGCCAACCCACCTGTAATCGTCGTCATTAACAACAGACGTGCCTAGGATTAAAAACGCTGGCGCGGCAAGGCCGATGGCGATTCCCCATCCCGTGGTTTCCCAGAAATCGGGCCACTTGATCGTTCCTGTTTGCGCCGCAACGAACACATGCCCGCCGAACAGCCAGCCGATGGCAAAGGCGATGCCGACGACAATCAGCGCCAGCCAAGTTGTGATAATCGACTGGCCTAGTTTGACGCGGTTCAGGGTTCGGTTCACCGCCGCCGTTGCCGCATGGCTTACCGCGTCCTCCACGGTTGGCACCAACGCCGCAACCGCCCTGTTCACTTCGGCCTGTGCCTGTCCTGCCGCACTGGCCGCCGCCTTTTGCGCGGATTGTTTGATGCTGTCCGGGATGTCCGCATACAGGGATTCATAATGCTGCAACGCCATCAGCACCAGCCACAACGCATCATTGTTTTTCAATCCGAGCGCATCCCTCACCCGGTAAAGCCGCTGCCTATCCGCATCGGTCGGTTGCCGACCGAGCAGCTTGGCAAAACTATCCTCTAGTTCATTCATCGACAATCACATCCAACACCTTCCTAACTTCGGTACGCCAGCGCGACAGTTCCGCCCGGTTGCCTATCGGAAACTCCTGCAACGCGGCGGCAATGCTTATGCGCTTGCTGTAAAGGTCATCGCTCACCCGGTCTGCCAAATCAGGGAACGTCACCGACTTCCCGCCGCGCTCCTCGATGGCTGTCCTCAGCTTGGAACCGTTGTAAAGCTCGAACTTTTTCTCTTCGCCAAAGTAACCGTTACGGAAAACATGAATGATGGCATTCGGAATCGCATCCATGTACTCCTTGAGCAGTTCCAGGCTATCCCGCTGGCGGTTAATCACCCACAGCGTGATTAAAGTCCGTTTCAGTTCCGCCAAGGTGCCATTCAAGGTCTCGCCGTAGGCACTGACACCTTGATTGTTCCTAGCTGCCGAATTGACCACCACCACGCTCTCCGGGTGGCTGTCGCACAGATTCACCAACTGAATCCAGCCGTCAGCATCATCAAGATTCACAAGCTCGGTTTCCGTGGTTTCCTTGTAAGCCTTCCACACATCCGGGTTGCCCGTGTCCGATTCAATCAGCAAGACCGTTTCGCCCTGCTGCTGCAAATAATCGACGGTCGCCATAGTCACCATCGACTTGCCAACGCCGCCCTTACTGCCGCCGATCAAATAAATACGCTTTGCCATGCTTGATTGTTCCGTCAAATGTCGTCGCTATCGGGCCTAGGCGAAAAAGACCCCTTGGGCGTGTCCGCAGTCTTGGAGGTTTGGGGGGAGTTCGGCATTTTGGGTGCCTGTGGCGGGGCGGGGGGTGTGTCTTTCGATGCCTGAGCCTTGGGCTTGGTTGCCGAGGCTTGCTTTGCCCGCTGTAGATAGCTCTTCAGTGAAGGCGTACCAATGTCCAGCCCCTCCCCCTTCAAATACTCCGAAATCTGCTCAAAGGTATAGCCGCGCTTGCGCAAAACCGCAATTTCCTTAGCCAGCATCTTGACGACATCCGACTTGCCTAACTCCTGCTTCTTCTTCTCGATGGGCGGCAAGTCCTTCATTTTAGACCTGACCGCCTCGATTTGCTCAGTGGTGTATTTCATGATGTTACCCTTTTTTAAAATCACATTATACCATTATGTAACCACCGTTAAAAGTCTTGGATAATACCTGAAATTAAGGCTAAAATAGCCCACCATAAAACCGATCATAACAATAGCCAAAAACTACAAAAAAACAAATAACAGGATGGGCCTTGTAACACACATGCTGGCGCATGTGGTTCCAAGGCACGCCCGACCATTCGGCGCTACGCTTCTCACGGTCTGGCTCATCCTGCCGGGGCAATCCCCGGACCCCGGCCCGTTCGGCGTTTTAATTTTCGCCCACGCGAAAATCAAACTTCTCACAGGCCAAAGAAACCGCCAAAGCCAACAGAGCCAAACGCAGACACACCCCGCCCGCCCCGCCGGGATTTTCGCGGAAGCGAAAACATACCCGGCCCAGACACCCAGCCCGACAAGGACCCAAGAACATGGTATTTCAGACACAAGGCATTGAACCGCTCGACGCGGTGATCAACGTGCGGCTTACCTCAGCCGAGAAAGCCGCCCTCAAGGAAGATGCCGACCTCGCCGGACTAAGCATGTCCGAACTGGTTCGCCGCCGCTACTTCGGAAGGCCGATCATTGCCAATGCAGACGCGGTAATGCTCAAGGAATTGCGGAGGCTTGGCGGACTGCTCAAACACATCCACAACCAGAGTGCCGGCGCGTACAGCCAAGCCACCGCCTCGGCGATTGCCGAGCTTCGCGTTTACATCCAGAAGCTCAGCAGCAAGGCGTAAACCATGATCGTCAAAAAGATCAAAGCCAATGCCAAAATGGTCAAAAGCAAAGCCTCCCATATCAAAGACCTCACCGACTACATCCGCGACCCTCAGCAGACCAACCCCGAGGAAAAAGTCCTGTACGCCAACGGGCGCGGCTTTCTGTGCGACGACCACAAAAGCCAACAGGCCGAAATGGTCGCACTGGCAAGCGAGGCGGTCAGAAGCCGGAACCCGGTAGCCCATTACGTCATGAGTTGGCATGAAGGCGAACAGCCCAGCCCCGCACAGGTCGAGGAAGCAGTGAATATCTTCCTTGACGAACTTGGGCTAAAAGACCATCAAGCCATCTACGCCTTGCACAAGGACACCGACAACATCCACCTTCACCTAGCCGTCAACCGGGTACACCCCGAAAGCCTTAAAGTCATCATGCCCAACAAAGGCTTTGACATCGAAGCCGCACACAAGGCGATAGCCAGAATCGAACACGCCCAAGGCTGGCAGCGCGAACAGAACGGGCGTTATGCTCTATTGGAAAACGGCGAACTTGGCAGAGAACAACAAACGCATGAAAAACCCCGGCAACCAAGCCAGCCACGTCGCGACATGGAACAGCGTACCGGAGAGAAATCCGCCGAGCGCATCGCCATCGAGCAAGCCGCGCCGATTATCAAGAAGGCCACCAGTTGGCGGGAACTACACCGCCAGCTTGCCGAACAAGGCATGCGGTACGAAAAGACCGGCAGCGGGGCAACCCTGTTTGTCGGCGACATTGGCGTGAAGGCATCCAGCGCCGACCGCGAGGCCAGCCTAGGCAAACTGCAAAAACGGCTTGGCGTCTACGAACCGCCGCCACAGCATCTACAACAGCAACAGGCAACAGCCGAGCGGATAGGGCGCAAGCCCGAACCGATCAAGGCCAACATGCAGGGATGGGAGATTTACATCACCGGCAGGAAGGCCCACTATGCCGCCAAGGAAAAGGCCACACTTGAACAGCGAAAAAAACACGACGCAGAACGCCAACGCCTAGCCAAAGAACAAAAGGCGCAGCGTGATGAAATCCTCGTCCGCAAATGGAAAGGCGAAGGCCATGTGCTCAACGGCCTGAAAAGCGTAATGGCGGCAGAACAGGCCGCAAAGAAGGCTGAACTCCAAGAGAAGCACAACAAAGAGCGCAAACAACTACAACAGCAATACCGGCCTTATCCCGACCTCGAACAATGGCAGCGGCAACAGCACAACCCCGAACTTGCCGACCAGTGGCGCTACCGTGCCAGCGAACCCCAACGCATCGAGGGCGACAAAACGGATATTATTAAAACCGAGCCGCCAACCCCGAGAGACATCCGCGCCTACACGCCTGAAATCCACGGGCAGGAAGTGCATTACACCCGCAAAGATGAAACTTGGCGGGGTGTGTCTTTCGTGGACAAGGGCAGAGAGATTGATATCCACGACTGGCGCAGCCGCGACACCGTGCTTGCCGCCCTGCAATTGTCCGCGCAGAAATGGGGAAGCTTCAAAGTCACCGGCAATGACGAATACAAAGCCCTATGCGTAAGCCTAGCGGCGGAACACGGCTTCAAAATCAGCAATCCAGAGCTACAAGACAGCATCCACAAGGAACGACAAAAGATTCAACAAGAGCGACAAGAGAGGATGCAAGAAAAAGATTTTCGCCTACGCGAAAACAGCACGAAAAATAACACGAATCCGCTAAGCCAATTTGAAAAATACCATGAGGCAGTCAACGCGGAACGATACCGCGTAACCTCGATCAAGCTGCACACCGACGGCACCAAGCAAACCTTCATCCTCGACAAGCAGAACGGCGAAACCAAGGGCTTCACCCCGCAAGAGATCGAACAGCGAACCCCGGAGATGCAGCGACTACAGCGAAGAGGAGAAAATCTTTATTACACCCCGCTATCCGACACCAAGCACCATATCCTGATCGACGACATGGACCGGGGCAAGCTGGAACGGCTTATCCAAGACGGCTACCAGCCCGCTACGGTGCTGGAAAGCAGCCCCGGCAACTATCAGGCGGTCATCACCCTGCGGAAGCTAGGAACGCCCCACGACAGGGACGTAGGCAACCGGCTGGCCGAATACCTCAACAAAGCATACGGCGACCCCAAGCTATCCGGGGCCATCCACCCGCACCGCGCCCCCGGCTACGAAAACCGCAAGCCCAAACACCAGCGGGAAGACAGCAGCTACCCGGAAGTGACATTGCTCAAAGCCGAGCGGCGGGAGTGCATCAAAACCCTAGCCCTGTCCAGCCGGGTCGACGCGGAATACCAACGGCTGGCCAGCCAAGGCCCACAGCACAAGGAACGCACACCCCGCGCCACCATCCAGCTTGCAGTGGTCACCGGTAGCGCCCTTGATGCCTACCAACGCCACAGCCAAGACGTGTTGCAACGCCAGCAGGGCGGCAAGGTCGATTTGTCCCGAGTGGATGCCATGGTCGCCGTGCGGATGCGCGTCACCGGTCACAGTCAGGCCGACATCGAGGGAGCCTTGCGCCAGTTAGCCCAGACCCTACGCGAGAAGCAGGAAGGCCGCGACTGGGACGATTATGCCAAGCGCACCGCCCGCTATGCATTTGGCGCGGACGGCGACCGCCAAGCCGCCGGCCTAGGCAAGTACCGGCAGCAGTGGGAACGGCTGGA
This sequence comes from uncultured Methylococcaceae bacterium, assembly GCA_903911305.1. GTDB lineage: Bacteria > Pseudomonadota > Gammaproteobacteria > Methylococcales > Methylococcaceae > Methylumidiphilus. The sequence continues at coordinate 1,437 of CAIWDB010000630.1, read as the reverse complement.
AGGCCGTGAGCAACCGCAGAAGCAATGGCAAATCGAGCGGGAAGGGCCCAGCTTGGGATGATAGTAGTGCGTTCATTTTGTCGAATTGCACTATAATTTAATACAGCTATCTTTTTTTTGGATACAAAAAAATAAATTTGTGAATATTTAGAAAAAAAATTGGTATAAAATGAAAATAAAATTTTACACTATCATATTTCTGTGTGGTCTATTATTACTATCTACTATTACAAAAGCCGCAAATTATACCTACACCATATTCGGTAATAACTACGCACCATCTACCAGTGCTTTTGCCTATGGTATCAATGACAGTGGACAAGTGGTCGGAGAGTTGTGGTATAATAATACCGTTGGTTTCATATACAATTACAACAATCTAACCTATACAAAAATCGTTCGGTTTCCAGGAGCACTTCAAACTTGGGCCCAAGGGATTAATAATAACGGACAGATAGTTGGGTTCTACTACGGCAAAACCCGTGGTTTTTTCTATAGCAGCGACACCTACACTACTTTAAGCGTTCCCAATGCAGATGCTACTTGGGCCTACGGCATCAATGGTAGTGGACAAGTTGTAGGAAAATTTCTAACAGGGACAACATACCATGGTTTCATCTACAGTGGGGGTATCTACACTACACTCGACGCTCCCAACGCAATATCAACTATTGCCCGAGGTATCAACGACAGTGGACAGATAACAGGATCATTTTCAGATGGCACGGGGGGGCATGGTTTTGTCTACAGCGGAGGAACCTACACCACACTCGACGTTCCCAACGCAAGCTCAACTAATGCTTATGGCATCAACAATAGCGGACAAGTAGCGGGAACTTTCTCAGATGGTACATCCACCCACGGCTTTGTCTATAGCGGAGGCACCTACACCACCCTCGACGTTCCCAAGGCAAATGGTACTTGGACCTATACTTCGGCCTACGGCATAAATAATAGCGGACAGGTAGTGGGAACTTACAGTAACCCAACGGGCCTCGTCAATAGCTTTGTAGCTACGCCTACCATCAACCAGACAATCACCTTTGGTACTGTACCAACTGTCATTGTCGGCGGCACTGGCACGGTTACGGCAACTGGCGGCGCATCCGGCAACCCGGTGACGTTCAGTTCGACGACACCTGGCGTCTGCACGGTTTCCGGCAGTACTGTCACTGGCGTGTCTGTAGGTGCTTGCACCATCGCCGCCAACCAAGCGGGCAACGCCAACTACAACGCCGCGACCCAAGCCACGCAGACCTTCACCGTTGACAAGGGCAAACAGACGATCATCTTTGGTACTGCCCCGTTGGTCGTTTTCGGCGGCACTGGCATGGTTAAGGCGACTGGCGGCGCGTCCGGCAACCCGGTGACATTTTCCTCCCAGACTACGGGTGTCTGCACGGTTTCCGGCAGCACTGTCACTGGCGTGTCTGTAGG
>CAIWDB010000629.1 GCA_903911305.1 uncultured Methylococcaceae bacterium | reverse complement strand
TATAGCGATCTCAAACAAACGCGATTTTATCAAGACGTTTTTGGCGAAGGCAAACTGGAAGAAGCTTGCGCCTTGGTTATGCGTCAATTGGCTCGGCGCATCGGGCCACTATCCGCAGACCAAGCCCTTCGTCTACACGCCCTCAACTTAGAACAGGTCGAATCCTTGGCAGAAGCTTTGTTGGATTTCACCCGCGCTGAAGATTTGGAGAAATGGCTAGTCAGCCAACAACATTAAAGCCCAAGACCATGCAATTACAGTTCAGCCAAATCAATGTCCCTCCTGGGCATCAAGTCATCCTACGTGACATTGATTGGCAGCATTTTGAATCTTTGCTGGAAGAGGCTGGCGAACACCGTGCAACCCGGTATGCCTATTACATTGGTAATTTGGAAATCATGTCGCCGCTCGCCGCTCACGAAGATTACAAATCCATAATCCGCAACATCATCGAAATTCTGCTTGAAGAGCTAAATTTGGAATTTCGCGCATTAGGGTCAACCACACTCAAGAATGATCGAGTCTTACAAGCTGTGGAACCTGACGAATGCTTTTACATTCAATATGAATCCGAAATTCGCGGCAAAAAGCGGTTGGACTTAAACACTGATCCTCCCCCAGACTTGGCGGTTGAAATCGACCTAACCTCTCGCACACCCTTTAGCAACTATTCAGGATTAGGCATCGCTGAATTGTGGCGATTTGATGGGCAGACACTTGATATTATGCTATTGGAGCAAGGAGTTTACCATCATAGCAACATAAGCCGTTTATTCCCTCAATTTGATCTCAAATACTTGGTTCCTAGCATAGTTCACCAAAGCATGCTGGATGGACGCAATAAGACAATGAAAGCGTTTCGACAATATGTGGAAAATTTTATCATTGCGAATGAAATAAACATCAAACAGTGAACACACAACACGAAACCATCATCACCAGTGAAAAATCAGCCCGTGTGTTCTGGTGGGAGTTGTGGGAATATCGTGACCTCTTCTATTTTTTGGCTTGGCGCGATTTCAAGGTGCGCTACAAGCAAACAATAATCGGTGTGGCTTGGGCGGTGATACGTCCGCTTCTTACCATGATTGTATTTACAGTCCTGTTTAGCCGAATAGCCAAATTGCCTACGGAAGGAGGCGCGCCCTACCCAATACTCGTTTTTGCTGCAATGCTCCCCTGGTATTTTTTCTCATCCACTCTTCAGGAAAGCAGTCAATCGTTGATCAATAGCGCCAACATGATTAGCAAAGTCTATTTCCCTAGAGTCATCATTCCAGTCAGTACGTTATTCGTCAATGCAGTGGATTTTCTTATTTCCTTGTCCATTTTATTCCTATTGATGGCATTCTTGAAATTCACACCAACCGTCAAGTTGGCATGGTTACCGTTATTCTTTATTCAGGCATCACTGGTTTCGATTGGGACGGGTTTATGGTTGGCAGCGCTCAATGTCAGTTACCGGGATTTTCGATATGTCGTCCCGTTTATCCTCCAACTCGGACTATACATCTCCCCGGTCGGTTTTAGCAGCAACCTAGTCCCCGAGGAGTGGCGGCTTGTCTATGCATTGAACCCGATGGTGGGCGTCATTGATGGCTTTCGCTGGAGCCTGTTGGATAATACCGTGATGATCCATTGGCCAAGTTTCAGAATTTCTTTGGCGGTTGCCTTCTTGTTGTTTATTAGTGGATTATGGTATTTTCAAAAGGTAGAGCAACATTTTGCCGATGTAATCTAAGGCATCAAAATCCATTATTTAATGTTATCGAAGTAAATTAAGCAAAATCTTAAAGGCTAAATTGCATGTGTGGCATCGCTGGTTTAATTTCATTTGACAACAACGACCCTGGTGTTGATGTATCTGCTATGATGGACTTGCTTGTCCATCGTGGCCCAGATGGCTCTGGTATATGGCAGCATGGAAATATCGCGCTAGGTCATCGCCGCCTAGCCATTATTGATCCCTCCCAAGGGCAACAACCCTTGCTAAGTGCCGATGAGAAACTATGTATCAGCTTCAATGGCGAAATCTATAATTATCGCGAACTTCGACTTGAGCTTTCGTCCATAGGGTATTATTTTAGAACCCACTCAGATACGGAGGTTTTACTTTATGCCTACCAAGAATGGGGCGAGCAATGCCTGAACAAACTGCGGGGAATGTTTGCGTTTGCCATTTGCGATATCCCTCAAAATAAAATCTTTATTGCACGTGACCAACTAGGAATAAAACCACTTTATTATTTACACGACAAAAATCGCTTTGCATTTGCTTCGGAACTACAGGCTTTTCGTTGCCTTCCTGCCGTTAACCGTGAACTCGACCTAAGGGCAATTGACGAATACCTTTGCCTACAATACATTCCTGCACCCCACACCATCTTCAAGAGTATCAAAAAACTCCCTCCCGCTCACTGCATAACAATTGATCTTAATGGTGTTAACAAAGGCCCACAAGAATATTGGCATTTAAAATTTAAACCTGACCATGGAAAAACTGAAAGTGATTGGCTGGAGATATTGGATGCGGCATTGAAAAGTTCTGTCAATGCGCATTTGGTTGCCGACGTACCCTTTGGCGCATTTCTATCGGGTGGAATTGACTCTAGTGCGGTCGTTGGTTATATGAGCGGTTTGATGGAGCAACCAGTGAAAACCTTTAGTATTGGGTTTACTGAAAAATCCTATAATGAACTGGAGTATGCCAAGCTGGTATCTGACAAATGGCATACCGAACACCATACTCAAATCATCCAGCCGGAAAGCCTAGAGGAAATGCTGCCGCGTTTGGTGCAACATTATGGAGAACCCTTTGGTGACAGTTCTGCATTACCCACCTACTATGTGTCTAAACTTGCCCGGCAACATGTCAAAATGGTATTGTCTGGGGATGGTGGAGACGAAAGCTTCTTAGGCTACAACTCATATATACGTTGGGCACAATGGTTGGATGAGGAAAACCGACCATTATGGGAGAAAATGATTTATCCTATTATGCATCAGCTAAGACCGAAACGATATCCAAAGCGGATATCTGGGCCAGAGGGATGGCAAAAAATGATGGGCATTCTTCCCTATTACCTAAGGAACACCCTATGGCGTGAGGAATATCATAGCAACTGTAATGAAATTGCTGACATCATGCAGCAGTCTTTCAATAACGCCACCGATTATGAACCGTTACAACAAGCCCAATATACCGACTTTCAAACCTATTTACCAAACTGTATACTCACCAAAGTCGATATTGCCAGCATGATGAATAGCCTGGAAGTTCGGACACCTATTGTCGATGTAAAAATAGCCGAATTGATTGCCACAATGCCTCCAGAAATGAATATGAAACATGACGACCAAGGGAATAGGATTGGCAAATCACTGCTAAAACGCTTGATGGAACGCCATTATCCCAAGGAATTTATTTATCGGCGTAAAATGGGGTTCTCTATTCCAGTTGTGAAATGGTTCAAAGATGGTGATTGTTGGGCTGGGTATATTGAAAATCGGCTTTGCAGCCCGAATTCATCTTTAAACAATTTGTTCAACCCCAAACAAATCAAACGGATTGCCCATGGCGACAGGCCCGATGCAATATGGGTGTTGTTAATGTTGGATGAGTGGTTGCATCAAAACGTGTAAGTTATGACTCTGAAATTCAGCAGCGAGACAGAATGATGGCAAATACCTTATGACCAAAACCGCATTAATTACCGGAATTACGGGCCAAGACGGTGCTTATTTAGCTGAGTTCTTGCTTGAGAAAGGTTATATTGTCCATGGCATTAAGCGTCGTGCATCGTTATTTAATACAGCCCGAATTGACCACTTGTATCGAGATACCCATGAAGAGGGTGTCCGTTTCTTTTTGCATCACGGTGATTTGACCGACTCTTCCAACCTGATCCGCATTATTCAGCAGGTCAAACCGGACGAAATCTATAACCTTGCCGCCCAAAGCCATGTGGCTGTTTCATTTGAAGTGCCTGAATATACTGCAAACTCCGATGCTCTTGGCACTTTGCGGATTCTGGAAGCCATCCGCATTCTTGGACTGGAAAAGAAAACCCGCTTCTATCAAGCTTCAACTTCGGAGCTTTTCGGCCTAGTGCAAGAAACCCCGCAGAAGGAAACCACGCCCTTCTACCCTCGCTCACCCTATGCAGTCGCCAAGCTTTACGCCTTTTGGATCACGGTCAATTATCGCGAAGCTTACTCCATGTATGCTTGCAATGGCATCATGTTCAAT
>CAIWDB010000628.1 GCA_903911305.1 uncultured Methylococcaceae bacterium | reverse complement strand
TGGCATCAACAAGCTAGGGATTTGCTGCAATTATCCAATCGTCAATATGAGTTTCCCGACGATGGATGGCATGACCAAGCCCGTTGTTGGATCGGCACACACAAAGGCACGGGGGACACGGTGGTGCTGGCCTGTTATGACCGCCAAACCGACATGGCGGCGTTTCAGGCAAGCACCAGCAAAATGCCTTTAACTGAACAGGTCAATCCATCCCTCACAGGCAATACTTTCGATGTATTTCTAAGCCACAACAGCCAAGACAAAACCCTCGTGCGGGAGTTGGCCCAAGCTTTAAAGTCGCGTAACTTACGAGTTTGGCTGGATGAGGAACAACTCGTACCGGGGCATCCATGGATGAAACCATTGGAAACCATTATCCAAACAACGAACGCCGCAGTCGTTTTGATTGGCGACAGTGGCCTTGGCCCATGGGAAGACCAAGAAATGCGAGCTTGCCTGATGGAATTAGTCGAGCGCAAATTGCCAGTGATTCCCGTCCTGCTCCCCAATGCGCCTACAGAACCAGAACTGCCTCTGTTCCTCAAAAATGTGACGTGGGTAGATTTGCGCAGTGGGTTCACCGATGAAGGGCTTAATAAATTGCAATGGGGTATCACCGGAGTCAAATCCGAACCATTGCCAGCAAGCCCCGAAGAAAAATCCAACCAGTTTCAAGCTTTAGTCAAATATGCTGAAAAAGTGCAACGTCATCATGGGCGTGATGGCAAAGGTTTGCAATTCATCTTCGCAGTTAAAGACGGCGACATCGACCAACCAGGTCAGTTTGATCGGTATCCATCGCGCACCGTCAGCGAATCCCGCTTGCTGGATGGTTTGGTGAATTTTGATGACTATTTTCGCGATCTACGCAAACGGGTTGAACAGGACGAGTTGACTGGCTGCAAACTGACTTTGGATAAGGTTTACACCGTCTCCCGTTATAAGTTTGATAAGGAAGGCGAAGAGCAACCCGATTTGGAAGCTTATTTAAACCACTGGCTGCAAGAATCGAGTCGTCGTCAGATTGCCTTGCTCGGTGAGTATGGTCAAGGCAAGAGTACGGCTTCCTTGATGCTCAGCTACCACTTGATGCAGCGGATTCAACAAAACTCAAGCCCAGCTCGCATCCCCATTTTGCTGGAATTGCGCGGCAAGAGTCCACGTAACTTACGCGAAGATGAATTATTATCCACCTGGGCGGGGCGTTACGGCATTGACACCCGTGCTTTGATCAAATTACTCATAGCTGGTCGGTTGCTATTAATCTTTGAAGGCTTTGACGAAATGGATTTATCCGGTGATAGCCATGCGCGCATCGAGCATTTCAAAATCATGTGGGGACTAAGTTACCGAAAAGCCAAGATCATGGTGACGGGACGGCCCAATTATTTCTTGGACGATGCCGAATTAAAATCCGCCTTGGGCATTCAATACCCTAGTTTGGAGCGGCCTTATTGCCAAGCCATACACATGGCCCCTTTCGGATTTGAAGAAATGGAAAACAGTCTGCGCAATCTAGATGCGGATACTCGTGAAGGGATAATCTCTTTGGCTGAAGAAAACGAGCGTTTCTATGACATCGTATCGCGTCCATCCATGCTGCATGTGGTGAGCATTTTATGGAATTCGGAGAATTTAGCCCAATACGGGGAGCGGATTAACTCTGCCTTGGTCATGGATCGTTTCGTCCGCCACAGTTTGGAACGGCAAGGTGGCAAGGGTCAAAAGTTCGACTTCACCCCGCCTACTGCGGGCAAGGCCAAGCCCGCGTTTATGGCACTGAATTCCCGTGAGCGGGCGTATTTCATGGAGGGCATCGCCACTTACATGTTAATTCATGATCTGCCTAACCAAATCAGTAACCGTGAATTGGAATCAGTGGCCCGTTTGCTGATTGATGCCATTCCCGAAGCGGTTTCTTTGATGGATGCGCAATCGGGCGAAACCCGCAAGCCCTTGCGCCAACGTTACGATTTGGTCAAAAAACCCTTAGAAGCTCAAACTATCCTGACCGATATTCGTGCCTGTGGTCTATTAGTGGAAGATGTTACCCGTAGCGGCAGTTTCAAATTCGGCCATAAGTCATTCATGGAGTTCTTAGCCGCTAAAGTCTTCGCCCAATGGAGTTTGCGCAAAGAACTGGATGCTACTGAGGAAAAAGCCATGAGTTCCTTGGTCAACAAGCTGGGTTTGAAAATGTGGCACGTGGTCGAACAGCAAGAAGTGATGGCATTCGCGGTGGAGTGGATTGCTGAGAAAGCGGATGATCAGAAAAAAGCAGCTAAACTTATATTTTATCTATTATTTAAACAAGATAGCATTACTATGATATTAATTGGCTTTTTATGTAAATTTTGTTTGGTATGCGTATCATACACAAAAAACAGTCAATTCATGTTGTATTTTTCTATGGTATATAGCAGAATAGTTGATCATCTTTTTACATTATCTAATGATTATAGCCGCCTTATAAAATCCATTTTATACGGATGCTATGGGTTTATTGTTTCTTTATTTGTTATTAGCTATTACTTAACGCAATCAACCAATCTTTTTTTTCTGGCATTTTTAATCAATAAGCAATGGTATATAACATATTTGTTGGTATTTATTATATTTTTAAGTAATATAGGTTTTAATATTTATTCATGCCTCTTATTAGGATATAAGAATAAAGAAAACTACGTTATTTGGTTAAATTTCAGAATATGGCATGCCATCTGTACCGCCGCTAATATTGATCGCTCCGCTATTGCCAGTGTGATAGGCGAAAAGTCCCTACGCTTGCTGGAAGAAGTCGCCATTCAAGAACCCCGCCCGTGGACAATAGCGGAAAGCTTGGAAATGCTTAAAGAAAAACCTGATAAGCCATGAGTTGGGATGTTTTTATGACAATTGAAAACCACAATTGATATTTCAACCGCAATTAAAGATATACCTGAACAGGGATGTGGTGAGCCAATCTAACGTCCAGTAAAGGCAAACTTTGACGTGCTAAACTGCCCATAATGAAGCACATGTACAACTTACAAGCTACCATCCATGGCCTGGATACCGGCATCCATGCCGGTATGACGAGGGCCTTGGCTTTAGCTTAAGAATCTTGCTAATCAGGAAGTATATTAAACCATTGATTAACCATAATTACAGGGGTAACCCATGACCCACCCCCAAACCAACAATCCTCTCCACGGCTTGACTTTAGAAACTATTTTGACCCAACTGGTCGAGTATTACGGCTGGGAAAAACTGGGCCAAGACATCAAGATCAAATGTTTCAACCAAGACCCTAGCATTAAATCCAGTTTAAAATTCTTAAGGACTACACCTTGGGCTAGGAAACAAGTTGAGGAACTGTATCTTCGCCATAAACTGAAAGTGGACAAGCCTGGTTGATCAGGGCAATCGCATGAAGGCTAGAACCTCGTCATTCCGGCATGGATTGCCGGACAAATCGGCAGGATTGCCGATTTGCACAGCTTTGCTGCCCGAAGGGTGAGGGACAGGGATGTGCCTCATGCATCCAGATTGCAGGGATGCCCCAAACCCTCGTCCGTTGGCATAGGTATCTACACAAGTCCCTCCCCCCTTGGGGGGAGGGATTTAGGGAGAGGGGTACTGGGTTGATGATAAATAGCTTGTCGTCTTACCAACCATCCCAAGACCCTCTCCCCCAGCCCCTCCCCCTGCGAGGGGGAGGGGAGTAAAAACAATAGTTTGCAAGTTGTGTAGATACCTATGGTCCGTTGGGAGAGTTTGCCGTCCTTGGACGATGGATTTTGGCATCCTTGCCAAAATGACGGCGCTTTACCCACCAAGCAATCGCTTCATGCGATTGCCCTGCCTAGTTGATAGGCTTTTTCATCCCCCCAAATACCGGCTCCAGGCTTTTGGCGCTCGTTTACGCCAGCTTCCTTCGTGATAGGCATGGCTGACAATTAGGGGCAATACGGTGGTGACTTCGGCGTAAACCATTTGCTCATAGGTCGTGTCCACCTTGCCCCATGAGGCGGCTTCTTTCAGGGTGGAGCTTGAGCATGCCCCGTCACGTACATCGGCCACAGTGATTTGCACAGCATATTGATGCTTGGGGACTTCATGACCGAGCATTTCGGCACAGATAACGGTGTCTTGAGCAAAATTTTTGGGGACTCCTCCGCCAATCATAAATAAGCCAGTCGTTTCGGCGGCAATTTTGATTTTGGTCAGTTCCGAAAAGTCTTGGATGGAGTCAAGGGTGATATGGCTTTTTGGATTCTCCGTTTGATGTTTGACCAAACCAAATCCAGCGCTACTATCGGTGAAGGCAGGGCAAAAAATAGGCACAGCCCTTTCATAGGCAATTTGAACTAGCGAATTGTGTTTGACGGAATGGGTCGTCAGGTATTTGCCCATGGCTTGAATGAACTCCCTGGAAGAATAAGGCCGGGGCGGCAAACTATCGGCGATCAGTTTCACCGCCATATCGCAACGCTGTAATTCTTCCTCGTCGATATACACGTCGTAAATCCGGTCAATGTAGAGTTCTCTGAGTTTTTGGTCATCCACATGTGACGTCCCCTGATAATGTTTAAAACCCAGGGCTTCAAAAAAATCCATATCCACAATGGATGCGCCAGTTGCCACGATGACATCAATCATGCCGTATTTGACCATATCGACATACACCTGCATACAGCCTGCCGCGCTGGTGCTGCCAGCTAGGGTCAATATGTTCGTGCAGCCATCATCTTGTATCATGCGAAGAAATATATCCGCCGCTGACGCGGTTTCTTTGGATGAAAAAGCCATTTTGCGCATGGCATTGATGATGGGTGTCGAATTAAAAGAGGCCACATCAATGTGTTCGACGGTTTCTTGCAGCAAGTTTGTTTTGTCCATGGTTTCCAGGTTTTTTTATTGGCTGATGTTACACAGTTGCCTAGGATCGGAGCGTCAAAGCCTGTCCTGAGCGAAGTCGAAGGGTTTGCTTTGACTTGAGTTTAAAGTGCGAAGCTTACTTCGCCTGTCAAAGCAAGCTTTGACGCTCCGGTTTCGCTAGAAAATTAGCAACTGTTACTTCCATGCGTAACACCAGTCATTAATTTGAACTGTTTACTCGGAGAAAAACGATTTTAAACGATTTCCTGATGTTCAGCCTGACAATACCTTGTTGCTTTAATCCAATGCATCAATGGCACAAACCAGATCAAGGCAACACCACCACCTCCGGTGCAATCCAGTTTTTTTTGCGGTGCTCAACTACCACCGTGGTGTAAATGCCCCCACGAACATTAAATTTTGCCGTGATCCGCATGAAATTGGGGGTGGTGGCGGCGACTAAATCGTCTAAGACTTGGTTGGTGACGGCTTCGTGGAAAGCGCCTAAGTCACGGTAAGACCAAAAATATAATTTGAGTGACTTCAATTCCACACACAACAGGTCAGGAACATACTCGATCAAAAAAGTGGCAAAGTCAGGTTGCCCGGTTTTTGGGCATAAACAGGTGAATTCCGGCGCACCAATGCGGATGGTGTAATTTCTGCCGGGTTGCGGGTTGGCAAAGGTTTCAAGTGCTTTACTAGGGGTTGTAGTCATATTGGTTTTTTTTCGGTTTAGGCTGAAGGCGATTAGTCCGTTATAATAAAGCTTCGTTCCTGCCCAAACCAGTCGTTCTCTTGCCATTGCCATCCCTATCATCCCTGTTTTCCCTTTCCGTCAATCCGGCGGGCTTGGTCTGCGCCGAATAAATGCGTCTGGATAAAATAAAGCTCGCCGGCTTCAAGTCGTTTGTCGACCCGACCTCCATCCCTTTGCCGGGAAACTTGGTTGGCGTGGTTGGCCCTAATGGTTGCGGAAAATCCAACATCATCGACGCGGTGCGTTGGGTGATGGGCGAAAGTTCGGCTAAACACTTGCGCGGTGAATCCATGGCCGATGTCATTTTCAATGGTTCATCCACCCGCAAGCCGGTCAGCGTGGCATCGGTGGAGTTGGTGTTCGACAATGCCGACGGCTCTGCGCCGGGGGAATATTCCCAATACCGTGAAATTTCCATCAAACGCCAAGTCACCCGCGACGGCGTGTCGGCTTATTTGCTTAACGGCTCGCGTTGCCGCCGCAAGGACATCACCGACATATTCTTGGGAACTGGCCTGGGTGCGAGAAGCTATGCCATCATTGAGCAAGGCACCATTTCCCGTTTGATCGAAGCCAAACCTGACGAATTGCGGCAAGTGATCGAAGAAGCGGCCGGCATTTCCAAATACAAGGAGCGCCGCAACGAGACCGAAATCCGCATGAGGCATACCCAAGAAAACTTGGAGCGCCTGCAAGACGTGATCGACGAGGTGGCAAAGCACATCGCCAACTTGCAGAGACAGGCGAAAAAAGCGGAAAAATACACTGCACTTAAAGAAGAAGAACGCCTTTATCGTTTGCAACTGTTGGGTTTGCGCTGGCGCAAATACGATGAACTGCTGAAACAGCATCAAACCGTGTTGCTGGAATGCGAGATGAAATACAGGGAATTGGTCAGCGAGGAAAACACGCTCGTCGCCAAGGAAGCGGACACACGGGAGAAACGGGAAAAATTGCAAAAAACCTTGAATGAAAGGCAAGGCCGGTTTTATGAAGTTGGCTCGGAGATTAGCCGACTCGACCAAGCCATCAAACATGCCCATCAAACCCGTGATGGCTTGCAACGGGAGAGGGAGCGCTTGAAAGCCGAACAAACCCAAGCACAGAGTCAATTGGCCCATGATCGCGAACAAATTGACGATGTTCGCGAAGAGTTGCTGAATCTGCAAGCCGAGATCACCCAGGCAGAACAGGCTGAAGTCGAAGCTGCAACCGAACGGCAGGAAGCGGAACAGGCTTTGAAGGCTTGGCGGGCCGAGAGGGATGCATTCCGAGGTGAATTGGCGATGCTCAAATCACAGGCTGATGTGGAGCGCGCCCGCATTCGTCAAATGGAAGACCAAAGCCGCCAATTACAAATCAGGAGGGAGCGTTTGGGCAAGGAACGCACTGAAATCGAAGATAGCTTGCGCGACTCGGAGCTTGAGGGCTTGCAAGAGATGTTAATCCTGGCCGAGGACGATCAGCAGGAGGGGTTGACCCGCTTGGAAACCTTACAAACCATCGTCCGAGAACAGCGTACACTGGCTAAAACCTGTCAAGAAGACTTGAACAAAAAACGGGCGCAGTTGCACACGAGTCAGGGTAAAATCAGTTCCTTGGAATTGTTGCAACAACATGCCATGGGCAAGGATAGAACCGCGCTCAAGCAATGGCTGAGCGATGCCGCTTTGCATGATGCCAGCCGTCTGGCCGAACATCTTGAAGTGAGTCCTGGATGGGAGTCGGCAGTGGAAAATGTGCTTGGGCTGCATTTGGAGGCGGTCTGCGTCGAAGACACCACGCATTACTTGCCCATGCTGAACGGTGGAAAGCATCCCGAATCCATGGCTTTCTTTGAAAAGCGACGTTCAGGCATCGCTGCCACCGGGATCGACGGTGAAAGATTGCTGGATTGCATCCAATCCTCTTGGAATTTGAATCCCTTGTTAGGCGGCATTTATCGAGCCAGCAATTTAGAGGAAGGCAAGGAGTTATGCAGAAGGCTGGAAGAACATGAGTCGGTGGTGACACCTGACGGGGCTTGGATGGGTCCGGGTTGGCTGGTGATGAAGAAACCTGACGATGCCAAGGCCGGTGTGCTGAAACGCGAACGCGAGTTACGTGAATTGAAAACGCATCGTGACGAATTGCACACGCTGGTCGGCGAACTTGAACAAGGTTTGAGTTTGGCCGAAGAAGCAGCCCGTCAGGCTGAATCTGAACGCGAGCAGCGCCAATCGGAAGCCAATCGTTTAGCCGGTGACATCACCGGTTTGAAGTCCAAAATTAGCGCCTTATCCGCTCGATTTGAACAAGCTAACAAACGGTTGAGCCAACTTGAAGCGGAAATGGAGGATTTGGAGGAAAGTCTGCAACACAATGCAGAGGAAACCGCCGAATCCAACGCCCTATTGCATCGCGCCGGGCAAGGCATGGCTGAATTGGAACAACGCACCCAAGCATTAAGCCTTCGTCAACAAGAATTGGAACACCGCTCGTCCAACGCGGAAACCGCACTGCGTCAGGCCCGAGACCTTGTGCAAAAATTTAAAAGCCGGGTGGATACACTAAAATCCACCGAAACACTGACGCTCAAGCATGTGGAACGGGCCGAAGGGCAATACCTTCAGTCGGGCGAACGCTTGGCGGAATTGGCTAGACGAATGGATGAAGCGGGTGCGCCCATGGACGAAGAACAGGAGGCTTTGGTGGAATTGCAAGACCAGCGTGCCATCGTAGAACGCGAACTGAACGAAACGCGCAAAAAATTGACCGAGGTGGAGTCCGAATTGAATTCTGTAAGCGAAGCCAAAATGCGCAAGGAACGGGATTTGGATACCTTGAAAAAACGCTTGGAAAAGACCAAACTTGATTATCAGGAAAATGAGGTGAGGCGACTGACGGTGCAAGAACAGTTTGACGAAATTGGAGCCAACCCCGAACAGGTGATTCCTGGCATTCCCGAAGATGCCGAAGAAAAAGAATGGCAGCAGAGAGTGACTCAGTTGGCCGACGAAATTAACCGCTTGGGCGCGATTAATTTGACTGCCATGCAGGAATATAATGAGGAGTCCGAGCGCCTACAAACCTTGGATGCGCAGTGCAAGGATTTGGAAGATTCGCAAACCACCCTGACCCAAGCCATTGAAAAAATAGACCGTGAATGCCGTGTCCGCTTCAAGGACACGTTTGATCGCGTCAATGACGGCATACAGCGGATGTTCCCCAAGCTGTTTGGTGGCGGTCAGGCGTATTTGGAGATGATCGAGCGAGATTTGCTTGAAACCGGAGTGACCATCATGGCCCGTCCGCCCGGCAAACGCAACAGTTCCATCCATCTGCTATCCGGCGGGGAAAAGGCGCTGACGGCGGTGGCCTTGGTCTTCTCCATTTTTGAATTGAACCCTGCGCCGTTCTGCCTGCTGGACGAAGTGGATGCCCCGCTGGACGATGCCAATGTCGGGCGCTTCGGTCAATTAGTCAAAGAAATGGCAGAAAAGGTACAATTCCTATTTATTTCGCATAATAAAGCAACCATGGAAATCGCCCAGCATCTTGCCGGGGTAACCATGAAAGAACCCGGAGTCTCCCGCATCGTTGCGGTGGACATCGATGAAGCCATAGAACTCGCAGCATTGTAGAGGTATTGTAATGGATCGAATGGATAGTCAAACGCTACGTTTGGTGTTGGCCGTCACCGGCGCACTCATAATCTTAGGCGTGTATGTTTGGGGACGTTATAAGAAAAAGATGTT
This sequence comes from uncultured Methylococcaceae bacterium, assembly GCA_903911305.1. Classification (GTDB taxonomy): domain Bacteria; phylum Pseudomonadota; class Gammaproteobacteria; order Methylococcales; family Methylococcaceae; genus Methylumidiphilus. The sequence goes on along the minus strand of CAIWDB010000628.1, from coordinate 681 downwards.
GGATTTTGTCAACCAGCGCGGCGAATATGACGAGTTGGAAGGCGATGACGAGCCACCAGAATATGCCGACGTGTCCAAACCCGCCAAGGCTGGCTTTTACAGCGGCAAGTTGGGCAGAAAAGACATTGACCCGCCCATCACCTTGGATGAACTGGATGGCGAAGACATCGACTTGGTTATGGAAAGGCCAAAATCACCCGCTCAAAAACCCATTGCAACACAACCTCCCCACCGATCACCCGCACAGGAACACCCACGCAGGGAGCAGCCTAGAACCGACCCTTTAGGTGCGCCATTCCTGATTCAAATCAGTGTGGTCTCAAAGACTGGTTTTTTCAATGGCTTGCAATTGCGTGATGCCTTGGACGATTTGCGCTTAATCTACGGGGACATGGGAATCTATCACCGCTACGACCGCGAGTACCGCATACCGTTGTTCAGTGTTGCCAGCTTGATTGAACCGGGTACATTCCCCATCAAAGACATGGAAAACTTTGAATGCCCCGGTGTGGTGCTATTCTTCCAACCTCCGCAAGTTGACGATCCATTGGAAGTGTTCGACGATTTAGTCAGCACCTGCCACGAACTGGCCATGCGCCTAGGCGGTTTGGAATGGGACGAAAAACGCCAGCCTTTGACCTTGGACAAAATTGCTCAAATGCGGTCCAGATTGCGGGAGGC
>CAIWDB010000627.1 GCA_903911305.1 uncultured Methylococcaceae bacterium | reverse complement strand
TATTTGCTGCACCGCTACGATTTCGGCATGAAGGATGCCCCGGCGGGCGCATGCATCCTTTATGCGGTGTCGTGCGGATTGTCCGAGCGCGAATTGACCGATCAATACGAGTTGTTAGTCCGTTCCGGCTCGTCCACTGCCGACGATGAAACCGAAACCGACGAGGAAGACGGCGAAGCATCCGAACCGACTGGCAGCGGTGGGCAATTCAAACTCAATCCTTGGATCAAGCGCAAACACAAAAACCTTGGTCAGGATTCGGCGGGCGGTCGTCCATCGCCGCTCATCGACCAGATTCACAAACTCATGCACCTGTGGCAAGCGGGCGATGTCATCCACGTCAATGAATACCTTGATGCCAGGGGCTTGCGCCGCAGCCGTATCTTCGTGCAATTGTTACAGGCGCTGATTGAGCTTGCGCCAGCGGGTGACAACGAGCGCGCCACGTTGGAACGCTTATCCAACCATGTTAAAGGCTTAGGAAGCGCGGCCCAGGAGGGGCTTGGATTTTGATATATTCAACCCCCACCCTAACCCTCCCCCTAAAAGGGGGAGGGAATTTTGAAATGTGGAGTTGTGGCTCCTTCCCCCTTCAAGGGGGAAGGCTGGGATGGGGGTTGAAAAACTGATGACACGAAGCACTCGAATTGAACCCATAGCCTTGCAACGATCACGGAATCTTCGACGGGAAATGACCGATGCAGAACACAAACTTTGGCAGTCTCTTCGTGGGAAACAAATCGGCGGGTTCCGCTTTCGCCGTCAACATGTATTGGGTTCTTATATTGTCGATTTTGTCTGTCTCGAAGCTGGTTTGATTATCGAAGTCGATGGAAGCCAGCATAGTGAAAATGCAGATTATGATATGGCGCGGACTGTTTGGTTGGCGCAGCAGGGTTTTCGTGTACTGCGTTTTTGGAATAATGAGGTATTGCTTAATTTGGATGGGGTTCTATGTTCGATTGGACAAGCTTTAGGCATCGGCATTCAACCCCCACCCTAACCCTCCCCCTGCCAGGGGGAGGGGACTATAAGATTTAAATTAGAGGACTGGATAATCAGGAAACAACATGACTAAATCCTACGCATCAAACCTCACTCCTTCTGCTTGGCACAAGGTTGTAAACCTCCGGGCGGATATCCGCAACGAAGAATTGTCGCAGAAACAATTCGCCGCCGATCTGTACGACGTGATGATGGGCAAGCATCCATCGGTCTACCACGACCCCAAGGAATTCTTCGCGCTGACCTACCCCACGACCAAACTCCGCGACCTTGCCCGCGATGTGATGCGGCGGCTGGCGGGGAAATCGGAAAAGGCGGTTCGCCAATTGCACATGACGTTCGGCGGAGGCAAGACCCATTCCCTCATTACCCTTGTCCACCTGTGCCAAAACCCGGAGGCATTGCCTGAAATCCCCGCCGTGCAGCAGTTCAAGACGCATTGTGAAGTCCCTTTGCCTAGGGCGCGCATCGCCGCCGTGGTGTTTGACCGCTTGGATGCCGAAATGGGCATGGAGGTTCGCGACCCATTAGGCAATGTCGCCCGGTTGAAAATGCCTTGGAGTGTGTTGGCGTGGCAATTGGGGGGTGCGGCGGCAATGAAGCTGATGAAGGAGTCAGGCGAAGAGCGCCCCCAACCACCCGCCACCAATGTCTTGGAAGAAGTCCTGCAACTGGCAAGGCAAG
>CAIWDB010000626.1 GCA_903911305.1 uncultured Methylococcaceae bacterium | reverse complement strand
GGTTTGAAGCCGGTGCAGCGGCGCATCGTCTACGCCATGTCTGAGCTTGGTTTGTCGGCGCTGTCCAAGCACAAGAAATCCGCTCGCACTGTCGGCGATGTGTTGGGCAAATACCATCCGCATGGCGATTCTGCCTGCTACGAGGCGATGGTGCTTATGGCGCAACCGTTTTCCTACCGTTATCCGTTAATTGACGGGCAAGGCAACTGGGGTTCGCCCGACGACCCCAAATCCTTCGCTGCGATGCGCTACACTGAAGCCCGGCTGACGCCCTATGCCAACACGCTGTTATCAGAATTGGAACAAGGCACGGTGGATTTGGTGCCTAATTTCGATGGCACAATGGACGAGCCGTCTTTGTTGCCGGCCCGGTTGCCCAATTTGCTGCTGAACGGGGCGACTGGCATTGCGGTCGGCATGGCGACCGACATACCCCCGCACAATTTGCGCGAAGTTGTCAGTGCGTGCATACGCTTACTTGACGAACCCGAAACGACGCTGGAAGAACTCTGTGAACTGGTGAAAGCGCCAGACTTCCCCACCGAAGCCGAAATTGTCACCGCCAAGGAAGACATTTTGCGCATGTATCAAACCGGCAACGGTTCGGTGCGGCTGCGCGCCCGTTATGAGCTGGAAGACGGCAACATCATCATTACCGCATTGCCTTATCAAGTGTCCGGCAACAAGATCATGGAGCAAATCGCCGCGCAAATGAATGCGAAGAAGTTACCGATGGTGGAAGATTTACGCGACGAATCCGACCATGAAAGCCCAACCCGGCTGGTCATCATGCCCAAGTCCAAGCGCAACGACCCGGCGCAATTGATGTCGCATTTGTTCGCCACCACCGACTTGGAAAAAAGTTACCGCGTCAACATGAACATGATCGGTTTGGACGGCAAGCCAAGGGTCAAGAATCTGCGCGAAATTATCAGCGAATGGCTGGTTTATCGCACCCAAACCGTCACCCGTCGCTTGCAGCATCGCCTGTCCAAAGTCGAAGCGCGTTTGCACATCCTCGAAGGCTTGTTGATTGCCTATCTCAATTTAGACGAGGTCATTCGCATCATCCGCACGGAAGACGAACCCAAGCCGGTGCTGATGGCCCGCTTTGGGCTGACGGACATTCAAACCGAGGCGATTTTGGAAACCAAACTGCGCCATCTCGCCAAATTGGAGGAAATGAAAATACGCGGCGAGCAAGACGAATTGGAAAAGGAACGGCAAAAATTACAAAGCATCCTAGGTTCCAAGGCGAAACTACACGCGCTGGTCAAGCAAGAATTGACACAAGATGCTGAGAAATATGGCGATGCCCGTCGCTCGCCGATTGTCATCCGGCAAAGCGCACAAGCCATGGACGAAACTGCGCTGATTCCCAACGAGCCGTTGACGATCATCTTATCGGAAAAAGGCTGGGTGCGTTCGGCCAAAGGCCATGACATCGACGCCGCCAATCTCGGATACCGTACCGGCGATGGCTTCCTTGCCGCAGCCCTTGGCCGCAGCAGCCAACCCGCTTATTTTATTGATTCCACCGGACGAAGTTATGCCATTTCTGCCCATGACTTGCCTTCTGCTCGCAGCCAAGGCGAGCCGCTCACGGGCCGGCTGAATCCGCCTCCATTGGCGACATTCAAAACCGTGTTGGCCGGTTCCGATGAGGATTGGTATTTGCTTGCCACCAGCGGGGGTTACGGTTTTGTGACCAAGTTGGGGGAGTTTTCCACCAAGAATCGGGCGGGTAAAGCGTTAGTGACCGTACCCGAACATTCCGAGGTATTATTGCCGTTAAAGTTTGGCAACCCCAAAACTGACCGCTTAGCTGTAGTTACTTTGCAAGGACGATTACTAGTATGTCCATTCAGCGAAATACCCGTATTGAATAAAGGCAAAGGTAATAAACTCATCGAAATCAAAGCGTCTGATTTGGCGGAAGGTTTGGACCGTATTATTGGATTGTGTGCTTTGTCAACCGATAATGGTTTGAAAATAGTTGCCGGTAAGCGGTTTTTAAGCTTGCAAGGTAATGATTTGAAAGTATATGAGGCTGGGCGCGGCAAACGCGGCCATCCATTGCCTAGGGG